>NZ_BCAG01000003.1:1200000-1556666 GCF_001293685.1 Desulfatitalea tepidiphila | reverse complement strand
TCGTTGACCTTTATCATCAACCCCTCCCAGTATTACGAACCCGGCATGGATGCAGACGATCTGATGTTCATGTGGGAAATTGTACAGCGCAGCGGCATGATCGATATCTGGCGGTTTCAGACCTATGACGATATTGTCACCGCCTTCCAGATCATGAACCAGAAAATACCGCCGGAATGGGTGGGCAAGGATGCCACCTACAGCACAGGATGCACCAAAGAGATGGCCATCGCTATCGACGTGCAAAACTCGCATCCCGAGATGCAGATTATCGGTCCGGCCAGAGAACGCTTCATGCGACGCAAGGAATATGGCGTCGGCTCCATGTATGACCGGCGACTGGCGCCGGCATGCAGGGTGTGAATGGGCGATTCCGGTGGGTGTGGTCGCAGATCGGCGTTCAGGGTGACGCGCCAAGCGGGACTCTGAATTTGCCCCCGTCTCGATCGCGGTACATCAAGTATCCGTTTTCCCTGGCGAATAGATACAAATCGCGGGTGATTCGAACATCCACTTGGCAATAGTCGATGATTTTTTCGATGCGGCCTTGCTGCCACCACCTGAGGGCATCGAGACCGCTCGCACTTTTTCGTGCGCCCAGGGTGGCCTCTGCGAGATGATCCAGGGATAGCCGATATCCCAACCGGTTTTTCACCGATTCCAGAACGTCGTATCCGGGCAGTTGCCAGAAGTCGAAACGGCTGTAACCGCTGAGCACCTTGTAGTCGAATCGTTTGCTGTTGAAACCGATCACCAGATCGAGCCGTTTCAAATGCGCGATCAAGTTCTCGATCTGATCCTCTGTGTAAACTGAGAATTGATCCGTTCGGCTGTCATACACCACGCCACAACTGATCCGCATCAGGTGCGCCATATGCCAGCCACCGACTTCGGCGGCCGACCGTTGGGTTTCGAGGTCAAAAACACCGAACGATTCAGGATGCCTGAAAATATCATCGGGCTTAGCACCGATCGGTGGCTGGAGGGTCAGGACGGACGATTCCGCTGTTCCGGGGCCTGCAGGTCGTCTGATGATTCGAAGGAGTGCGGCCGCACCGGCTTTATCGATCGGGTGGTTGGCCGAACCACATTTGGGTGAATGGACACAGGCCGGGCATCCTGCTTCGCAAGGGCAGCGTTCGATGGCCTGAATCGTGATGTCCATCAACTCCGCGGCTTGCAGAAAGACTTGCTCACTGAATCCCGCACCGCCGGGTACGCCGTCATAGATGAAAATGGCGGCATTTGTGGTCTGGGGGTGATACGCAGTGGAGATGCCGCCCACATCGTTGCGGTCCGCCAGAACCCGTAAAGGCATCATGCTGATAAGAGCATGTTCGGCCGCATGCAGGGCGCCAAGCAGGTCGAACGGCTTCCGTTGGAGTTCCCGGCAGGCTCGGCCGGGGATATCGATCCAGATGCCCTGGGTCTCGAAGGAAACCGGCGGGGCATCGATGGGGATCTGTTTCAAAATACGACCGTTGACGCTCTGTATCATGTCATAGGCAAAGACCGTGTCGGTAATCCTGATTTCCCCCAGGAACATGTGCGCCCATCCGATCGCCTTGCTGTCGTGAACACGAATGATCTCCACATCGCTGACGCTTCGCACACGTGTGTAATAGTCCACCTCCACCGGCAGAAGATGCACGCAATGCGCCCTGTCATCCACTGTTTCGATTCGATAAGTCGTTCCCTGGTGGAGATAGATTGCGCCGGGATGCGTGTCCCGATAGACCCGATGCCCATCGATTTCACCAATGGGTCGATCCCTTTCGGCGTCGATGATCTGGTAGCGTTCACCGGCGCCGCGCAAGCTGATCCGTCTATGGGGTCTTTTTTCGTGGCTGTGCAAGCGGATACCGTCTGCCGAGCGTTTCAACACCCCGCTGTGTTCCAGTCGCAACACCTCGGTTTCCACCTCTGGCGCCTGGAGCCAGCTTTCGTCGACGTCCAATGGCAATTCGGCGGCGGCACAAACCAGATGTCCCCGCAAAGCGACGCCATTGTAGGGGTTGAGCACGGCCGCCTCGGCTTTTCCGTGGAAAAATGCGTCGGGGTGCGCCATATAAAATTTGTCAATCGCATTTTCCACGGCGATCATGATCAGTGCCGATGGCTGGCCCTGGCGACCGACACGCCCGCTGCGTTGCCAGGTGGATATCATCGAGCCGGGATAGCCGATCAGAATACACAGATCCAGATCACCGATGTCGATACCCAGTTCCAGGGCGCTGGTGCTGACCACGGCCAGCAGTTCGCCGCTTTTCAATCGGTGCTCGATATCGCGCCGATTGTCGGGCGACAACCCGGCCCGATAAACGCTGATGCGATCCCGCCACCGTCCCGACTGCTCCCGGGACCATACCGACACAAGCTCGGCCAGCTTTCTGGATTGCGTATAAACAATGGTTCGCAGTTCCCTGGCCAAGGCGGCCTTGAGCAAAGCGATGGCCACATGTGCAGGACGATCCTCGGGATCCATCAGAACCATGTGGCGTTGGCCGCTGGGAGCGGCGTTTTCGGTGATGGCATGGACCGGCATACCGACCAGTGCACTGGCCAGCTGGGATGGATTGTTTACCGTTGCGGAAGTAAAGATAAAGAGCGGAGAGGCGCCGTGATGGTGGCAAACACGTAGCAATCGACGTAGAATTTGTGCCATGTGATTGCCCAGCATGCCGCGATAGGTGTGGACTTCGTCGATGACCACCAGTCGCATATGGGCAAAAAGTGCATGCCAGCGATCGTGAAACGGCAAAAGTGACAAATGCACCATTTCGGGGTTGGTCATCAAGACATTGGGCGGGTGCTGTCGTATTTTCTTGCGTTGGTAGTCGGTCGTGTCTCCATCATAGATGGCCGCCCGCGGTATGGATGGGGACATCTGTGCTGACCAGCGGTAAAAGGCGGCCAGCTGATCTTGTGCCAGGGCCTTGAGCGGGAAAACATAAAGCGCACGCGTCTGGGGATCGGTCTCAAACGCTCGCAACATGGCCAGGTTGTAAATCAGGCTCTTGCCGCTCGCGGTGTCGGTAGCTACCACCGTATGTTTACCCTCGTCTATGGCGGATAGGGCCTCGCATTGATGACGATAAAGATTTTCGATGCCCAGCCGATTCAACAGCCCGTATAGCGAATTGGACAGTACGCCGTCAGCTGTGCAGATGCAGCCCGGCCTGGATGGCCGGCGATGGTGCGCCTTTACCTGGGATTTGAAACGGGGTGCATTGACGAGTGCGTCAATGTATTCGCTGATGCTTTTGATATCCAATTGATTACAATGAGTTAAAAACTATAAAAAGTGTCTGGCGATCTGCCTTGGGTCTTCTATTATTTGCTTGAAAGTACAGTTGCTTTTGATATAAATGCATCCGTACCGAATAAAGAATCGCAGGATAGATTGCCCTGCTCTGGAGGAAAAAGCAAGTCTTGGACGACCCCCACTTATCCACCTGGATAACATCGATCATCTGTATCAAAAACACACCTGCCTCATCTGCCTGGTACAACGCCATGTTCATACAGCCTGCGCCCGGTTTTTTTGCGCATCACATTCAGGAAGCATGATCTCATGACGGAACAAGTCGTCGCACTGGTGATTCTTCTCGTTCTATCCGGCTTTTTTTCATCCGCCGAAACCGCTCTTTTTTCGATCAGCCGCACCAAGGCGCGCTATCTCGCCAAGACCGGCGGCCGCGCCTATGAACTGATCAACCAGCTGAAGGACAATCCGCATCGTTTGCTGACCACTATTCTGATAGGCAACAACGTGGTCAACGTGGCGGCTTCCGCTCTGGCCACCAAACTGGCCCTCAAGCTCTTTCCGGGGTATGCGGTCGGTATCGCCACCGGGGTGATGACCTTTTTGATCCTCGTTTTCGGAGAGGTATTCCCCAAGTCCGTAGCCACTCGGAACAACGTTCTGATCGCCCGCATGATTATTTTTCCCATATACTGGTTTTCCCTTTTCTGCCGTCCCATCGTCTTTATTCTCGACTTCATTCCCAAACTCACGGGGCGCATCAAGAAGACGCCCACCGTGACCGAGGAAGAATTGATGACCTTCGTGGAGGTGGTGCGAGAGGAGGGCGAGATCAAGGCGGAAGAGCAGCAGTTGATTCACCGCATCTTCGAATTTGACGACACCAATGCCTCTGAAATAATGACCCCTCGAGCCGATATGTTCGTTATCGAAGCGGACAAGCCGCTGGATTTAAAAACCATTACCGAATCGGGATTCACCCGCATTCCGGTGATTGAAGATACCATCGACAATGTGGTCGGCATCCTGAACATCAAAGATGTGCTGGCGGATTATGCGGCCAACAATCAACTGTCGGACGTCAGAAAGCTGATGCGCCCGCCCTATTTCGTTCCCGAGCACAAAAAACTGGATTCGTTGATGAGACAGTTCAAAAAACGGAAAAACCATATGGCGATCGTTGTCGATGAGCATGGCGGGGTTTCCGGTTTGATCACCCTTGAAGATGCGCTCGAAGAACTGGTCGGCGAGATCAGGGACGAAACCGATAAGGAAGAACGCCTGATTACCAAACGAAAAAACAAAGAGTGGATTGTGTTGGGCAAGACCGATATCGAAGAGGTCAACGAAGTGATCGGCATGAACATACCCGAATCCGCCGAGTACGACACCTTTTCAGGCTACGTACTCGAACAGATCGGTCGTATTCCCACGGAAAATGAAACGTTTACCCTGCGCGGGTTTGAGGTGATCGTCAAATCGATGGACGGCAACCGGATCAAAGAGTATATTGTGCGTCAGCTGGAAGAAAACAGCCCTGCCCTGCTGCCACACGCTTCCGAATTGCCGAAGTAACGGCACCCTGCTATTCTTTAACCCGTTCTACATACTCACCGCTGCGGGTGTCGATCCGAAGCAGCTCTCCTTCGTTTACAAACGGCGGCACCTGGACCACATGGCCGGTTTCCAGGGTGGCCGGTTTGGTGCTCCCGCTGGCTGTGTCTCCTTTGGCCCACGGTTCGGCCTGGGTCACCCGAAGCTCGACAAAATTGGGTAGCGTGACCCCGATGGGGCGGCCTTGAAAGAGCAGAACGTTGCATACGGTATTGTCCTTTAAAAATGCCTTGCCCTCTCCGACCTGGTCCGCGGTCAGCATTTCCTGCTCATAGGTGGTGTTGTTCATGAAGCAGTAGCTGTTGCCGTCAAAATAGAGATACTCCATCTGGACCTCTTCCAAGTCGGCAGGTGTAAACTTTTCACCCGACCGATAGGTCCTGTCGAATTGGGCTCCGGTCACCATGTTCTTGAGTTTGCATTTGTATAGTGCCTGTCCTTTGCCTGGCTTTACAAATTCAAACTGCACAATCACATAGGGTTCGCCGTCAATTTCCAATTTTGTGCCTTTGCGCAGATCACCACTTTCTAACATATTGGGGATATCCTCCTTACAGGTTATCTTTTGGATTCAAATCGGTTGTCCAGACGTTACTGACGTATTGATGCAACCTGATGGGCCGTGTCACTCTCTCGGGCGGCCAAGACCATGGATTTCACCTTTTCAAGATCTTTTTGGAACCGAATCGGACGATTCTCCAAATCGAGCGCATTGGTCAATGTACAGCTGTCCACACCGGCGGGTTTTACCTTTCGGATACCATCTGCGACATTATGCGGTCCAATACCGCCGGCCAAAACGACGGGTATACGGCTGCTGCGTACCAGGGCATTGGCGACGGCCCAGTCGCAAGTCATGCCGGTGATGCCGATATACCCCTGAACCGGCTGCGCTATTTCTACATCAGGCGTGTCGGTCGACAATATGGTGTCGGTCAGGAACCAATCGCTGATCGGTTCGAATAGCGCCGCCAGTTTCAACGTACCCCATCGATCCGCTCTGCCGGGCTGACCAATGGGGATGGAACGCATCAACTCAATTTCGGGGAATCGTTCTCTCAATGTTCTTTGTCGATCCAAGGCAGCAAAGACGCCATCTCGATCCTTTTCGACAGACCCGAGGGTCTCACACAAGTGCAACATATCCGGACTGAGTTCCTCGACCATCCGCGATATGGCATCCACATCGTTAAAGAGCGGAATCAGGCTGCTTTTACATCCGGCCTGCTGCACGGTCCTTATCGTCTGTTTGAGGTCAAACCGGCTCTCAGGAAATGGATCCAACATCACACTGCCGATGTGATCCACCTCCAATCGAATCATCTCCTCGGCTTCGCGTGGTGTCTGGATTTCGTAAATTTGTACAATCATTTCAGACCGTCAAGGAGCCTGTTGACTCGGTTCATAAATCAAAATTATTGACATTTTTCGCGCTGTCTACCATATTCAGGCTGATTTCGCAAACCGTTTAACTGCTTTTCATCATTATATATACTGAGTAAAGGAAGACGATGATTCTGATCATTGATTTCGGTTCCCAATTCAACCAATTGATCGCCCGCCGGGTCCGTGAGTGTGGTGTTTACTGTATCATCGAACCGCCGACACTCCCGATCGAGCGCATCAGGGAGATGGATCTTCAGGGCATCATTCTATCCGGTGGACCGGCGAGCATATACGAAAAAAACAGTCCCAGGATCGACCAGCGTATATTCGATCTCGGGCTGCCTGTTCTGGGGATCTGCTATGGCATGCACTTTATGGTCGATACCCTTGGCGGTACTGTCAAACGAGCGCAGAAGCGTGAATATGGATTTGCGGCACTCAATATCTGCAAGTCCGATGCACTATTTTCGTCCATACCCGATCATAGCCAGGTCTGGATGAGTCATGGGGATTCCATTTCTCAATTGCCAACGGGTTTTGATGTGACGGCTAAAACCGACAACACCCCCGTTGCCGCAATGGCAAACGAAACTCAAAAATTTTTCGCTCTCCAGTTTCACCCCGAGGTGGCTCACACCAAAAAGGGCAAGCAGATGCTGCACAACTTTTTGTTCGATGTGTGTGGCTGCAGGCGCAATTGGAGCATGAAAGCCTTTGCGCGAAGTGCCGTGGCCGAGATCAAAGAAAAGGTGGGCAACGACAAAGTCATACTGGGCCTCAGTGGCGGCGTGGATTCCACGGTGACCGCCATGTTGATTCAAAAGGCCATTGGCAACCATCTGACCTGCATCTTCGTCGACAACGGCTTGCTGCGCAAAGACGAGGCCAACAAGCTCAAGGTGGTGTTCAAAGAGCATTTGAGGCTCAATATCCGCTATGTGAACGCAGGGAAAAAGTTTCTTGATGGACTTGCCAAGGTGGCCGACCCGGAAAAGAAGCGAAAGATCATCGGCAGAATATTTATGGAAGTCTTCGAGGCCGAAGCACGCAAGATAGAAGGGGCTAACTTTCTGGCCCAGGGAACGCTCTACCCGGACGTGATCGAATCTCGCTCGGCATTCGGCGGCCCTACCGCGGTGATCAAGTCCCATCACAATGTCGGCGGTCTTCCCAAGCGAATGAAACTCAAACTGGTCGAACCGCTCCAGTATCTTTTCAAGGATGAGGTTCGCAAACTGGGCGCTCAACTTGGGCTCGGTTCCGATCTGGTCTGGCGCCAGCCTTTCCCGGGGCCTGGATTGGCCATTCGTATCATTGGTGAAGTCACCTCAAAACGCCTGCAGGTACTCCGGGAAGTGGACGCCGTCCTGCTCGAGGAGATTCGGGAGGCCGGTTTTTATCGCAAGCTCTGGCAATCCTTTGCCGTATTGCTACCTCTCAAAAGTGTCGGTATCATGGGAGACAGCCGCACATACGAAAACATTGTGGCCATCCGGGCGGTCACCAGTAAGGACGCCATGACTGCGGATTGGGCAAAACTGCCCCACAGCCTCATGGGCCGCATCTCCAACCGGATCATCAACGAAGTGCGCGGCGTCAACCGTGTGGTCTATGACATCAGCTCGAAGCCGCCCAGCACCATTGAATGGGAATAACCATCAGGAAAATAAAAGATGAACGATCGCCTCGAAGATAACGAACAGTTCAAGTTGCGTTCGGAAGATCTGGTCGAAACCGCCGAAAAGTCTGAAATCCCCGCGGAGATCAATGAGCTGCGGCTGGAAAAGATCAGCCAGCGGGTCACGCTCATCTCGATCATGATTCCGGTATTGATCGTGATCGTTCTGGTGATCACCTACCTGGATATCAAAAAGCGTGTGGTTCGCACCGAAGACACCGGCATGATCGAATTTCAAAAGCTGTCCGCCGACCTCGAATCACGCTTCTCTTCCTTGTCGGTGCGCCAGGCTAAACTCGAAGATGATATGACCCGGATGATCGCGCAAAGTGATCAGAGTGCTGCGGCCGTTCACGTGCGGTTGCAGAAGCTCCAGGAGACGCTGAACCAGGTGCAGCAGGGCATCAAGAATAAAATCGATAAAAAGGAACTCGATTCGACACGTGATGACCTTGTCCGCCAGATAAACGGGATGGTTGATGCCTCCAATCAGGCAAGCCAACAGATGGCCGCCATCACCACTGAGCTCAAAAAACAGATGGATCAATTGACGGCGAATGTGGCGGCAACAGAGCAGCGTATGGCCGACATCAATCGGTTGCTGGCGGAACTCGAGAAGAACAAGATCGATAAACCTGCCATGGATCTGGCGCTTCGGCTCGAAACGCTTAAGGTGTCCAGTGAGGTAAAAGCCAAGCTCGATGCGATGCAACAAACGATCGATGCTCTGAAAAAACAGATCGGCCGGGCAGCTCAGCCAGCCGCCACCCCCCCTGCAGCATCGACGCCCGGCACCCAGCAGGCCCCTTCCGTTGGTCAGTCTCCCGCCCCCCCCCTGCTTCGGCCATCGAGGAACACACCATTTCCAGATAATTTTGGATTCGCAAAAGCCGTAGATTGACGGCGCCGAAAGAAGTTCAAGATCAAGGCACGCGAAATTCCGTGTCCTGAGGCGTACTTGTCGTACGCCGAAAGGACAACGGGATGAGCGCAACGCAGATATCGGGCTTCTTACGGCGCCGTCAGGGTTGAACTTGGTGAGATTTCACCGCACGGGTCAACAGAAAGGCCACCTCTTTGATCCACCTCGCCATGTCGATATCCAGGTTCCGCTCGTCGGCGAAGTGCCATCGCAGCATCGTGTTGCTGAAAATGCCGAGAAACATATTTTTGAAAATGCGATGGTCGACCCCGCCGGTGATCTGGCCGCTGGCCTTGCCGTCATAGAGGATATCGTCGATGACGGCCAGATAGGTTTCGAAGGCATCATACGCCTTGGAATGGTAGAACCTGGGATTGAAGATGCCGTCGAGTATCAGTGTCTTGGCAAAGGCGGGTTGCTTCAGGTAGATGGTAAAGAAATAGCAAATAAACCGTCCGAGTCTGTCCAGCGGTTTCTCGATGCGGAAAAGCGCATCCACCTTTTCCTGGTGCCCCTTGAAGCGTTGTTCCAGCGTCGTAAACAAAATATCTTCTTTGTTCTGAAAATGTTCGTAGAGGGTGCGTTCGGCCATTTCAGCCATTTTGGCAATTTCCAAGGTGGTGGTTTTTCCATACCCTTTTTGCGCAAAAAGGTTTTCAGCCGCATTAATGATCTTGGTTTGCTTGTTCTTGTTGTCCACCGTGGCTTGATCCTCTATGCCGATCATCGCCAGAACCAGATCCACGATGCCGTCATAGTCATCCACAAAACTGCTTTTTTGTTTGTCCGCGAAAAACATGATGTTTTCGACATCCATCAATCCCTGAATGATATCGCGCGCAACGGCTGTGGAAACTTCGGACGAGAACACGCCTTGCTCTTTTCCGTCGGTCAATATTTGTTTGGTAATCTGGGTCCATTCGAAAAAGTAGCGAAAGGCCTCGTGCTTAAAAAAGGCTTTTCTGGAGCGGCATTCGAACAGGGTGAATCTGGCATAATTGGCATTGTTTTCATGGAACTTCAGCTGCTCCCAAATCAACTTGGTCAAAAGACTGACGGGTTCGCGTATGCCCTCCAGCCTTCGCTTGAAATTGGGGATCCGGTCCTTCAGATAGGCGCCGGCCGTGTGGAACAGTAAATCCTCCTTGTTGCTGAAATAATGATAGATGTGGGATACGTTGACGCCTGCCGCCTCGGCGATTTCTCCGATCGAGGCATCTTGCCCTTTGGCCGCCATGACCCGAACCGCCGCATTGAGTATCTGCTCTTTTGTGCCCATCACATCCATATTCAGGCCTTTTCTAAAGAGGGTTGCTGTGGATCCAACACTATAATGAAACCAAACAGCCGGTGAATCGATTAGAAATTAACACTAAGAATATCTAAATGAAAGTATAATTCAATCCTGGTCTATTTTTTATGGACCTCAAAAATATTATTAATTCCTTAATTTTCGTTATATTACGTATTTTATAAAAATTTATTCAACTTATTTTTCTTGCATCGTTATTGAATCTTGCGTTAATAATAGCCCATTAAAAACAGAATTCAAAAGTTTTTTAACTGTCAAAAAGAATCAGGAGGATAGGATGTTGCAAAACAAAAGGTTCAGAATCGTTTTCCTTTGGGCGGTCGTGTCGCTTATGGGAATCTGCTTCTCCGGGGTTGCCGCGGCAGGCGATAAGCCGATGATCTGGCGATTACAGTCGGCTTGGGCCACCAGCACCGGTCAGCACCCTGCATTTCAAAAAATGTGCGACATGATCAAGCAGGAATCCAACGGCCGGCTTGAAATCAAGCTGTTCGGTCCGGGAGAAATCGTCGGTACGGTCGAAATGTTCGATGCGGTTGTCAACGGCGTGTTGGAAATGGCCGGCGGCTCCGGCATTTACAATTCGGGCAAGATTCCCGAAGGACTGGTTGAGTTCGGTATGCCGTTCGCCTTGGAAAACAAAGCCGAACTGGACGATTTCTGGTTAACCTACAAAGATGGCGAAGCCTTTAAAATCGTGCAGGAAGCCTACCGCAAGCGCGGCGCTGAACTGCTCGCCATCCATGCCGGAAACTCATATGGTTACATGACCACATTCCCGGCCACCGCCACCGCCGATTTCAAGGGTAAAAAAATCCGTTCGTTCGGGTTCTTCGGATCGATCGTTCAGATGATGGGCGGCCAACCGGTATCCCTTCCCACCGAAGATCAGTATCTTGCGCTGCAGCAAGGCACTGTGGACGGCACGATTTTTCCCTATCTGGCCATGCAGACGATGAACCTCAAAGAGGTGGCCAAGCACGCCATCCTTCCGCCGATACTTGGATCCCCCACCAGCAATGTATATGTCTCCAGCAAAGCCTGGACCAAGCTGCCGGAAGACATCAAACCCATCGTGATCAAGTATGTCCGTCTGCAGAACGAATGGTACATGGCCAAAGAATATCCCCAGGAGCAGGAGATGCTCGCCAATCCGGACAAGTTTGGCATCGAGGTCCATCGCATGAAACCCGAAGAGGTGGCCAAACTCAAGGCCATGGGCCAGAAGATTTGGGACGGTGTTTCCAAACGGTCCGAAGGCACGGCCAAGCTCATCGAAATGCTCAGAGCTTACAAGGCTGAAAAATAGGGATCATAACGGTTGCATTCCCTGTTCGGTCGATCCTTGCCCCGGCGCTCATTGCCGGGGCAACGAAACGAATTGAAAACATCAGGCCTTCCCCGGCGCTTGATCATCGGAGGAGGCCCTGCGCACCAAACATCCCATGCCGGATCGCCCCATCGGTTTACCTTACCGATCAAGGGCAAAAAGGGGTTTCCCTGACCATGCAGATTGAAAATTTCCTGAAACTCATCGATAAGACCAATGAATGGACCGGGCGGATCGTTTCCTACCTGGCCATCTTCATGATGCTATCGTTAACCTATGAAGTTGTTGTCCGTTATCTGTTCAATATGCCGACCATCTGGGTTCTGGAAATCAACCAGTACGCCTTGTGCATCTATGTTGCACTTGCCGGCGGCTTCACGGCCATCAACAACGGCCATGTGAATGTCGAAATCTTATATGAGAAATTCAGTCCCCGGCGTAAAGCGATCGTCAATATCGCCACGTCGATATGTTTTTTCACGGTATTGCTCGTACTGATCTGGAAAGCCGGTGCCGTCGCCTGGGAGGCCTGGGAGACGAAGGAAACCTCGTTCAGTCTGCTGGCGGCACCTTTATATCCTGCAAAGGCGGCCATCCCGATAGGTGCTTTTCTATTTTTACTGCAACAGTTGACAAACCTCATACGGGATATCGCATTCCTCGTCCGCAAGGATCATCAACCAGTTGAAAACTAATCGCTAATCAAGACCCGCAGGAGATTCTGAACCATGGCACTCGGCTGGACAACGATTTTATTTTTCCTCATCCTCATCACCCTTCTGGCGTTGGGCGTCCCACTGGTATTTTGTTTCGGCTCGGTAGCCATTCTTTTTACCGTCTGGCACCTGGGCCCGGATGCTTTGTACCTGGTCGGGATCACTGCCTACCAGGGATGGACCAGCCCGATTTTGTTGGCCATTCCGCTATTTGTGCTGATGGCCAATCTATTGCAGCGGTCGGGTATCGCCGAGGACCTTTACCAGATGATGTATCTTTGGTTCGGGCGGATCCGGGGCGGACTGGCCATGGGAACGGTGGCCATTTGCGCCATCTTCGGGGCAATGGCCGGCATCAGTGCGGTGGGAACCGTTACCATGGGGATGATCGCCCTGCCGTCCATGCTCAAACGGGGCTACGATAAAAGGATCGCCGTAGGGTGCATCTCTGCAGGTGGAACCCTTGGGATTCTCATTCCGCCCAGTGTGCTGATGATCGTTTACGGATATTTGACCAATGCTTCGGTGGGCAAGCTATTTATGGCCGGGTTGATTCCCGGCATACTGCTGTCATTGATCTTCATGGCGTATATCTTCATTCGGTGCCTCAAAAATCCGGAAATGGGGCCGGCGGTTTCAGATGAGGAAGATTCCTCCATGGAGGCCAAACTGCGCAGCCTGGTTTCGGTGATCTCTCCTATCCTGTTGATCACCTGTGTGTTGGGCCTCATGTACATGGGGGTCTGTACCGCGATGGAGGCGGCCGCCATCGGCGCCTTTGGTGCGTTGATCGTGCTGATCGTCAATCGGCGCTTTGCCTGGAGCATCTTTCACGATTCGGTGGTCAATACCTGCCGCATGACGGCCATGATCATGTGGATTTTTTTCGGGGCACTCTTATTTCAGCATATCTACAGCGCTATGGGTGCCGCTGAAATGGTGGCTTCGATTTTTACCGGATTGGAAGTCAGTAGATGGATCATGTTGATCGGCATGATGGCCGTACTGATGGTCCTGGGCTGTTTCATGGATCCGGGAGGCATTCTCTTGATCTGCATTCCAGTATTCTTGCCCCTGGTCGAATCCCTTGGCTTCGATCCGATCTGGTTCGGCATTCTCTTTGTGATCAACATGGAGTTGGGTTACATCACGCCGCCGTTCGGCTTTAATCTCTTTTACATGAAAATGCTGGCCCAGCCCCACGGCGTCTCCATGCAGGATATCTACTGGTCGGTGGTGCCCTTCGTTCTGCTGGTGATCCTGCTGCTCTTTTTGATCATCGTTTTTCCGGATATCGCCCTGTGGCTGCCGGAAAAAGTATTATAGTACGGAAACCAAATCCAATGGGCAAGGCTTGCAAAGCCCATGTAAATTTTTACATTCTTTAAAATGGAGAACGAAACGTGGTGCCGAGTATCAACAAAATCCTTTTTGCCACCGACTTGTCGAAAATTTCCAGATATGCTTTCGAATATGCCGTCTCCCTTGCCGATAAGCAGCATGCGGAGCTTTTGATCGTCCACATCATAAAAGGCGCCTCACCGTTTGGTACCGAGTTGGTCAAGATGGCCGTCGGTGACGATGCATATAAGCAACTCGAGCAAAAACACGCCCAATATGCACGGGAAATCCTCATCGGGAAACGTAGCGAAGCGCTCGTGCTCAGGGAGACCATCCAACACCTTCGCAGTGAAGCCGAAATGAAGGTATCCCCGACCAAGTCTCTGAAAATCAATGATCGGGTCATCGAAGCCAGTTCGGTGTCGGAAGAGATTTTAAGGCTGGTGGAAACAGAAGGGTGCGACCTGGTCATCTTGGGGCACCGGAAGCGTCACTTGCTCGCCAGCGGATTGGGGGAGGGAACGCTCAAGAAGGTCCTGAAAAAAACGACCGTTCCTGTTCTGGTCGTGCCGACATTGCAGCAATAGAATGAACGACGCGTCTCGTCATTGCTGATGGCGATCGCGCAGAAATCGATTCCAAAAGCAGAGGCTGTCGACATGCCTTTTCATCTTGGCGGGCGCCTCTGCCCTTTCAACCTTCCAGGCTACTCGTCCTCATCGCAATCGTCCAGACCTCTTCAAAGTCCAGAGAAATCATTGACCCATCCGGAGCAGCCTTTCGATACGGGCGATGTCCTCTGGAAGATCGACTTCCGGTGAGTCGAAAGGCGAGATGACGACCTTGATGCGGTGGCCGAATTCCAAGGCTCGGAGCTGTTCCAGTTTTTCGATCTGTTCAAGGCGACCTTTGGGCAACGAATTAAAAATGTGTAGAAATTTTCTGGTGTAGGCATAGACGCCCAGATGTTTGAACACCGTGAAACCATCACCGCCATCCCGGGCCCAGGGGATGGGTGCTCTGGAAAAATAGAGCGCGTCGCCGTTGCAATCCATAACGACTTTACAATCTTTCGGATTGGTGTATTCTTGACGGTCCGTGATTTCGAACGCCAGGGTGCTCATGCCAAGCTCCGGGTCGCGCAGCAGTGGCTCGACGACCGCATCGAAACCTTCCGGACGCACCATGGGCTGGTCACCTTGCACATTGATGGCGATATCGTCTGGTTCGAGCCCCATTTGTTCAACCGCTTCGGCGACACGGTCGCTTCCGGAACGGTGCGCCGGAGAGGTCATCAATGCCCGGCCCCCGAAGCTTTTGACTGCATCGAAGATGCGACGATCGTCGGTGGCTACCGTGACTTCGGAAATCTTGTCGGCACGGGAGGCGCTTTCATAGACATGCTGAATCATGGGTTTGCCGGCGATGTACGCAAGTGGCTTGCCTTCGAATCGCGAAGAACCATATCTCGATGGAATAACGACGACGATGCGCATGGTATCAACCTTTATTGAATCGAGGTGGGAGTGACCCAGGTCACGTTTTGCCTTATCGTGCGTGAAAAAGCACCCTTGGAAAGGAGCGGATTGCTATGAATCATCACCTATTGACCGATTTGCTCGAGGCCGTTGCCAAGGGCCGTCTCTCTGTGGCTCAAGCCAAATCCCGCCTCGAAGATCTGGCCATGGAAGATATCGATTATGCGCATATAGATCATCACCGCAGCCTGCGCAAGGGCTTTCCAGAGGTGATTTTCGGCGAAGGCAAATCGGCGGATCATATTGCAGGCATCATGGAACGCATGAAGGTTCAGGAGCAGGTTATTCTGGTGACGCGAGTCGACGCTATCAAGGCCGATGAGATAAGGGCGCGCCTGCCGGATGCCGCATATGACCCGGCGGCCCGCATGATCGTGTGGCAAAGAAAAGCCCTTCCCAAGACCGGACTCGGCAAGATTTTGGTGGTGTCTGCGGGAACCTCCGACATCCCAGTGGCGCGCGAAGCGTTTCTGACCGCTGACGCCATGGGAAACAATGTCGAAACCGTATTCGATGTGGGCGTGGCCGGAATCCATCGGTTGATGGCCCATCGCGATGCGTTGGAGGCGGCGCGCGTACTGATTGTTGTCGCTGGAATGGAGGGCGCCCTGCCCAGCGTCGTTGCGGGCATGGTTCGTCGCCCGGTTATCGCGGTACCGACCAGCATTGGTTATGGCGTCAGTCTCGGCGGCCTGACGGCCCTGTTCGGCATGCTAAGCAGCTGCAGCTCCAACGTGGCCGTGGTCAACATCGACAATGGGTTTGGGGCCGGCTACATGGCCTCTTGCATCAACCAGCCTTGATGACGGCGCAAGAAGCCCAATATCTGCTTTGCGCTCATTCCGTGGTCCTTGCGGCGTACGACCTTTACGCCTCGGGACACGGAATGTCGTGCGCCTTGATCTTGAACTTCTTGTGGCGCAGTCGGCAAACCACTCTTTACGAATCCCTCAGCCTTGATGAAATGGCATTTCAGGGGGCGGCATGGCCATGCTCCTCGGATGAAACGGGCAAACGAACGGAAAAGGTGGTTCCTTTGCCCAACTCGCTTTGCACCTCGATGGTGCCTCGATGTTTTTTGATGATGTCATAGGCGATATGCAATCCCAATCCCGTGCCTTTGCCCACCGCCTTGGTCGTGAAAAAGGGTTCAAACAATCTGGGGATGTTTTCCGGGGCAATGCCGCTACCGTCGTCCTGGACCATCACCTCAACCTGATCGTCGGCGACCCGGGTTCTGACAAGGATATGGCCCCTGCCCTCGATGGCCTGGGCCGCATTGATCAGAATGTTCATAAACACCTGATTGAGTTCCTGAGGATATCCCCAAATCACTGGAATCTTCCCGAACTCTTGTCTGACGACCGCTTTGTATTTCAGTTCTTTCTGAACCACGTTCAAGGTGGACGCCAACCCTTTATTGACATCCAACATTCGAACACGATCGTCTCCAGGATGGGCAAGCGCTTTAAGGTCTGAAACAATCTTCTTGATACGCATGGCCCCCTCACTGCAATCTTTCACCAGATCGATGCTATCTTCCATCAAGTATTGGATATCGTGTTCTTTTTCAAATGACTCCAAATGGCTTAAGGCATTTTTGAGATCGGGCTCGAGCCGCGTGAAACAGGAGGATTCGCGGAGCATGCCGACCACATTACGATAGCATCCAATCAACTCCGTCATCCTGTTCTGGTAATTCTGAAGGGTTTTCAAATTGCTGCTGATAAATCCCGTGGGGTTGTTGATTTCATGGGCCACACCTGCAGCCAGCTGCCCGATGGCGGCCATTTTTTCCGAATGCAGCAATTGCGCGTGGTATGTTGCCAGCCGCTCTGCCGCGGGCTTCGACTGGCAAGCGCCATCGCTCATGCATTGAGAGTCCGTATGTATCTCTGTCAAGATTGCCTCCAGATACCGGGGAGCTGTTGCCTCGTGTCCATCCGCAAATGGCCGATTGACCCGATAAGGCCGCTATCGCCCCATTTGTCCATCAACTTTAGAACCCTGCCTTAGAACACGTAGGCGTAAATACGCCGACATACATGTCGACCCAGACAGCCCATGGAATGGATTCTTACGGCACTAGTAAACATACTTCAGCGCAACGGTACTCGTACTCGATGCATCCTGGAATCGTTGACACAAGCAGGGGCATCTTTCGAGTACAAGAACGAGTACGAGTACGACTGCAAGCAAATGGCCCATTATGTCAGCGTAATGATGAAACAGTGTGCTTTGCGCGCCGACGTGCCGTTCAGGATGAATAGAAAGGATTTAAGTTCTAGTCAGTTATGGCCGATAGTGCAAAAAAAGGAATTGAGCAGATGCAGATCCTGATATTGGTCGACAAGGTCGAGAAACAAAGCCTGTTGGAGCGGTTGGTTTCGCAGCAGGGCCACACGTTTCGCACGACCCAAAATGGACGGCAGGGGCTCGATATCGTCGGTGAAGACCACATCGACATGGTCATATGTACCCCTTCCCTTCAAGACCTGGGCGGATTCGATGTGATTCAAAAAACACGCCAGATGAGCCTCGATCATCATGTGTTCATGTTGATGCTGATAGACCGGGACGATGTGGCGCAAATGACGACCGCCCTGGCCAAGGGTGCGGACAATGTCGTGGCTTGGCCGTCCCATCCATTGCATTTGATGACGGCCGTGATCAACGCGGGACGCATTATCGACCTGGAAAACGAGATAGACCGAAATCGATCGGCCATTCATCGGAATCATGCCCAAACCGTGACAGCTTTTGGACAGCTCATTGAATCTTTCAGCGACAAATTGGGCGCACACGGCCGACGCGTCGCCGAGCTGTCCGTAGCCCTGGCGAAAATGCACCCGGATATTGTGCCCGATGATTACGAAACGGTCGAGGCATGTGCCTTGTTACACGACATCGGCATGATCGGCCTTCCCTTGAGCCTCGTGGAAAAGCGCCGAACCGAATTCACCGGTGAAGAAAACGAGCTGTATCGATCCCATCCCCAACGCGGTGCAGCGATCCTGGATCCGATCGATAGCTTTGGGCCGGTGGCAGGGTGGATCCGAATGCATCATGAACAGTTCAATGGCCGCGGCTTTCCCGATGAGTTGTCCGGAGATCAAATTCCCCTGGCAGCAGCCATTGTGGGGGCCTCCTCCTTATATGACGACCTGCTCGTTAAAGAGCATATCGATCGGAAGGAAGCCGCTCATCATCTCCAGCAATTTCGTGGTTACCAACTCTCGCCGGCCCTGGTGGACATGCTGCTTGAACTCAACTTGTCCCTGTTGCAGGCCGGTGTTCAGAAAAACGACATCTCCTGTCATGTCGTCGATTTAAAAAAAGGCATGGTGCTGTCGCGTACCATTTTGACCAAGTCCGGCGCCAGCGTCATGTCGGCCGGCACGCGTTTGGATCCCCCATTAATAACAAAACTAAAGCGCTACTACGAATCGGGCAATATTATAGAAAGCGTCTTCATCAGGAAGTAAGGAATAGCCATGGATCTAGCAACGATCATCGGTTTAATCGGCGGTTCGATTCTCATTGTCATGGCCATCGTTCTCGGTGGCAGTCCATTGATGTTCGTCAACATCCCGAGTGTCCTCATCGTCGTGGGCGGCACTTTTGCCGTGACCTTTATAAAATTCAAAATGAGTGATGTGATCGGTTCCATCGCCGTGGCCATGAAGGCCTTCCTGGTCAAGATGTCGGATCCCGAAGCGATGATCGAGGAGATGGTCAATTTCACGCGCATCGCCAAAAAGGAAGGATTGATCGCCCTGGAAAAAGAGGTCGCTTCGGATCCCTTTGCCGCCAAGGCCTTGAGATATCTTTCAGACGGATATGACGAGGGATTGATCGAAGATATGCTCAGCAAGGACATCCGCCTGACCGTTCAGCGCCACGCCATCGGCCAGGCGGTCTTCAAGGGTATGGGCGACAGCGCCCCGGCCTTCGGCATGATCGGCACCCTGATCGGCCTGGTGCAAATGCTCTCTTCCATGGATGATCCCGCCAGCATCGGACCTTCCATGGCCGTGGCACTGCTGACAACGCTTTACGGCGCCGTGCTGGCCAATTTCATCTTCCTGCCTTTGGCCGACAAGCTGAGCTTGCGCAGCGATCAGGAAAAACTCAACAAGAGCATCATCGTGGAGGCGGCCGTGGGGATCAACCGTGGTATCTCGCCCATGGTGCTGGAAGAATCCCTTAAAATCTTCCTCTCTCCCAAACAACGCGACCGTGAAGAAACGCCCGAAGCGAAAGCCGGCGTCGAGGCCGAGGCAAACTGATGGGCCTGCCTGCCGAAGAGCCGAAAAAAATCGATCCGGGCGCCCCCAAATGGGTCGTCACCTTCGGCGATTTGATGAGCCTGCTGCTCTGTTTTTTCGTTCTGCTGCTCTCCTTTTCTGAAATGGACCGTCAGAAATACAAGCAAGTGGCCGGATCTCTTGAAAAGGCCTTTGGCGTCCAGCGCAAGGTTCGGGTCATGGAGATTCCCAAGGGCATGAAAATCATCGCCCGTGACTTTGACCAGGAGATTATCGAAACACGGATCAGGGAGGATCTGGGCAAGGAGATCGATGACATGCTCTCCACCCAGCTGGAGGAGTATAAAGATCAGATCGCCATGGAGTCTAACGAGAGCGAAGTGATCATCAGATTGATGGGAGAAAGCACGTTCGACTCCGGCAAAGTGGAGATCCGGGAAAAACTGAAGCCCTTGCTCGAGCGAGTGGCCAAGGTACTGGAAAAAGACAACGGCGACATCGTCGTTGCCGGTCACACGGACAATGTACCCATTCGCAGCGGCGGCCCCTACCCGACCAACCTGCGGCTCTCCATCGCCCGGGCAGCCGTCGTGGCGGAATACATGTTGAGCCATTCGGCCATCGACGCCAAGCGTGTCTCGACCATGGGGTTCGGGGAATATCGCCCCATCGAGAGCAACCAGACCGAACGCGGACGCGAAATGAATCGACGCGTCGAAATCATATTGAGCAACCTTCCACCGGTGGCACACGACAACAGATAAAGCAGACTTTTCTGAAGGCAAAATCAGCTGAGAAAATTCATCAGGTTGGGTTGAATGATCTTGGCGGCCGTCGCCAAAGTGGTCTCGTAGGCCGTTTCCTGGAGTTGCAGGTTGATGGCTGCCTCGACAATGTCCGTGTCTTCCACCTGGGACAGAAGATCACTGACGTTGACGTTAAAGGCCTTGTTGTAATTCTGGGTCGCTTCGAGGCGTTTGCTCTGCCCGGCGTTGATCGCCCGGATACCGTTGAGCCCCTCGACGATCTCCGAGAGCAGCGGCAGTTGATCGGTCACCCCGTCTCCATCGTCGGCCCGCAGGGCGGCCTCAAGGTCGTTGAGGACATCGAAGACATCTCCTTCTCCCTGGAAAATCTGGCTGCCGTCGGCGATAATGCTCACCTGCAGGCCTTCCCCGATGATGTGATCCTTGGTACCGCCGTCCCCCTGGTAGGAATAGACGCCCGTGGCGGTGTCCAATTCAAACGGTTGGGTATCGGTCAAATCTCCGGAAAACAGATAGTTGCCATTGTTGCGAGAATTGGCGAGCTGAAAAATCTGATCGCGGATGGTGACCACCTGATCGGCCATCATGCTGCGCATCGAAGGGTCCTGGTCGGCCGCGATATCTTTGGTATCCTCCAGCAACTCGGTGACCGCGGCCAGAATGTTTTCCACAGTATCGAGATGTTGCCGCGCCGAGGTGATGTTTTCGTTGAACTGTTCGAGTTTGGAAATGGTCCGGCGATAGCCCAGGGCCTGCCCCATGCCGATGGGGTCATCGGAAAGACGATTGATGCGTTTTCCGCTGGCAATGCTTTCCTGGGTCTTGAGAAGGGCCTTGGTCTGTTTGTAGAGATAATTCTGAATGTTTTCAGCCATCATGGCATTGCTGACCCGCATTGGAACCCCCCTTGAACGTCTGCTATCGCGCGATGGAGATGATCGTCTCCATCATTTCATCGGTCACCGTGATAAGCCTGGCCGCCGCATTGTAGGCGTGCTGGAATTTAACCAGGTTCACCATCTCCTCGTCCAGCGAAACACCGGACACCTCCTCCCGGTAATTTTCCAGGTGCTGGATCATGGAGGATTGGTGATCATAATTAAGATTGGCTGTCTGTACATCACTGCCCACATCACCCACCAGCGAAGTGTAGTAATCGTCGAACGATGCGCTTCCGCCCGACATGGTCAGGGCGCTCTGGAGATTGGCAATGGCAATGGCCACGCTGTTGTCGCCGGGGAGCGCGGCGGCATCTCCGGCCGCAGCGATCAGATTGACATCGGCCAGGATGTCACTGTTGACAGCGATATCACCGGCATTGGATCCCGTAAAAAAATCGTTCTGAGAACCATCGAGTCCAAATCCCGAGGGGGTGGTCGCATCATTGTGCAGAGCGTTGACTTCCTGAATGATCGCACCGGCCAGGGTATCCAGCCGGGTCATATAATCATTGATCACCACATCGCGCGTTTCCATCCAGCCCTTGAGTTCCCCCGATTCGATCCGGTCGGTAATGTCGTGCGGTGTGCTGCTGCTGTCTTCCCAGTAAACCTTTTGAACACCGCCGTCTTCCGCGGTCGACAGGTTCCACGTGAAGGCGCCTTCGACCAGGGGTTTACCACCACCGACCATGATCGTCGCATTGCCGTCGCCGTCCTCGAAGCTGTTGATATCGATCAGCTTGGACAACTCGAAAATGGCCGAATCGCGTTGGTCGCGATAATCGTTCGCATTGTGCCCGGTCACTTCCACCTGGGTGATTTTGGTGTTCAACTCGGCAATTTGCGAGGCCAGGCGGTTGACGTCCTCGACGATGTTGACCACGTTGGTATCGATGTCGGCCTGGGCATCGGCGATGTTGCCGCTCAACTGGTTGAAGGTGCTGGTCAGATACTGGGCCGCGGAAAGCAGGTTGGTGCGCTCCACGTGGCCCGATGGATTGTTGGAAAGATCCTGCCACGCCGTCCAATACCCGGACATGGCCTCACTGAGACCATAGCCGGTCACTTCGTCGAACAGCACTTCGATTTTTCCCAGGGCGGTCTTTTGCGCTTCCCAGCGACCCAACCCTTCGTTTTCACTGTTGAGTTGATTGGTTGTGAACTGATCGTAGAACCGCTGAATTTTCTGTTGGGCCCGTACACCGGTGCTCATGGTCGTGTTCAGGTCACGGATCGGCGTACTCTGCTCCATGTTCAGGCGTTGGCGGGAATAGCCTGGCGTATTGACATTGGCGATGTTGTTGCCGGTGATATCGATCGCCTTTTGTTGGGTGACCAGTGCAT
Organism: Desulfatitalea tepidiphila; assembly: GCF_001293685.1. Taxonomy (NCBI): domain Bacteria; kingdom Pseudomonadati; phylum Thermodesulfobacteriota; class Desulfobacteria; order Desulfobacterales; family Desulfosarcinaceae; genus Desulfatitalea; species Desulfatitalea tepidiphila. The sequence continues at coordinate 1,534,244 of NZ_BCAG01000003.1, read as the reverse complement.
TGCGACCGATATAGAGCAGGCCTGCGATGTTTGGCATGATGACTTACCCTTTTTAATCAGTGCCCATCCACAAATGTCCAATTGGCCCGATATCGGTGTTGCACGAAAAATTTAATCCTCGGAATATCATCCAAATGCTTGCGGTTAAATTTTTCATGCGCCTTGATCTCGACCCAATTTGCCTGTTTGCGGACAGACACTGCGTAGTAGCTTCCTCAGACCGTGTCGGAAACCAACCGTCCGCCGCCACGACGATCGGAACAGATGTTCCCGCTCTGGCCATAAACAGTGGAGAGCCGCGTCCAATGCTGGAAAAACCCGATGGATCGCTTCACCAGCACTAGGCAATGGCTGACCATCATGCACGTCTCCCGATTGGCTTCACGCACCCGGGTGATCAAATCCTGCAAAGCCGATCCCAACTCGGATAGATGCTGTGCCCGGGGGCTGTCGATTTTCGAAACCAGGGTGCTGATATTGATTTTTTGAAACGGAATACCAAGGGTGCCGGCGATCGTCCGCAGGAGATCGTCGCGGCACTGTTCCGTTTTTTTGAGTTGAAAAACCAGGCTCTCTTTTTCCGTGCCGGCCTGGCGGAACCGCTCGAAGTCTGAAGCCGTGGCGGCCGCCAACTCCTCTCCGATGGCCGACAGCATCCGCTCATAAAGCCCCATGGTTTGTTCGAGTACCGCGATCAGCTGGTCGAGCTTCTGTTCCATTGTTAGACCCGTGTGTTGATTTTTTGTAAAATCAAATTGTTCTCAAACGTTTCGCGCAACATGTCAGTGGCCACCTGGGCGCCCACGACCTTATAGGTGCCGCTGTCCACGTCCAGCCTGGTCTGCGCCACCTTTGCCTCCTGGACGTCGGGCATGCCCTTTAACGCCTGCGATGCCTGCTGAATCTCTCGCGCACGATCGGACAGATGCACCGTATCGGTCCCGCCGGACGGGCCGCCCTTGGATTGCACCTGCTGATCCGACGCCTGTTGTTGCTGCCGAACCTTGTTCAGGTAGCCACTGTATTCGATTGCGCCTGGATTGCCATCTATCTTCATCGAGGACCTCCCTTTCCTTACGCCCGCTGTCTGCAGGTCGCTCCCATTGCGGGAGCAATGAGGTTCTGTTGACGCGTCGATCCAAATCGACTGTCCGCCAACATAAACAATACCACTTGATGTCGATATCGCCTCTCCTGCATTAAACTTTAATATTTATTTGGGCTCCTCTTCGATTTTATCCAGTGCCTCGGCGGCCAACTGCCGGTACAACATGGCGGCCAATCCCATTCCTCCCCGGTTCGAGATGGATTGGGCCATTTCACTGTCCAACATTTCGGTATAAATTTTTTCCGCCCGCCCGCCATTGAACAATCCATCCTGGGGGACCGTTTTACGCATTTGCTGCATCATCTGGTTGATAAACAGCGATTCGAAATCCTTGCAAGCCGCCTCCAGTTTGTCCGGATCATCCGGGGGTAGGGGTGCCATCCTCCCGGCGGCCGTGGGCCTGGCCTTGAGGGAATGGGCCATCCCTATGGCAAACATCAAATCGTCGGACATCAAATCACCTCCAGTTTGGCCTGCAAAGCGCCGGCCGCCTTTATCGCCTGGAAAATGGCAATGAGGTCGCGCGGTGAGACGCCCAGAGCATTGAGCGCATTGACCACTTCACCGATACTGGTACCGGCGGGCATCACAACGAGCTGGTTTTCCCCCTCCTGCACCGATAGATCACTGTCCGGCACCACCACGGTCTCTCCTTGGGAAAAAGGCGCCGGCTGGGATACACCATAGTTCTCTTTGACGAGAATGCTCAGGTTGCCGTGTGCAATGGCAATAGTGGCAATGCGGACATTCTCTCCCATAACCACGGTGCCGGTGCGTTCGTTGATCACCACCCGGGCAGAGTTGTCCGGCATGACATCCAGCTTTTCAATCATGGCGACCAGTTCCACGAGATTTCCGGAATAGGCGGCAGGCACCTGGACTTGAATGGTGCCGGCGTCCGATGCCAAGGCGATGGGATCGAGAAAAAGCGCATTAATGGCATCGGTGACACGGGTCACCGTTGTAAAATCAGGTTGTTGGAGGCTTAGTGTCAGGGAACTGCGAGAATTGAAATCGGCATTGATGTCGCGTTCCACGGTGGCGCCGTCGATGAGTCGTCCAACCGTCGGAAAATTTTTTTGAACACTGGCCGCGTTGCCGCTGGCGGCAAAGCCACCGGTATTGACCGGCCCTTGAGCCACCGCATAAATTTGGCCGTTGGCCGCCTTGAGCGGCGTCAACAGCAAGGTGCCGCCTTGCAGATTCTGGGCATCGCCGATGGAGCTGACCAGTGCATCGATGCGGGCGCCGGCCCTTGCGAACGGCGGTAGTTCGGCCGTCACCATCACCGCCGCCACATTCTTGACCTTGATGTCATCGGTATTGACCGTCACCCCCATCTTCTCCAACATGCTGACCATGGATTGGATGGTGAATGTGGCCTTTTTCCCGTCTCCCGTGCCGTCCAGACCGACCACCAATCCATACCCCACCAGTTGATTGGTCCGTACCCCTTTGATGTTGGCGATATCCTTGATCCTTACCGCCTCGGCCGGCGAAACGATCCATGTCAACAGTGCCACCGTGACCATCATCGCCATCAAACCTTTGTATCTTCCGCAACCGGCCATGTTCATTTGTTTGTCCATCACATTAATGTTTTAATTTTATCTGATTGAATAAAATGGTTTTCCATAACTTAAAACTTTAAACTTTAAACTATCTTTAAAACGGCCATACCTTGTCCAAAGCGCGCGTCAACCATCCCGGTTTTTGACGGTCATTGAGAACGCCCGTGCCGCTGTATGAGATGCGGGCATCGGCGATGTAAGTCGACAAGATGACGTTGTCGGCCGAAATGTCCCTCGGCCTGACGAGACCGGTGAGAGTGATCATCTGGTTTTCGGCATTGACCCGCACCTCACGATTGCCCTCGATGACCATGTTGCCATTGGGCATCACATCCACAATCATGGCCGTCATAAAGGCGTTCAAGGCACCGCTGCGCTCCGTCTCGCCCGTTCCCTCGAAGTCGCTGCTGATATTGCCGTTCACGCCCGAAAACGGGTTGAAAAACGAGCGGGTAGCGGGAAAGTCCTTTTCCAGGTTGAAAAAGCCATCCACCTTGGCGGACATGCCCGACGAGCGATCGGTGGTCGTGCTGGCTTTGTTGGTGGCGCTGGACGATTCTACGATTTTGACGGTCAGTATATCACCGATCCGCCGTGCCTTGGGATTGGTGAACATTTCGACCAACTCACCATTTTCGCTCCACAAAGATCCATCAGTGGGCTTTGCTGGTTCCACCATGGTACGATGTGAAGGCAGTCCCTGGGCGGCCGTCGCTGCGGGGTCGGGCCGTTGCGGCATGGGGCCGGCACAGCCCCATGCCGCAGCGAGCACCAGGATTGCAAGGCTCAGGCCCTTTATGCGGATGCTTCCTTTAGCCGATAAGCGTTGTTGTTGCATTTTTCGGTTTCCTCGATATTTTCAAGGATTGCACAAGATGCCGCGTCATTGTTCAAAGCGGTTTTAAAAATCCACTTTTACGGTCTGGGCATCCACGACCTGTGCGAAAATATTTTTTTTGGACTGCAAATTCATCACCTGGATATTATCCCCAAGCGCACCATTTTCTTTGGCCACGGCCTGGGTAGCGATTCGCAGTGCTTGTGATTCGGCCAACACCTGAACGATATCGCCCTTGCGAACCATCAGTGGATCTTCGATCTGGTCGGTGCGCAGGATGCTGTTGACCGCGATGGATCGATTGGCCCTTTTGCCGATGGCCTGGTCCGATCGTACCACCGCCTTGGCCGGCACGCGCGCCAGGTTCATTTTCTGGGTCTGAATATCTCCGGATGTGATCGGCTGGTTTCGCCCCAGAGGCTTTGCCGTCAGAACCACATCCTGCCACACCTCGATATAGGCCGGGACACTGGTGCGTTGGACCAAATGCCCATCCACCAGCAAGTTGACTTTAAACGGAACGGCACCGAGCCAATCGGTATGTTTGGGTGCCGTTACCTGTAACGCGACATCGCCCGGCGGCAACTGATGGGATTGCTTGTAGAGAATCGGCCTGATTTTCATCTGATCGGCATCCCAGGGCGCATGGCGTTCGATGAATTCGACCACCGCGGAGCGGATTCTTTCAGGGGAAATGGCGGCGTAACTGCGAACGACCTTGACCGGTCCGGAACCGGTAATTGCATACTGATCCTGGGCCCAACCGTGCTGTTTAAGCGCCGATGCGACCTGGCCGGGATGCACCCATGCGGATTGCCCGGGCAACGGCGATCGGCCCAGCTCGATACCGCCCATGGCATCGGTTTGCTGCGGGTCCGGGCCAAGAATGTCGGCCACATTTCCGAGGGTGATGGTTTCGGCGTCCACCTTGGCCTTCTGGGACAGGTGGATCCGAACGGTGGCGTCGCAGGGTGCCGGCGTGGGCAGAAGCAGCGCCACGCTAACGAGCCACCCCAGCGAGAGCCAAACGATCCGTTTTTTCCGGGTGTACGGATTCATGATTCAGTCGGTTAACGCTTCAGGTTGTTGGCTTGCTGCAGCATCTCGTCCGACGTTTGAATGGCCTTGCTGTTGATTTCATAGGCCCGTTGGGCGGTGATCATGTTGACCATCTCGTCGACGACGCTGACATTGGACATTTCCAGGAATCCCTGGGCAAGGGTGCCATATCCCTCTTCGCCCGGCGTGCCGGTTATCGGATCGCCGGAGGCATCGCTTTGTACGAAAAGATTGCGGCCGATGCTTTTCAGGCCGGCCGGATTGACGAAGCGGGCCAGCTCGATATTACCGATATCGGTGGGTGCCCCATCGCCCGGCTGCAGAATCGATACGGTGCCATCGGTGCTGATGGAGACCGCGAGGGTATCGGTGGGGATGGTGATTTCCGGTTCCATGAGAAATCCGTCGGACGTGACGACTCGGCCATCGCTGTCGATCTTGAAGTTGCCGGCACGGGAATAGGCCACATCGCCATTGGGTTGGATGATTTGAAAAAAGCCCTGCCCTTCGATGGCGATATCGAGTTCATTCTGGGTGTGTTGAAAATCGCCCTGAATAAAAATCTTGTGCGTGGCGGCCGTCCGGGTACCGTGGCCGATCTGGATGCCGGTGGGCACCTGATTGCCGCCGGCCGCATTCACACCGGGAGGCCGCATGGTCTCGTACAACAGATCCTGAAACTCGGCCCGGCTGCGTTTAAAACCGGTTGAGTTCACATTGGCCAGGTTGTTGGAAATGACATCGATATGGGTGGATTGGGCCTGCATGCCTGAAGCGGCCGTCCATAGGCTGCGAATCATCGCCGGGTCTCCTTGTTAAGTTCTCTGCAAACCGAATCAAACATTTTTACCGACTTCGTTGACAGCTTTCGACGTGGTTTCGTCCACGGAGCGGATGATGCGCTGGTAGGCCTCAAAGATGCGCATGGTCTCGATCACCTCGGTCATAGTGCGAACGGCATCCACGTTGGATCCTTCCAGAAAACCCTGGGCGACCTGGACTTGGTCTTCGTCCATGACATTTCCGGCCACGCCCTGGGGCGCCGCAAAAAGGGTATTGCCCGTCTTTGTCAGCTGTTCCGGCTGATCGAAGGTCACCACTCGAAGCACATCGACAGCTTCACCGTCCACATACACTTCGCCATGCGAACTGATGTCGACTTTACTGCCGTCGACGGCGATTTCGCCGCCCTGCCCCATCACCGGCCAGCCCTCGGAGGTGCTTAGAATCCCGCGTTCATTGATGGTCAGGTTGCCTTTGCGCGTGAAACGCGCGCCTTCCGGAGCCTGCACCTCCAGAAAACCGCCTCCCACGATGGCGATATCCAGGGGATTTTCGGTTCGTATCATCGGCCCCGGCCCAAAATCCGTCAGGGCCTCCATGGGTGGGGCATATGGAGAGAGTCGACCGGGTATTTCGACCGCACCGCCTTCTGGAGCGTCAGGCGCTTCGAGCCGAAAGATGGGCTTGTCTGCCTTGTAGCCCGAGGTGTTGACATTGGCCAGGTTATTGGAAAGCATATCCATGCGCATTTGCTGTAACAAGGCACCGGATGCCGCTTGGTAGATGGCTCCGCTCATGATCGTCCTTTCTCTGCTTTCCCCTGTACATTTAGCAACTGCCGTGCCACTTCTATTGATTTTGAATGTATTATGATTTCAGAATATTAGGGAAAGGCAGCGCCCTGCCGCGTCAACTACCCGGCAATGATTGCCCGGCTGCCGATGATATCTTGCCGCTAGGCGACCCTCCCCACCCGCTCCGTGCCGTTCCCGTTTCGGCCGGCATGAATTTTCATCGCCAGCGCGATCTCGCTTTGCGACAGGCCCAGTCGCCGACCAATCTCTTCGGTCTTCAACCCATTGTTGATCATTTCCGCAACGCTGGGACGCGGCTCCGGGGAACGCGGTTGATTCTCGGCACGCTGCTCCGGTTCGATTTTACATAGCACCTGGGTCTGCGCATCGGTGGTTTCAATGGTGTTGGGGGCGGTGTGGACTTGCTGCACGAGGGCCTTCAATTTGATCTGTTCGGTTTGGAGAATGGTCAACATCGCATGGAACACCGCATCGATCTGCTGTTGCAGAATCGCCTGGTTCATCTGTCGATCGAAACCTTCCGGCGACAACCCTATTCGGGCTTCCGGCACTTGCTTCTCCTGCTGCTTGTTTCGATGGCGTTTAAGGCGCATCAGTCGGATGCCCAGGCCAAGCAAGAGCAATGTGGGCAGGCCGGCCACGGCGAACAAGAGCCACACGGGTATGGTGATACTCAGCATATATCTCTCCTTTTTTCGAATTGTCGGCTCGAAGCCTTCCCCTTACTCTTCGAGAAAACCATCCTTGCGCAGCTTGCTGCGCAGACGCAGGACCGCCTGGGAATGGATCTGTGAAACCCGCGATTCTGTGATATCCAGGACCATGCCGATTTCCTTCATCGTCATCTCGTCGCTGTAATACATGGAAACGACGAGACGCTCCTTTTCGGGCAGTTGTTCGATGTGATTGGCCAGCGTCGCCTTGATCTCCTTGATGGTGGTCAATGACAACGCATCGCTGTCTTCATCGTTGAGCAGGTAGCTGATGATGTTTTCTTTTTCGTTTTTCGAGCCTGCGCCGATCTCTTCGAAACTGACGAAAGAGATGCTGGACATCCGTTTGACCTGGTAGAGTTGATCCAGGTCCATGTCCATTTCTTCGGCCAACTCTTCATCCTGAACTTCGCGGCCCAGTTTCTGTTCCAATCGGATGTAGGCTTTCTCCAGGCTGCGGATTTTCTTGCGGGTGGTCCTTCCCAGAAAATCCCTGGATCGCAATTCACTCAACACGGCCCCTTTGATCCGGAAAACCGCATAGGTCATGAACTTGTTGTCGCGATTGGGATCGTATCGCTCGATGGCTTGTATCAAACCGATGATGCCGACATTGACCAGGTCATCGACCTCGACCGTGGGCGGCAGATGGGTCGCGATGCGATTGACGATCCGATTCACGTAGGGCAGATACTCGGCAATGATCTCATTGCGAAGGGTGTGATCTTCTTTATCCAGATTTTTGAGTTGGGATTCCAGTCCAGCCATTGTTTTCCCCCATCGGCATTGAATTCGAATCAATTCGGCATCTCGGTCAAGCGCCACTCCGGCGTCCGCGTCGTGCGGTTCGAGTTCGGTGATGCGATAATTTTCTTGGCCAGATCGATGAAATTGCGACTCGCCTTGGCCAGGGGCGCCATCTCGGTGACCGCTTTTTGTTGGCGGACCCCTTTGCGCACATTCTCATCGAGCAGGATACATCCGAAATATTCCATTGAAATATTGAGGAAACGATCCGCCACCAGACTCAATTGGCGGAACACGTCCTCGGCCTCCTGGATGCTGGCAGCGGCATTGACCACCAGGTGGAAGCGGTCGGTGCCGTGCTTGACCGACAGCACCTTCATCATGGCATAGGCGTCGGTAATCGAGGTGGGTTCCGGTGTCGCAACGACAAGAATTTCGTCGGAGTTGATATTGAAGTAGAGCACATTGGCCGAAATGCCGGCCGCCGTATCGATGAGCATGATATCGAAGTCTTTCATGAACGCATCCAGTTGGCTGAAGACCAGATAGCGTTCCTGCTGGGTCAGCGCCGTCAGATCCTGGATGCCGGACGCGGCCGGAAGAATTTGCATGCCGCCGGGGCCGGTGACCACGACCTCGGACACCTGCTTTTCACCGCGTATCACGTGGGAGAGGTTGTATTGCGGCGTCAAGCCGAGCAGCACATCCAGATTGCCAAGCCCCAGATCCGCATCCAGAATGAGAACTTTCTTGCCGAATCGCCTCAGGGTGTAGCCTAGATTGGCCACGATGTTGGTCTTGCCGACGCCTCCTTTGCCGCTGGTGATCGAGATGATTTTGGGAAAGCGATGCTCATCCTGGCTTCTAGCGAATGTCGTGTTTTTACGGTCCCTGAGGCGAATGATTTTCGATGTCGTTTCTTTATCTATCATTGCGTCAATTCCTGCTGCCGGCATAGCGGGTGCGTGCCAGGCGATCGATGGGTTTATGAACGATGTGCTCGCTGCAACACATGCGGCAAGGTTTGAATCCTTGTGCCAGGGCTTCGTTTGAATCCTTGAATATCAAAGCATTCGCTTCACTGATGCGTTGGACCGATTTGCAGTCGGTCTGATGGAAAATGTCGGAGTTTCGATTGGCCACATATTTCGGCCCGGCTTCACCGAGGGCCATTCGCCGCGGCACCACCATCACCTCGGGATCCGGCTCGGAAACCTTCGCTTCTTCGGGGACCAGCCCCAGCAGCCGCATGGCCAGATTCCGGGAGCTGGCTGTATGGAGATCTTCAGGAACCCGGATGCCTGATCCAAGATAGGTCATGGGGAACGTGAAACGCGACAATTGGTTGACAAAAGGACCGATCTGCTCGTTCCAATCCAGATGCGTCGGCAGCAGCCGGTCGATCCCCAGCGCCTTATAGAAATGGAAGGCTTTGGAAATGACCCTCTCCTGGCAGCCTGCGTTGATCAGCAAATGCACCTCCGGATCCGGCAGGGCGGCGATCATCTGCTCGAGCCGTGACCGGCCCGCCGTATCATCGGGGACCAGTCCCGGCGTATCGACCACGATGAGCTGGGCCTGAGCCATGCGTTCCATGGCGGTCGACACCTCGCCCGGATCCATGGCCACCTCCAGATCGAGACCCATGACGGCGGCAAAACGGGCCAGTTCATCGGTGCCGCCGACCCGTTGGTTGTCGAGACTGAGAAGGGCTACGGTCTGTTCCAGGGACAGGATCGCATGGGCGGCAAGTTTGGCGGCGGTGGCCGTTTTGCCTGCGCCGCCCGGGCCGACCAGAACGACGACGCGACGGTTTTTGATGCCAAGTTGGGTGGTCGGAGCGACCCACGCCCTGGTTTCGATCACCTGGGCAAGCGCCTCGATCTGCTCGCTTTGCGAGCTTTCCGGCGACAGCATCTCCTCAGTCAAGGCCGCCAGTTCCGATGCCAGCTCTTCATCGAGACCCTGGCCCGACAGGAATGGATAAAGGGTCATGTCCACACTCTTTTTCGATGGTTCGGTTATGTTTTTGGATTCGGTCATCAACCGCACCAGCTTGGGCCCGAGTTTCTGTTTCCCGGTGCGCGTGATGGGGGTAAAGCGTTCGAGAATCGTGCGGTTGGCTTCCAGAGGCTTCGGGGATGCTTCCGGTAACACATCGGAGAGGTCCGGCAGTTGCCACTGACCCGACGTTTCACTGTTTTTCGCTTCCGTTCCAGGCAACGCCTCGTCAATGGCGGCGGTAACGATCACTTTTCCTCCAGAACGTTTGCCAAAAATCCGGCTTGATTTGCTTACGGTTTTTGCCGACAGGATCACCGCCTCTTCACCGAAATCCTTTTTGACCATGCGCAGGGCATCGGACATGCTGGAGGCCTCGAAACGCTTAATTTTCATCTTTCAGCTCCGCCACTCCAATGGATTGAATTCTGATATGGGGTAAAATCTCTTCATAGGCCAGCACCACGAGGTTGGGGATGAAACGATCGACCAGCTTTTTGAAATGGGATCGAATCTGACCGGAACACAAAACCAACGGCTGCAGGTTACGCTGGGTAAATTGGTCCAACTGTCCGGCCAGATGATGGATCAAACGCTGGGCGGCCTGGGGTTCGATCGCCAGGTAATCTCCCTGGTCGGTTCGCTGGATCGACTCGGCGATACGCCGTTCGGCGGTTTGACCGAGGGAGATCGCCACCAGATCGCCTTCGGGCGAGAGATATTGCTGGGTGATCGCCCGTGCCAGGGCCTGGCGCACATGTTCCGTCAATACATCGAGTTGTTTGACCGATGGTGCCCAATCGGCCATGGCCTCGATGATGGTCAGCAGGTCACGAATCGATACCTGTTCGCTCAGCAGATTCTGAAGAACCCGTACCACACCGCCAAGGGAGAGATGCCCCGGCACGAGCTCGTCGACCACTTTGGGATGGGTTTGCTTGAGGGCATCGAGCAACTGCTGGGTCTCCTGGCGGCCGAGCAATTCCTGAGCATGGCGCCGGATGATGTCGGAGAGATGGGTCGTGATCACCGTGGACAAATCAACGACCGTGAATCCCTTGGCGATGGCCTCTTCGCGCACCGTCTCTTTGATCCACATGGCGTCGATGCCATAGGTGGGTTCCTTGGTGGGAATGCCATGGATAGAATCGTCCGCATTGCCGGGGTTCATGGCCAGGTACTGGTTCAGCATCAACTCACCCCGACCGATCTCATTGCCCTTGAGCTTGATGACATACTCGCCGGGTCTGAGTTGCATATTGTCCTGAATATGAATCGATGGCACGACGATGCCGATTTCCTGGGCGATTTGACGACGAATCGACTTGATACGATCGAGCAATTCGCCGTCTTGCTGGCTGTCGACCAGCGGGATCAACCCGTAGCCGATTTCCAATGCGAGAATGTCCAGGGGCGGCAACGGCCTGAATATTTGTGCGGTCTCCCCACCGTCTTCGGGTTCGCTCTTTTCCCTTTCCACGACCTGCTGGGCGGCCTTCTGACGCTCGGCCTTGAATAACAGATAGGCGACGCCGCCCACAAAGAGCGCCAGGATGAAAAAGGGAACTGTCGGCAAGCCCGGGATCGCACCAAAGGCGAAGAGGATGAACGCGGCTACGGCCAGGGCGCGCGGTTTGACGAAGAGTTGTGAACCAATCTCCAGGCCCAGGTTGTTTTCCGAACCGGCCCGGCTGACCACAATGCCGGCTGCCGTGGAGATGATCAGGGCCGGCACCTGGCTGACCAGACCGTCGCCAACGGTGAGCAAGGTATAATTCTGGGCCGCATCGGCAAAGGACATGCCGTTTTGAAACACGCCGATGGCAAACCCGGCGATGATATTGATAAGGGTGATGATGATGCCTGCGATGGCGTCGCCGCGCACGAATTTATTGGCACCGTCCATGGCCCCATAATACTCCGACTCGCGGGCCACTTGCTGACGGCGATTACGGGCCTCCTGGTCGTCGATCAAACCGGCATTGAGATCGGCATCAATGCTCATCTGCTTGCCCGGCATGGCATCCAGGGTAAAGCGGGCCGCAACCTCGGCGATGCGCCCGGCGCCCTTGGTGATGACCACGAAGTTGACCACCACCAGGATAACGAAGACGATCAAGCCGACCAGGTAATTGCCGCCGACCACAAAGCTGCCGAAGGCACTGATCACTTTACCGGCCGCCTGGGTTCCCCCTTCGCCATGCAGCAATATCAAGCGGGTCGAAGCGATATTGAGCGCCAGCCGGAAAAGGGTGGACAGCAGCAATACGGTTGGGAAGGCGGAAAAATCGATCGGCTTGATCACATACATGCCGACCAGCAGAATCATCAAGGCGAAGGTGATATTGAAGGTCAGAAACAGATCGAGCAGCATGGGCGGAATCGGAATGATCATGACCATGAGAATACACATGATCCCGAACCCCATCATCACATCCGTGTTTTTGGAGACGATGGAAAGTCGATTGCTCAGGGTGCTGGTTCCGGCGATTTCCGTCATATGGTTGTTTGAACTCCGTGGGGTTGCGCGTGACGATGGCTGGATCTGCATTTTCCATGCCTGAGGCCGGTGACCTTTCAGGTGCGTTTAGAAATTTTATTTCGTATTGGATTTCAAAGGATTATCTTCCTGGAAAGGGCTTGGACGTCCCTGCACCCTCGCTCATTCATCCAACGATTCGTCGGAGCGTCAAAATCTCGCCGGAACCCTTTGAGGAGCGGCATTACGCGGTGGGGACCAAGCCTTTCAAGCGGTACACATAGGCCAGTATCTCGGCGACGGCCTGGTAGAGATCCACCGGAATCTGCTGCCCGATCTCCACATCCTTATAAATGGCCCTGGCCAGGGGTTTTTGTTCGATGATGGGAACATCGTGGGCGACGGCCAGTTCCCGGATCTTGGCGGCGATGTGATCTGCGCCCTTGGCTACAACCACCGGCGCCGGCATGTCGCGTTCGAATTTCAGGGCAATGGCCAAGTGGGTGGGGTTGGTAATGACCACGGTGGCACCGGGAACAGCCTCCATCATGCGTTTCATGGCCATTTCACGCTGGGCCGCTCGGATGCGGGCGCGTACCGCCGGATCACCTTCACGCTGCTTGAACTCGTCCTTTACCTCCTGTTTGGTCATGCGCAGATCGCGTTCATGCTTCCAGGTCTGAAAGAAAAGGTCCAATGCGGCCAGAATAATCAATACGAGGCAGGTATAGAATCCCAGCTTCAAGGCCACTCGTCCGAAAAAGGCGAGGATTGCCGGAATCTCCAACTCCACCAGCGCCGGGATGCTCTCCATCTCTCCGCGCAACATGCTGTAGGAGACGCCGGCGATGATGATCACCTTGAGCACGGACTTGATCAATTCCACAAGGGAGGTGATGGAAAAGAGGCGCTTCATCCCCTTGAGCGGATTGAGCTTGGAGAGTTTGGGCGTCATGGTTTCGCCGGTCAACATGAAGCCCGTCTGTGCGATGTTTCCCAAAATACCGGCCACCGCCACGGTCGCCACCAGGGGTGCCAGCACCACGACGATTTTGAGAAACAGCTGCCAAAGCAGCTCATGGGTGCTTTCTCCGCCCAGTTGGAAATGAACTGTCTGGTCAAACACCCATCGCATGATTTCGGTGAGCTGATTGAACATCCAACTGCCCGCAAAATAAAAGACCGACAGCGAGCCAAGGAGCACCAGCACCGACGGAATTTCACGACTCTTGGCGACTTGCCCCTTGCGCCGCGCGTCTTCGCGCTTCTTAGGGGTTGCCTTCTCTGATTTTTCCTGGTCGTTTTCTTCCGCCATGCGAAGTCCTGTTTATCCAAAAAAGCTGATCAGAGCGATGATATTGAGGCCCAATTGTTTGAAGATCTTTTCGAAAAAAACCATGCAAAATGGCAACGAAATCCCTAAAAAGAGAAGCCCCAGAAGGATTTGCAGCGGCATGGCGACGACAAATATCTGCATCTGGGGAACGGTGCGTGCCGTAAGCCCCAGTGCGGTTTGGGTCAACAGGAGGGCGACCATGACCGGCGCACCGACCTTTACGGCGATCGTGAAGAGATTGGCTGCCATCATCATGATAAAATTCAATATCTGGCCGTCCATATGAACGCCGAAAGGAGGAATCAACGTAAACGAGTCGACCAGGGCCTTGATAAAATAGTAGTGGCCGTTGACCGCAAAGAAGATCATCAGGGCGAACAGGTTGAGAAATTGGGACAGGATGGGAATTTGCAGGCTGGATGCCGGGTCCACCACATTGGCGATGGCAAACCCCATCTGAAATCCGGCCAATTGCCCTGCCAATTGGACGCCTGCGAAAATAAGTTGCACCGTCAATCCGATGATCAATCCGACGGCGATCTCTCCCGCAATCCCCAGGACCAGTTGAGTCGGGTCACCCACGAGCGACATGCCGGACACGGGCAGCATTGGGATGAGCATGAGGCTCACCGCCATGGTCAGGCTGGCCTTGACCAGCACGGGGACATTTCGTGCCTCGAGGAAAGGGATCGAAAAGAGAATGGCCCCCACGCGCACCAGCACGAACATGAAAAGCTGAATCTGATCGAGCGGTAAATTGAGCAGCAGCATGGGGAATGGCCCTGAGTTGTAGAGAGACAACCTTCACTTAAAACTTTACACTTAAAACTTAAAACTACTTTAATTCAAATACATGGGTATGTTCGTAAACAACCGGTTGGCAAACTCGGTAATGATCCGCAGCATCCAGGGGAAAAAGACCAGCAGGGCCACAGCGACGCCCAACATCTTGGGCACAAAAACCAGGGTCATTTCATTGATCTGGGTGGCGGCCTGGAACATGCTCACCAGGATGCCCACCACCAGACCCACTGCCAACATGGGACCTGCCAGCATGATGGCCGTTTTAATGGCTTGCAGGAAAAAGCCGGTGATAAATTCGGGGGTCATTCGTTACGCCTCCTGGATGCTGTCCGGTAAAAGGGTTGAAGGTTAAAACTTGAAGCTCTTGATCAACGAGCCCACGATCAGGAACCACCCATCGGTCAAGACGAAGATCATCAGTTTGAACGGCAGGGAGACCATGACCGGCGGGAGCATCATCATGCCCATGGAGAGCAGCACACTGGCCACCACCATATCGATGATCAAAAATGGGATATAGAGCATGAAACCGATCTGAAACGCCGTTTTCAATTCGCTGATCATGAAGGCCGGAATCAGCACCGTGGTCGGCACATCGTCGATGTTTTTGGGGCGTTCCATCTTGGCGATACCGACCAGCAGGGCCAGGTCTTTTTCGCGAGTCTGCTTGATCATGAAACCGCGAATGGGGGTTGTCGCCCGTTCGAGCGCCTCGGCCGAGGACAACTGGTTGTCAAGGTAAGGCTTCAGGGCGTTCTGGTGCACGTTTTGCCAGACCGGTGTCATGACGAAAAAAGTCAAAAAGAGCGATAGACCGATGATGATCTGGTTGGGCGGCAGTTGCGCCGCCCCGATAGCCTGGCGCAGAAGGGAAAGCACGATGGCGATGCGGGTAAAGCAGGTGACCATGATGAGGATCGACGGCACCAGGCTCAGGATGGTCAGCAACAGGAAAATCTGCAGCACTACGCCCATCTTGCCCGGATTTTCCCCCTGGGCCACATCGATCTGAAGCAGGCCGGGTCCGGTCTCGGCAGCATGGGCCACACCGAAAAAAACCATCCGATCAGCAGGGCCGCCACAACCCAATTCACATGTCTCATGCGAAACACCATCAGCGGGATACCTCAGATGGAGCGTCGTTGGCAGCGCCCCGGTCGCAACGCGTTTGCATGGGACGCAACATACGCTGGAGTTGATCCTTGAACCCTCCGCCCCCCTTGACATTAAGCTCCGATTCCGAGGTGAAGGCGGCCATCACTTCCGGATCATCGATCTTCGTCAACAAGTTGATTTGCTCGTTCCCGATGCCCAGAACCAGGATGTTGCCCGGCACCCGGACCACCGCGATGGATTTTTTGACGCCCAGGTATTGGCTGCCCAACACCTGGATCAAACGGCCTCTTCCGCCGACGGTGCCGGCCGGCAGAGAACGGCGCGTCCAGCGATAGGCCAGGTACAGGATAGCCAGCACCAGGCCCAGGGAGAGCACCATCTTGATGGCCGCCAGGGTCAGATCAGGGGCTTCATTCATTTCAGCTTCTCCAGTCGCTCCACCGGGCTGATCACCTCGGTCAGGCGGATGCCATATTTGTCATTCATCACGACGACGTCCCCCTTGGCGATCAGACGATTGTTCGCCAGAATTTCCAGGGTATCGCCGGCCGGCTTGGTCAACTCGATCACCGAGCCCTGCCCCAGCTTTAGCAGATCGTGAATCAACATGCGGGTGCGCCCCAGTTCTACGGTGATTTCAAGGGGGATATCGAGGATAAAGTCCAAATTGGCCGGTTTGCCGCCTTCGGCCTGGCCTTTCAATCCGGAGAAGGCATGGGGGGATTGACCGGCCTGGGCGCCGGAATTCACAGGCGGATGAGCGGGTCCGCCCGCTGTGCCGGTATTAGGTTGCGTGCCGCCTTTGGCCTGTGGTTTATCAGCTGCCATTGTACCCTATACTCCTTCTTCCTTCTTGATGAGCGTGGAAATCTGCACGGCCCGGTTTCCTTTCAGGGTGCCGGGCATCCCCAGGTACTTGGGAGTGCCTTCGACCTTGAGAACGACCGGGTCCTGCGGTCCGGAATTGATTTTCACCACATCCCCTTTTTCGAGTTTGAGGATGTTGCCGATGGTGTAGACGGTTTTGCCCAGCTCGGCCACCATCTTCACCTTTGTATCCTGCAACAGGACTGACAACTGGCCGCGAAATGCGTGGGCGCGATCCTTTTCGCGCAGGTACCGGGAGGAGAGCTTGTCTTTTACCGGTTCGAGCATGAGAAACGGGGTACAGATATGAATGTTGCCCACAAACTCCTCGCCGGCGATGGAAAAGACGAAGATCAGCACCAGGTCCGCCGGACTGACCAGGTTGACAAACTCGGGCTTGGTTTCCGTCTTCTTTTGCACCACCTTGATGTTGTAGGCCACTTGCCAGGCCCGTTCCAGTTCGGTCAGCACATCCGAGTAAAACCGGGTGAGCATGCGCTGTTCGATCTGGGTAAATTCGCGCACCTTGGCCAGGGGTCGCCCGACGCCGCCGAACATGCTGTCGATCAGGGCGAAGCAGAGGTTGGGTTCGGCCGCCAGCAGCGCCGAACCGATCAAGGGCTCCATGGTGTAGATACTGAACCCGGTCGGGTTGGAAAACGCCCGCAGGAATTCGCCGAATTTGACGATCTCCTTCGATATCTGCTTCACTTCGATGGCCCGCTGCAGCGAACTGGTCAGGGCCACGTTGAGCAGGTTGACGAATTTATCGTAGACTTCGTCCAGGGCATCGAACTGATCCCGCAGCATCAGGCTTTGAGAGGTCAGATCGTAAGCGCGCGCCTCGGCTCTGGCCTTGGGTTGCACCTCCTCTTGGACATCCACTTCGCCGCTGTCCATGGCATTGAGCAGGGCATCGATCTCTTCCTGGGATAGTATCTGTTCGGCCATGATCGCTCCTGTTACTGGACAACGAATTCCGTGAAGTAGATGGTGGTGACCGTACCTTTTTTCAATATGCCGTTGATCTTGGCGATGAGTTCGTCGCGCAGGGCGATTTTGCCTTCGGTGCTGCCGATATCCGAATATTGCTTGCTGGGCAGGACCATGAGGATGGCATCGCGCAGCTGAGGCATTCTGTTGTTGATTTCCTCCATCACCTCGGGTGCGCTCAGCTCCAGTTCCATGGTGATTCTCAGGTAGCGTTTGCCGCCCTGATCGGCCAAGTTGACGATCAGGGTCTCCATTTTGTAGATGGGGCCGATGGTGACTTCTTCCTCTTTGGGGGTCTCCTCGGCTTCGTTTTCGGCCGCGTTCTGCATCTGCATCTGGGCAAGAGTGGTGTTCATTTTGGTCCACATGAGAAAAAAGCCGCCGCCCATCACCGCGATTACCAAAACGACTGCCGCCAGAACGATCACCAACGTTTTTGTGGACATGCTGATTTCCTCCAGTCCGTCGTGTCCCTATGATTATTCTTTTGTTTCGGAGCCTTCGAGTGCTTCCCGGCCCAGTATGATTTCCACGCGCCGGTTCGCGGCACGCCCCGCCTCGGTGTCATTGGCGGTCTTGGGTTTGAATGATCCGTATCCGGCGGCCGACAGCAGGGTCGGATCGATACCGGTGCTATCGATCAAAAGTTTGACCACATTGACCGCCCTGGCCGCCGACAATTCCCAATTGGATGGGTAGCGGTTGTTGAAAATGGGCCGATCGTCCGTGTGGCCCTCCACCCGAACGTGTCGGCGTGCGGGCTTGATGACCCGGCCAACCGTTTCGAGCAGCTCGACGCCGTTGCCGGTGATGTCGGCGCTACCCGAATCAAAGAGCAGGTCGTCATTAAGGGTGAGTTTGATACCCTTGGGGGTATACTCCGCCTCCAGACCGGTGGCATCGGGCAACCCCTCGAGGAACTGCCCGGCCGTTTCGGATTCGGCCTGGAACGATGAGGCCGCATCGCCCATCGGCCCCTCATCGCCGAAGCGTCCGGCATTCAATATTCCCATGGCGCTCTGCATGCCATTTTGAAACGAGCTGAAACGCTCGGCATCCATATGTCCCATGGAGAATAGCAGCACAAAGAAGACCATCAACAAAGTGATCAGATCGTTGAAGGTGGTCAGCCAACGATTGTGGGCCGGGGCCTGTTCCAGGATATGTGCATATGTCCGTCGTCGGATCATCTCGGCCCCTATTCGATTTCCATTTGGAACACGACATCCACCCGCCGGTTGGTGGCGCGGCCCTCGTCCGTGGAATTGTCCGCCAGGGGGTTGAATTCCGCATAGCCCACCGCGGACAGCAACCGGCTCTCCACCCCGTCCGAGGCACTTAAAAAGCGAAGCACGCTGATGGCGCGCGCGGTGGACAGTTCCCAGTTGGAGGGGAATCGACCGCCGCGAATCGGCCGGTCGTCCGTATGCCCCTGAATCTCCACAGGAGCGCCGATGCGCTGAATGATTCGACCGACCGGATCCAACTGCTCCCTGGCCTCTTCCGTCAGAACCGCCTCGCCGCTATCGAACAACAGCTTCTCTTTCAGGCGGAGCACGACACCTGTGGGCACTTGCGAGATTTCGATATGCGTCATGCCCTCATCGCGGGCGGCCTGATGCACGCTCTCAAACAGCTTGGCGCGCAGGTCCTCTCTGGCCAGCAGGTTGACCTGCTCATCGACGATGGCGTCTCCTTCTTCGATGTTCTGTCCGCCGCTCAGCACGTTGACCGCGTGGTTGAAAGAATTAACGAATCGGGTGATGCGCGATGGGTCCAGGGAAGCAAAGGAGGTGAGCATGATAAAGAAGCAGAGCATGATCAGGATAAATCCGGTATAGACGATCTGCCAGCCCTCCCGGGCTTGCCCGGCCGCCGGGTGTTGAAGACCTGCTTTTGGAAAGCGAGCCGCCATGCGGTCAAACCCCCTTCTCTTCGGCCAGGCGCGCCGTGGGCGACAAGAAAGCCTTGAGCTTTTCGGATACGATACGATGGTTGTCTCCGGCCTGAATGGCGAGGATACCCTGCACGACCATCTGTTTGGCCAGGATCTCCTGGCGGCTGCGCACCTTGAGCTTGCCCGAGATCGGCAAGAAGAGAAAGTTGGCCAGCAACGTACCGTAGAAAGTGGTCAACAAGGCCACGGCCATGGGGGCGCCGATGGCGGAGGGGTCTTTCATCTGCATCAGCATCTGGACCAGTCCGATGATCGTTCCCAGCATCCCCACCGCCGGTGCGAATGTGCCCATGGTGGCGTAGATCTCGGCTCCCAGGCGATGGCGCTCTTCCAGCCACAAGATCTCCGTGTTAAGCACCTCTTCGATGGCATCGTTGCCCAGTCCATCGACCGCCATCTGCATGGCCTTTGACAAGAACGGATCGTCGATCTCCCTGATGTACTTCTCGAAGGCCAAGACCCCTTCCTTCCTGGCGCGCTTCGCAAAATCGACCATGACCGGGATAATGCCCAGCGGATTGGGAGTTCTCTGACGAAAGGCGTTTTTTGTGACCCTGAACATGCTGACCACGTCGGAAATCGGATAGTTGATCAGTGTCGCACCCATTGTCCCGCCCAGGACGATCATCAGGGAAGGATAGTTGATGAACCACGTGGCGGATCCGTCCATGACAATGGAGAAGAAAACCAGGCCGACGGCGACGACAATTCCGAGTAATGTGGCTAAATCCAACGCTTCCTCCAGGGGTGCTGATACGACCAATCTCCAACCAGTTTTCAGAGGTTAGCATGGAGTGTGCCACAAGGCAGGGCGTTGGCGAACAGTGCCCGCCTATGACGAGTATGCCAATATCTATCTAAAATATTTGTTCTTTTCGTAATTTATCGGGGAGGCAAAGAGAGATGATAAAAAAACCGCCAACGACCATCGCAGTTGGATAGAAAGCTTCTCGTCAAATTTCATCACTGCGAGTCAAGGCTTTGACAGGGGGGTTGAGAAGGGGTGCCCCCATCTGCAATAACCAGGGGCACCCGCAAAATCACATCATTTACAGATAGAGTTTAAAGTATCGAACCCTATAGGATCAACGTAAATATCCGTCTAATCGACAGAATTCCTTCACTTAAGACTTTACACTTCACACTTTACCCTTTTTTTTAGTACCGCCGAAGCCGGCTTACTATCGTTTTATATTGATCAATTCGGAAAGCACCTCGTCGCTGGTGGTGATCACCTTGGAGTTGGCCTGAAAGGCACGCTGCGTGGTAATCAGGGAGACGAACTCCTGGGCCAGGTCCACGTTGGACATCTCCAGGCTGCTCGGTGCAATGGCCCCTACGCCGGCGGTGTTGGGTACCGATATGACCGGCTGACCGGAAGCCAGGGAAGAAGTGAACAGGTTGGAACCCTGCTTGGAAAGCCCGGCATAACTAGCGAAATCGGCCACGGCGATCTGGGCGAAGGGCGACATGGTGCCGTTGGAGTAGAGGGCCGTGAAAATGCCGTCTTCATCCACGGAAATTCCCTGCAGCATGCCGCTCGGGTAGCCATCCTGGGTCTGGGAGGTCTTGACCGAAGTACCGGCATAGCCTGTGACCGCACCGTGACTGGCGCTCGCGCCCGACAAAAGCCAATCGATTGACAAATCATCGCCGGCCAGCCCTGTGACCGCGATGACAGGGTCGGTGGCCGGTGCCGTTAATTCACCATTGACATCAAAGGTGAAATTGGCAGGCGTGATCGTTGCCGCGCCCACTGAAGGGGTAATCGCGCAGGTCCAGGCACCCGCAGCTGTGTTGGTGAAATTGACATTGAGCTCCACTGAGTTGCCCAGCGAGTCGTAGACCGAAATGGTGGTGTCGAAGGTATCTCCCACGGCGGCGCCGGCATCTAAATTGATGCCCATGGTGAGCTCTGTGGTGGGTTGAGGCGTGCTGATACCGCTGGGTAAAGTGATGGTGCCCAAGGCACCGGTGTTTCCCGCGGCATCGATGGCATACCCTTGAACCTCCAGTCCATCGGCGTTGACCAGCAGGTTGTCGGCATTGAATTCGAATTGCCCAGCCCGGGTGTAGTATTGACCGTTGTTGGCCGTATTCCGCACGATGAACATGCCCGGACCGTTGAGGGCCAGGTCGGTGGCCGTGTTGGTCGTCTCCATGGTGCCCGAGTTCCAGTTGGAGGAGACGCCGCTCATGGTAACGCCGCGTCCAATCTGTGTTTTGCTCTGGCCTAAAGTCGCGTTGAAGATGTTGGAGAACTCAACCCGTGACGTCTTGAAACCGGTTGTATTGACGTTGGCGATGTTGTCGCCGATGACCGCCATGGCGCTGGTGTTGGCTTTCAAGCCCGAAATACCTGAATAAAGCGATCCGATCATGATGATACTCCCTCTTTATGTGAGTTGATTTTTTCTCGTACAAATCGTCTATTGTTGAAGCTGCGATAGCGCTCCCCGATGCTTTTCTCTATCTTTAGCTTTCCGGATTCTCTGGCGATGTCACGTCGATCACACTACCCATGGGAATCTCCCGGCTGCCGCATTGCAAATAGGCAACGCCGTCTTTATAGCTGACACCGGTGACGATGCCGGATGCAAAGGTGGTGGCGCGGACCGAGTTGCCGAGCTCATCGATGGCAGCGACCTCGTAAGTATACGCGCCGTCCGGGACCCTTCCTCCCAGATAGTCCAAACCATCCCATTCCACCTGGTTTTCTCCGGCCTCCATTGCCCCGCCCTCTATTTGGCGGATGAAGTTGCCGGATGTGTCGTAGAGCCGGACATAGAGTCCGGCCGCTGGCTCATTGAGCGTAAATTGGACATCCTGGCTTTGACCGGATTGAACCTCCACCGTGTCGCCCAGTGCCGTTATGGTTTTCCCGATAAAACCAACGGCCTGACTGTTGGTCATCACCGATTGGGAGGTGCCGATGTTGCCCAGTGCGGTATTGACGTTCTGAAGTTGTTCCAACGAGCTGAACTGGGCCAATTGGGCGGTGAAATCTGTGCTCTCCATGGGATTTAGCGGATCCTGGGCCTCGAGCTGGGCCACCAGCAGGCGCAGGAAGTCATCCTTGCCCATTATATCGTTTTTGGAAGTCGTCGTGGTCTGGGCACCCGCCGACGAGACGTTTTCCAGTCCATAAATAGTCATCGAGCAATCCTCCCGGATCTATTCGCTATGCGAAGAAATCGACTTCGCTGGTTTTTGCATGCGCCTTTGTCGTGGGTTGGGCGCTGTCGACGGCGTTGACGCCGCCCTGCTCCACCCCTTGTCTGCCGGCACGACGTCCGTTATGTCCCTGCCAATTGCGCTGTCGAGCTTGATCGAAAGCCGCCTGCTGCTGCCCGCTCTGCCATGGGGTGTTGTCCGTGGAGACCGTCACATCGATTTTTTGAATCTGAAGACCGTGCTGCTGCAGCTCATTCTTGAGCAAACCGATGTTCTGTTCGATCATCTCCTTGACCGCGTGGCTCTCGGCGGTCATGCGGACCAGGACGAGACGGTTTTCGGTAATGACATCCATGCGCAGATTGCCTAGAAATTCCGGTTTGAGCCGGATCTGCATCTGAGACTGGCGACCGTCCGAACGCAATGTCATGCGCTGAACGATCTGGCGGATGACATCGCTCTGCATCTCCTTGGCGTCGCTCGGCGCCTCAGGGGTTTGATGACTGGCATGAACCGCGCTGTCGAATTTAGATTCAGGTGCGGGTGTAGCGGTGGAGATGTTGGCGGCGACCATCTCCTGCGGAGCCGCCTGTTGTTGAACCGTGCTATTCCCCTGGGACGCACTGTTCGGGAGCTGTGGGCCGGCCTGATGATCATGTTGAGGCCGAATCTGCTCTTTCAACGAGACTTCGCTCAGTTTGGTCTCGGTTGGTGCCTTTTCCATAGATTCGGGTTTTTGTCTGGCAGCCGAAGATACCATTTCGCCAAAATTTCCGGATGCTTGCGAATCGACCGATTTTGCGGCCGGACCGGCCATACCATTCTTTTTCGGAGCGCCTTCATCGATCATCGGCGGAAAAGCATCGGCCTCGACGGCCTCGTCGCCGAGATCCGCGGAAGCGCCTAAAGCCGTGTCGGCCTGAACCTGTTCAGCGCGTTCCGTGGGCATCTGCAAAGCATTCTTGTCGCGGCGCTGAACTGCGGCCAAAAGCTGGGCCAATGTCCCGGTGCCCGGTTGGGCCAATTTGGACGAATCGTCAGACCGCATCGCCCCATCGACTGGTTGTTGCGCCGTGTCGAGGAGTTGCTCGATCACCGTCTTTGCGGTGAGATCCAGGCCATCGACCTCGGTTGAAACACCAACGCCTTCCAGCAAGGGAGCCAACCCATTGGCGCTCTCCTCCGACACCACGCCCGCGGCTATCCACTCGTCGAGGCGCCGCGAAATTTCGGAGGCATCCATGATACCTTCCGGATCGACGCGGGTCGTATCGTCTTCACCGGCGAAAGATGCGACCCTTGAGCCCATCAGCTGTGTCAGGTCGATGACCGGCACCCGCTCCTCGGCGGCATCCGCAGCGGAAATCGTTTCCAAGTGGGCCAGCGAGTCTTCCAACTGCTCCGAAGGCATGCCGAAAAGTGCCGCCATGATGTCAGCAAAACGCGCTTCGACGTCGGTGCCTCCGCAGGCGCCTTGGGCCGGCATTTTCACCGCCACTTTTTGAGTGCCTGCACCGTTGGCGAGCCCTTGTGGCGCAATTTCAAATAGTTTCATCGCAAACTGCATGGTTGACTTCCTTTATCCACGGTTGAGCTGGAATCGATTGATGGCCATTTCGTCGATGAACTTGCCTTCCTCCTGGTCCTGCTTATGGCGATAGGCCTGCTCGTCCTTCTCCTTCAATCGGTCCAGGGTCTTTCGATTTTTAACGGCAGCCAAAAGCGCCTGTCGTTTTTTTTCACAATCTCTTTCGGCGACCCGCAATCGTTGATTAAGCAGTTCGATCTCTTCGGCCAATCGCTGCAAAAAGCCCCTATACATGGCACATTGCGAGGCAGTCCCCGAATCTTGATGCGCGGCAAACTCGGTTTCGGTTTTGTCCCGTACAGCGATTTGCTCCGCCAGCTTCGATGCAGCTGCCTCGAGAATCCGCTGGGCCTGGGAAAATTCGCGTTGCACCCGTTCTTCTTCAAATTCACGGAACTGACGCAGTGCTTCCAATTTGAAGGTGTAGGGCATGTCGGCCTCATCACTTGCTGTTGATCAGATGTTCCAGTTGCTGCAGGCTCTCTTCCAAACCCACGCTTTCGCCGATATCCTGCCGCAAGTACGCATTGATCTGACCGATCTTTGCGATGGCCCGATCGATGGACGGATTACTGCCGCTCACGTAAGCGCCGATATTGATCAAATCTTCGGATTTACGATAGGTCGCCAGCAACTCCTTGAGGCGCTTGGCATGATGCTTGTGCTGAAGCGACGCGATATCCTCCATCACCCGGCTGATGCTTTTCAACACATCGATGGCCGGGTAGTGGTTCTGGTGGGCCAGTTCCCGGCTCAAAACGATATGGCCGTCCAGGATGGAGCGCGCCGCATCGGCAATGGGTTCGTTCATGTCGTCGCCTTCCACCAGCACCGTGTAGAGACCGGTGATACTTCCCTCATGATCCGAAGTGCCGGCGCGTTCGAGCAGTTTGGGCAGCATGGTGAACACCGATGGCGTGTAGCCCTTGGTCGTCGGCGGTTCCCCCAGGGCCAGCCCGATCTCTCTCTGGGCCATGGCGAAGCGGGTCAGGGAATCCATCATCAGGTTGACCGTCTTGCCTTGATCACGAAAATACTCGGCGATGGCCGTGGCCACGAAGGCGCCGCGGACGCGTACCAATGGCAGGTGGTCGGAGGTGGCAACGACCACCACGGATTTACCAAGCCCCTCTTCCCCCAGCTCCTTCTCGATGAAATCGTTCAATTCGCGGCCGCGTTCACCGATCAGAGCGATCACGTTGACGTCGGCGCTGCTTTCCCGGGCAATCATGCCCATGAGCACGCTCTTGCCGACCCCCGAACCGGCAAAAATGCCCATGCGCTGGCCGCATCCCACCGTCAGCAGGCCGTTGATGGCGCGAACACCCAGATCCAGGGGATTTTTAATTCTTTGGCGCAGCAGCGGATTGATCGGTTGGGCGTAGATCGGATAATCGACATCGGTGCGCACCGCCCCTTTTCCATCGATGGGATTTCCCAGGCCGTCGATAATGCGGCCCAAAAGCTCTGGCCCGACGGCAATGGCGGCCTTTTGGCCTCGGGCCACCACCTTGCTGCCCGGACCGATGCTCCTTATTTCCTCCAACGGCATCAATAAGACGGTCCGATCCCTGAACCCCAGCACTTCCGCTGACACGGGCGGATCATTTGGACTGGACTGGATATCGCAGACCGCCCCCAACTTGACGGCCGGCCCATTGGCCTCTACGACCAATCCAACTACCTGGGTGACATGGCCATATGTTTTGACAGGCACCGCACTTTTGATGCGTTGGCGGTAGCTTTCCACGCTTGAATGGCCGTCATTGGACCGACGCAAGAGGGCCTTGCTCTCTGAGAGCACCGGACGCAAATGCTCGGCAATAGTCTCCAATTGTTGCTCGATACGGGCATCGACCACACCAAAATCGGTTTCGATCATGCACCCTCCTCTGCTGATCGAGGGATCTGCGTTGATCTGAATGCGTCCATAGGTTTCGGGATCCGGCACCTTTGCCTTTAAAAAGTTTTGGATAGGACGGCAGTCCTCGGGATTGGCCTTGATTTTCAGCTTTTCCTGGCCGATTCCCATTTCAAGGGACCGTCCCAGAATGCTTGCGGTCAATTCAGGCTGCAGTTCAATCTCATGCTCAATCACGTGTCCGGCCAACGCGAGTGCAACCCGTACGATATCGTCTTCACAATTGTCCCTGATGGCTGCCGTTCGCTCATGGATAGAAGCGGCGGCCGCATCGAGCATCTCCTTCAAATGGCTGAGCTTCTCTTTTTCAGGGCCAAGCGATTGACTGCATCCCTTTTTGAAGCCATCTTCGAATGCCTGCGCTTCTACGGCGGCGATTTTCTGGGCAACGGCATTTTCGCCGCTTTCATGTCGCCCATCGAGGTCTTCACCGTTACCGTCGGCAGCCCCCTTTATTTTTGGAAAACAATAAAGGTCCATAGGGTCCTTTCGTGCCATTATCCGACGAACTCTTCCCCACCGCGACCGGTGATGATCAACTCGCCCTTGCGCTCCATATCCTGGATGATGCGGGTGATCTTCTGTTGGGCGTCGGTGACGTCTTTCATCCTCACCGATCCGAGGACCTCCATCTCCTCTTTGAGGATTTCCGCCGCACGCTGGGACATGTTGCGGTAAATCTTATTTTTGACATCTTCCGAAGCCGCTTTCAATGCCACCGCCAGTTCCTGGGACTCCACACTGCGCAGCACTTTTTGCAGTCCCTTGTCGTCTACCAGGACAACGTCTTCGAAGACGAACATCTTCTGTTTGATCTCTTCGGCCAAATCAGGGTCGTTTTCCTCTATCTCTTCGATGATCTGTTCTACGATGGTCCCGTCGATCTGGTTGAGAATCTCTGCCAGCCGACCGACACCGCCCGCCTCCTGCGTGGAGACATGATCCTTGTTTTTCAGAATCTCCTCGAAAACCTTGTCCACCTCTTTGACCATACCGGCCAACACATTGTTTAAATTGGCGATACGGTATGCGACATCGGGAATGATCTCTTCCGGCAAACGGCCCAGGATCGCGCTTGCCACGGAGGGGTCCAGGTGAACCAGGATCAATGCGATGGTCTGGGGGTGTTCGTCCTTGATCAGTTGAATCAACTGGTTGGGGTCGATGCTCTGAACGGCCTCCAGTGTCGTCTTGGGAATTTTTTTACTCTCTTTGTCGCCCCCTTCATCTCCTTTATCGCCGCCGGCCGTATTGTCGAGTTGTAGGGGTAATCCCGACTTTTCGATGAACTCCTGGGCCACGTGATTGATCAAGGATTGGGGCACCGAACCCAAGCGTGATTGCAGCCTCGAAATCAAGGCCCGTTCATCTTGGGAAAACCGGCCGACGACCGCCTCGGCCGCCTCGCGACCGATCGCCATAGTCAAGATGGCCACTTTTACAGAACCTTTGAGTTGTTTGGGGTCCATGTGTGACTGTTTTCGCTCGTGTCGTTCGAGAAAATGTCCTGTGCCGTCGCGCTGTCCGGGTGTTATAAAAACCTATTAATGGCCTATGTTTCTTTCAACCACTGCTGCATCAACCGGCCGGTATCGTTCTGGTTGGATTTGATCATGTTGGCCGCTTGTTGAACATAGTCGATGCCGCCCTGGCTGGCATACTGCCCTTCGATTTCTGAAAGCGTTCGCGGCAGATGCTCGAGCAGATCGACGTCTTCCCAGGCGGTTTCCGTCAACCAATTGATCAGGGGACGAATCACGTAAAGGAAGGTAATCAGCACGAAAATGCCCACGATCAGATATTTGAAAATGCCGCTGTACTCCCGGACGCCATCGAGCCATCGAGCCGCAGTATCCGCCGTATCGGCCATCAGCGGTTCGCTGTTGAAAGCGATATTGGCCACCTCGATTTTGTCTCCCCGATTCGCATCGAAATTGACCGCACTTTTGATGATGTTTTCAAATGCGGCCATCTCTTCGGCCGTGCGCGGCACATACTGACTCTCCTCGCGCTGTTTGTCGCCCTTGCCGACCGTCACCGTCTTGTAGGTGCCATCGACGACAACGGCCACGGAAAGTCGCTGCAGATCTCCCACCGGCATCACTTTGCGGCTGACCGTCTTGCCGATTTCGTAGTTGCGGGTGGCATCATTTTTTTCGAATCCCGATTTCCGCACTGTTTGGCCGGGTTCATTCTGCGACTGGGTGATGTTGCTGGCTAGTCCGGGAACGCCGATGGCGCCGGCATCTGCCTTGGAGGATGCCTCACTGGATATCTGTTCGCTGCGCACCACCTGGTTATCGGGCAGGTACATTTCCTCGGTTCGTTCCTGTTGAATAAAATCCAGATCGCATGCCACCCGCACGATCGCTTTGTCCTTGCCTAACACTTTTTCCAGCATGGTCAGGACCCGCTTCTCGAGCGACCGTTCCTTGCGTTGTTGAAGCTCCAAGTGATCGGCGCTGACTTTGGCCATGGAGGGTTCGTCTTCCAAACCGGCCAGCATCTTGCCATTCTGGTCTACGATGGTGACCTGTCCGGGCTGCAACCGGGGCACGCTCGAAGAGACCAGGTGAACGATGCCTTGAATCTGATCTTCGCTGAGATATCGGCCATGGCGCAGCTTTAGAATCACCGATGCGCTGGCCGGTTCTTCCTCTTCAATGAAAAGGGAGCGATCGGGCATCACGATATGAACCCGCGAACTTTCCACTTCCGACAAGCCGTTGATGGTCCGGCTCAGTTCCCCCTGCAGGGCCCGCTGGTAGTTGATGTTCTGAACAAATTCCGTGACGCCCAACTTGGTATTGTCGAACACCTCGAATCCCGTTCCACCACGGGGAAGCCCCTGGGAGGCCAGGTCAAGACGCAAATCATAGATATTTTCGCGGGGCACTTGAATCGTGCCGCCGTCATGGGACAGTTGATATGCGATCTTCTTTTCCCGCAGGAGGGAAACGACTTCGCCGGCATCTTCGGGCGACATATGGCTGTAGAGGGGAACATAATCCGGGCGTCCCGACCAACTGATCAGGACCACCAGGCCGGCGATGGTGGTGGCGACGAGAAGAAACAGGGCCATCATCTTACCGGCGGACATGGTTTGCAGGATGGCTCTTAACTGCTTGAGAATTTCAGCAATGGAGTTGGGCATGGTACCGTCTCGTTTGTCGTAGCGTTGATGCGTTCAGTTAGCGATCCGCCATCGGGGATTTTTTTCCGGCCGTTTTTCGGCTGGAAGACCATGTACAATTTAGAATTGCATGCGCTTGATCTCTTCATAAGCGCTGATGATCTTGTTGCGCACTTCAACGGTCAACTCCATGGCGATACTCGATTTCTGCATGGCGATCATCGTGCCGTGGATATCCTGAGTCTCGCCGGCGACCAGTTTTTGCATGGCATCGTTGGATGCCTGTTGGAGTTGGTTCACTTCGCCAAGGGATTGCTCGAGCCATTGACCGAAGGTCGCCTTTGAATCATTCTTCTCCAGGGCCGCCGATGCGATGCCGTTTTGGGATGGCGGCAGTACGCTGGTATGTATGGAATTTATCAAGCTCATCGATTACCTTCCTATATCCATGGCGTCCGAAGCCATGTCCTTGGAGGCTTTAATCGCCGTCACGTTGGCCTCATAACTGCGGGTGGCCGAAATCATATTCACCATCTCCTCGACCACATTGATATTGGGCAAGGATATATAGCCCTGCTCATCGGCGTCCGGATGATTGGGGTCGAACTTGAGGATCGGCGGGCGATAGTCATCCCTGATCTCTGTCACCTCCACACCGACATTGGCCTGTTCCAGCCGATTTCCTGTCAACTTGCGGTTCAATTGATCCCCGAACGGGGCCTGCGATTCTGTGGCCCGAAAAACGGCGTCTTTTCTTCGATAAGGACCACCGTCTTCGGTGCGCGTGGTATTGACATTGGCCAGGTTGCTGGAGATGAGATTCATTCGCAGGCGCTGGGCGCTAAGGCCGCTGGCACTGGTTTGAAGGGCATCCAGAAAACTCATATCTACTGCCTATCCCCCTTGATGATATTGTGTAGCGACTGGAATTTCTTTGCGATCAACTGCGTGGACATCCGGTATTGGAGTTGATTGGCCGCAAGGGCCGACATCTCGCGATCCATGTCCACGGTATTGCCATCGCCCCTCAAGGTCACTTGGGGAGTAAGCGCCACTTTGCGGGGAACCGCTGTTGACGAGTCAGGACCGCCGGCCGGAAGATGGCCTTCATCTGTTCGACGCATCTGAAGCTGCCCCTGTTTGGGCGTTTGTCTGGAGAGCGCCTCTTCCACCATCAGGTCAAACGCCTTGTAGCCTGGTGTGTCGGCGTTGGCGATGTTTGAAAGGAGCACTTCATGACGCCGGGAACGTAAGTCGAGCGCTCGCTGAGCCAGGTCAATGGTCTTGTCGAAAAGCGTATGGGTGTCCATATTTGATGTGCCTCCAATCGTTTTTCAAGCTTGAGCAATTTATGTACCAATCGCAAAGGCATCTTCCCGCATGGGCTTATCTGATTGATTTGTTATGACTATTTTAACTTTGAAGAGATTCGTCGACAGGACTGCCGGTGTCATTCAGCCGACAGGTGCGGCAAAGCTTGCCTACCTGCGGTCAAGGTCTGCCGTCTTGCGCCATGGCTTCGCCTTCTGTCTGGTACTCCCTGAGCTTGTTGCGCAGGGTGCGGATGCTGATGCCGAGCATTTCAGCCGCATGGGTGCGGTTTTGGTTGACGTGCTTCAACGTTTGGCAGATGAGCCGCTCTTCGAGTTCCCTGACGGTCATGCCGACCAGAAGAGCCGTCGATTCGCTCGGGCCGTCCGTCATATCCGTATCAAGCAACAACAATTCCGGCCCCATGACATCACCGCCGCGAAGCAGCAACGCCCGCTCCACGGTGTTTTCCAACTCGCGGACATTGCCCGGCCAGGGCCACTTCAACAGGGTCTCCATCGCTGAGTCGATGAATCTCGGTATATCCCCTGAACGGCCGGATTGAAATTTTTGAATGAAATGATCGATGAGCAGCGGGATATCGTCGCGCCGTTCCCGCAGCGGCGGAAGGGTCAATGGAACGATTCTGAGCCGGTAAAACAGGTCCTTGCGGAACGCCCCTTCCCTGACCATTTCGGCAAGATCACGGTTGGTGGTGGCAATCACGCGCACGTCGACAGAGATCACGCCACTGCCGCCGATCCGCTCCACCTCTTTTTCCTGCAGCACGCGCAACAGCTTGGCCTGCAGCGGCAGCGGCATCTCGCTGATCTCGTCGAGCAAAAGCGTCCCCCCGTTGGCCCGCTCGAAGCGCCCGCAGCGTTGGGATACGGCACCGGTAAAGGCCCCTTTTTCATATCCAAACAGCTCGCTCTCGGCCAGGTTCTCGGGCAATGCGGCGCAATTCATGGCCACGAAGGGTTGATCGCCCCGTCCGCTGCGGGCATGGACATACCGGGCCAGTATCTCTTTACCGGTTCCGCTCTCGCCCTGGATCAATACGGTCGCGGACGAGGGGGCAATACGGTTGGCCATTTCGAGCAGGCGCCGCATGCCTTCTGTGCTGGCAATCAAATTGCCGCAAGTTTCATTCATGATCGTTGGCTGATATCAATTTGATTCAAACCCATTTTGACGACACGGCAAGAAGGCCGACAACAGCTTTTGACGTAGCCATCCATTTTAAGGCGTCAATAATGATAAAACCGTAAAAAGTCGCAGAGGCGTCATGCCGGCGAACGCCGGCATCCAGAACCTATTGAAAATAATGGATCCCGGCTTCCGCCGGGATGACGGGAAGAGCGAATTCCCGACTTTTTACATAGCCGTCAATAATTTTCTGATTCGACGATTAATGGATTTTGGCAATAAACATGCCAGCTGCAAAACGGGATAAAGAATGGGTCAAAATCGAAGAATGTCGACCTTTAACAAGTGAGGTGGCTTGTAAGGTTGTCACTTTGTTGACGCAACACAGGTTGGTGCTGATGGGTCGGTGAAGTGCTTGGGTCATGCTGGACTGGTGTTTGGACGCTGTGAAGTAGCGAAGTGCCGGGCGACATGCCTATCGATTGTTTCGCGCTCGTCGCCCGTGTCCTGAATCCGAAAATCCCCTTTTTCGATCTCGGCATCTGCCTGAAAAACGACACAGGGATGCTCGGGCCAGGCAAGTCGTTCGTTTTCCAACAACTCTTTCAGGTAGGTCCAATCCTCCTGGTTCAATCGAATTCGAAACTGATTGGCTTTCACTACGGCTTGACCTAAATCGTTTTTCAATCCCTGGAAATCATACGAACCGGATGAGACCCCGATCACTCGTTCAACAATGTCGGCCGCCAGAGAGACCGCGTTGGCGCTGGTACGAGATTCTGCGTTTTTGATCTGGTGGATTAAGCCGCTCAAGCTCTGGATCAGGGATTTGAGGTGTGGCAAAACAGAAGCCTGGGCCATGCGGCAGGCTTCTTCCCGGCCGCTGCCCAAGCCGCGTTGGAATGCCAGCTGCTGCACCTCCTCGAGGTGCACCGCCAGGTCTTTTCCATTGAGTGGGTCGGCTTTACCCTCATTGCGGCTGTCAGACCAACAGGAGGGCCTGAAGCAAACGGATCCGTCCCCATCTCCGGTAGCAGCACTGTCAAACGAAGCCTCTCGAGTTGGAGTTGATAAGGTGCGAAACACACACGGCCCAACCGAGCCCTTACGAGGGTCTGCCTTTTCCATGCTAAATGCGGCCCGCCTTTCGTTGTCGATGCGTCAGTTCGATCCGGTTCGATCCGGCTTAAGCGCACTTTTGCAAGTCGTAGCGCTTTATCTTCTCGACCAGGGTGGTTCGCTTGACCTGCAGGAGTTTGGCCGCCTTGTTCTTCACCCAGTCGGTCTGCTCCAGCGATTGATAAATCAGGTTTTTTTCGAATTCACTGACCGCAGTGTTCAGACAAATCCCTTCCCGGCATAGGTCCGGCATCGCCATGTCCATTGCCGGGATCGGCTGGAACTCTCCTGATGGCTTGATTTTTGTGGGCAGGTCTTCAACGTCCAGAGTGCCCTCGCCCTTCAACACAACCAGGCGTTCGAGCATGTTGGCCAATTCCCGAACATTGCCCGGCCAGGCATGTCGCATGAGCGCTTCCATGGCGCGCGGCGTGATGTTCTCTACCTGCGTTCTCTTTTCGCGGTTGAGCTTGCTCATGAAAAAATTGGTCAGCAGGGGGATATCCATCTGGCGATCTTTCAGGGAGGGCAGCTGGATGGGGATGACATACAATCGGTAAAACAGATCTTCGCGGAAATTGTTCTTTTGAACCGCCTCTTCCAGGTCGCGATGGGTGGCGGCGATGATGCGCACGTCCACCTTCACCGTCTTGCACCCGCCGACCGGTTCGAATTCACGCTCTTCAAGAACCTTGAGCACCTTGACCTGCAGATCGGGACTCATGTCCCCGATCTCGTCCAGAAAGATGGTGCCGCCGTTGGCCACTTCAAATTTCCCGACCTTGGCGGAAGTGGCGCCGGTGAAGGCCCCTTTCACGTGCCCGAACAGTTCGCTTTCCAGCAGGTTTTCCGGTATGGCGCCGCAGTTGATGGCGACAAACGGTTTGTCTTTTCGATAGGAGCTGGCGTGAATGGCCTTGGCCACCAACCCCTTGCCGGTACCGGTTTCACCATTGATCAAGATGGTGCTGTCGCTATCGGCCACTCGTTCGATCAGTTTGAACACGTTCTGCATGGACCGGCTTTTCCCAACAACGCCGTGAAAACTGATTCGCTCCGCAGGTCCGCCATGAGCCAAATCATCGCAATGGCATTTGCCGGTCTCTGCGCCGGCATTTGGACAAACTGCCCCGTTTTGCACGCTCGCCCTCCATCTGGTTCGGGTTTTATGGATGCTGGATGGGATAACGGGCTTAGGCTTAGCAAGGCATATGCCATCAAACTCTGCCTATTCTATTAGGGTTTGGTTACACCTTTTTAGATATTCAATTTTTCTAATGACAACAAGACTTCGGACATGAAAAAAAATGCGTAGAACAGTTCGAGCGAATTGATATTCCTAGTCAAAGAGAGAGGAGCCCTCCAAAAACGTTTTGCATATTGCAAATTCAAAACGGTCAAATCAGATGATTCTCCCGTTAGGCCATGTGCGCTCCACCCTTTAAAATCATACTATCCATGTTGACATAATACGATTAAAATTATGTTTATTTATTTGAAATATATATTTTTATAGTTCGTTAATGGAGAAATGATCAAAATATTGGCCTGCTCCATCCGAACTATCAAAATGAATCGTGACACTTAACGGCAATTAATTTTGCAATATGCATATTGCATATTTTAGTCTCCTCAAAACCACAAACCCCAGATAATTTCAACTCAAGTGAAAATAGTACTCAAGTCCCACTGGCGACGGCCGATATCTATGCTGTCAGGCGCAATCCGAGCGGGAAAGGAGGCGACGCGGCAGTTGAGAGCATGCGCCACCTGATTTGAGCAAAGATTCGATTGGCATAACTAATTTCACTTAATAGGCCAGAAGGCCGACAACACATCCTAGAAAAGGAGAAACACCATGGCTAATCCAATTACCCTTACCTCCGGCATGAGAAAAAACCTGTTCAGCCTGCAGAAAACCCAGAACATGCTGGAAACCACCCAAACCCGTCTGGCTACTGGACAGCGTGTACAGAAGGCGGTCGACGACCCGGTCAACTACTTTACCGCCCTGGAGCACACCCAACGCGCCGACGACCTTGCCGTGCGCAAAGACGAAATGGCCGAATCGATCCAGTTGATTGCTTCTGCCAACGACGGCGTGGAAGCCATCACCTCTCTGATCGCCTCCGCCAAGTCTTTGGCACAGTCTGCCCTTTCCGCGACGGATACCGCCTCCTTGAACACATTGGAGAACCAATACATGCAGGTGCTTTGCCAGATCGATCTCCTGGCAGAGGACTCCGGCTACAAGGGCGTGAACCTGCTTGATGGCACTCTTGTCACTCACACGGTTAAATTCGATGAAAAGGGCGACTCCAGCTTGACCATGACCGGCTTTGATGCCAGTTCCACCGGCGCTACCCTGAGCCTTATCTCCATAGCTACAGATGCTTGGGTCGGCACTGGCGGGATGGCAGACCTGGAAACGATCAACTCGGCTATCACGAACCTGGACAATGCTACCACCTCGCTACGGTCGGAGGCCCAAAAACTGTCTACCAACCTGAGCACCATCACCATTCGTCAGGACTTCACCAACAACATGATCAACACCCTGAAAGACGGTGCCGGCAACCTGAC
The DNA here is from genome assembly GCF_001293685.1 of Desulfatitalea tepidiphila. Lineage (NCBI taxonomy): Bacteria > Pseudomonadati > Thermodesulfobacteriota > Desulfobacteria > Desulfobacterales > Desulfosarcinaceae > Desulfatitalea > Desulfatitalea tepidiphila. The sequence goes on along the minus strand of NZ_BCAG01000003.1, from coordinate 1,499,079 downwards.
CAATGCTGACATGAACGAGGAAGGCGCCAATATGCTGATGCTGCAGACGCGTCAGTCATTGGGTACCACCTCATTGAGTCTGGCATCCCAGGCCGCACAATCGGTATTGAGACTATTCTAAGATTTTATTCTTTAGGATAGATCATTCCAATTAGGTGCAATCAAAACATGGTAAAGGAGCAACGCTCCTTTACCATGTATATATTTGAACAAAAGAGTGTTGAGAAACTATTCTTCCCTGCACACCTACAGTTAAAAAACTTCGCAAATTCAAGAAATAAAGAACAATCACCAATTTCCTCCAAGAGCCAAAAGGGCACCTTTTCCAGTTGATGGCATAAAAAATGCTGTTCAAGTTATCCGACATTTGGTCGATATAAGTACAAGCCCGATTAACAGTTGAAAAAGATTACCTGCTGACACACGGCATTAAAAAATGGCACTGAAAATCACACTCAAGCCCAATGAAAAAATGATTATCGGTGGTGCCGTTATTTCCAATGGTGCCAACAAATCAGAATTTGTCATTGAGAACAACGTTCCTATTTTGCGTCAGAACAATATTCTTTCTCCTGATGATGCCGTTACGCCGGCGCGGAGAATCTATTTGGCGATTCAATTGATGTATGTCGACTCTCCAAATTTCACAAAGTATCAAGAAGCTTACTGGAGATTGATCCGGGAATTTGTGCAAGCCGCCCCCAGTTCGATAGAGTTGGTCGACAACATCAACGAAATGATCTTCAAAGGGAACTATTATCAGGCGCTCAAATCAACCCAACATTTGATTGATTTTGAACAGGAGGTATTGGATCGTGTTACAAAATGCAGTTAATTCTTATCAGTCAGTTGATAAGCAGTCCATGTCCGGAAGGGAAACCGAGGCCCGCGTCTTGACTCAGGGCGCACTGAAGTTAGTGGATTGCCAGAAGAATTGGAGTGCCCCGGATCGCAATGAACGCCTGGATGCGGCGTTGAGATACAATCAAAGAATATGGACCTTTTTTCAGGTCGAGGTATCCCGGCCAGAGAATCCCTTACCGAATGATATCAAGCAGAATATTATTCATCTAAGCCGATTTATCGATCAGCGCATTTTCGACACAATGGCCTTTCCCGAATCGCATAAATTGAATGTCTTGATCAGGATCAACCAGAACATCGCCGCCGGCCTCCGCGGCTCAGCCTCTGACATATAACTCTTTCATTACCAGCGCCGCTCGACTCCTCTTTTGGCGGGCGGCGCTCATCTATTCCCTCTCCCCTGACGTATAGCCATCAAATTGACACGACAACTTACTAGAACGGCGATGAATTGGCGCTGAAATATTAGTTGCTCCCCTTTTCGCATGTAATTTCCTTAAAATAGAAAGCGTTAAAATACTCACGATCCAATTTGGCATGGCATTGATTTTGCTGTGATTCATGCACTGGACTGGAGCAGGTGATAAATGTTTTCTGGCATCCCACCCTTGGCATCAGGACATCGGTTTTAACCGATTTATTCTTTGGTGAAAGATTTACAAAGCATATGAAGCCAACTAAAAAGCACTTAAAGCCATTGAAACAGAATCTCGATTACGTCGAAGCAAATTGCAAACTATGCATTGCAAGTATCCCTCAAACCTTCGACGATCGCGAATTTTTAAATGGACTCGAAAGTTTCTATCCCCTATGTCTTTCCAAGGACTATTCCCACAATGCCGGAACAGAATTTATATAACCTTGCGGTGGCTCTCCACCGGAAAGGACGTCTTGCTGAAGCAGCCAACTTATACCAAAAGGCTCTGATTGAGCGCCCCGCTTGGCCGGATGCGCTATTTAATATGGCCCAATGCTTGAAATCACAATCAAATTTCGATGGTGCCGTAAAGTACTACCGACAACTCCTGGCCGCCGATCCTGATCACGCCAAAGGCGCATTTTGCCTGGGCAGTCTGCTTTTAATCAAAGGGGAAAATGAAAACGCGATACAATGGCTGCAACATGCCAAAGTCATTAATCCGAGATGGGCGGAACTAGAAAACAACCTCGGCAAGGCCTACCTTGCCAAGGGGGAATTCGAAAAAGCCCGCTCATGCTTCGAACAAGCTGCGCGACTCTCTCCGGATTTGGCCGAGGCCTGGTTTAACCTGGCAGAATTGGATTCCCGAAAAGCCAAAACCACAGCGGCAATTGAGAAATACCAAAAAGCAATCGCATTAGATCCAGGTATGCTGCCCGCACATAATAACATGGGAAACATGCTCAAAAATTCAAAGCGTTATACGGAAGCAATTACGGCTTTTGAACAGGTTTTGGCACTCGATCCGAAACTCGCGGAAGGTCATTATAATCTGGGCAGCGTATATCGATTGATGGAGAGGCATGATGCCGCGATTCTTCATTTTTCCAAAGCCATCCAATTGCGTCCTGACTACGCAGAGGCCTGGAACAATTTGGCTCTAACCTGTAAAAACATAGGAGATTTCGATCGCGCTGGGAAATATTTTAATCGTGCGCTCCAAATCGAACCCAAACTCGCGGTTGCCCGTTGGAATCGCGCCTTGCTAAATTTGTTGAAGGGTAACTGGCAGTCGGGCTGGCAGGATTTCGAGCACCGATTCAACCTCAGTCACTGGCGCACCATCTACCCCCATCGTATCCATGGCCGACGCTGGGATGGCAGGACGATCCCTAATCAGACGCTTTTCGTGCATGACGAACAGGGCCTGGGAGACACCTTTCAGTTCGTCCGATATCTTCCCTGGGCTAAATCAATGTGCGGCCGTCTGGTGTTTGAAACAAGGCCCGAGATCATTCCATTGCTTGAAAACACCCTGGGTATCGACCAAATTGTCGAGCGCACATCAAATGGTCCATCTAAAGTGTCATTCGATCACTACATCCCCCTGATGAGTATTCCATGGCTGATGAAATTAAAGCCGCAGCAAATGGGAGAATGGGCACCCTATATCAGGGCTTCTGAAAATAAAACCGCCCAATGGAAAAGCTTATTGCCACCTGGCCCATTGAAAATCGGGCTGGTATGGGCCGGCCGGCCCGAACATGGCAACGATGCCATCAGGTCATGTGGCTTTGAAGCGCTGTCACCACTGTTAAAACATAAAGCGATCCAATTTATCGCCCTTCAGAAGGGGGCTGCCGAGCGCCAACTGGATGCTTATCCATACTCCAACATTACAAGGTTGGGAACCCGACTGGAAGACTTTTCCGATACTGCGGCAGTTCTGGCTCAACTCGATCTGCTCATCACCGTAGACACTTCGGTAGCGCACCTGGCGGGCGCTATGGGAAAGCCGGCTTGGATTATGATTCCTTATATTCCGGATTGGCGCTGGGGCATGGAAGGTAAACACACGCACTGGTATCCAACCATTACGCTATTTCGCCAGCCGCGCCCTAAGGACTGGGCATCGGTCACTGCATCCATGGAGCAGGAGCTAAGGCACTTAAAGAGAACAGAACCATGACCAACTAAGAAGCAAAAAAGCATTTTCTCCAAGATCATTTACACGCGGATTTACAAACCAAGATAGCCATCGAAGCCAGTAAAATTCAACCTACGGATCGAACATGGACGATCTTGAGCGATCTCTTAACTTAAATATACATTCCAAAAATTAATCAACCAAATGAATAGTCGTTTGACATCAGATTTTCGCAACCATTCTTCAACGAATATCTCCAATGCGGTTCAACCCGATCGGGCCCATCGAGACTACTCGATAGGTCTAAATACTATGGATAATGTTTCTCACCAAACGGATACATTACATCTCCACGACTTGATTACCTTGGCTCAGCGGCAATACCCGGAAGCATTAAAGCATTTATCCCAAGCATTATCGGTTCCATCAGGTCAACCTGACTTTCATAATGAGATCGGTCTGGCCTGGATGGCTTGCGGTCGATACGATTCCGCCCTGCTGTCGTTCAGAAGGGCATTGGCTATCGAACCCGCCATGGTGCCAGCGCTCTACAACGAAGGATTGGTCCACAAAAATGATGGGAATTTCGGCGCTGCCGTCCGATGTTTCAAAATCGTTTTAGGGATTAATCCGAATCATGCTAAAGCCCATTTCAGCTGGGGTGAGATCCTCCTTTCTACACATGATTTCTATGGCGCCGAACGCCATTTGCGCACTGCTATTAAAATCGATTCGAATTATGTTCCGGCTTTCAACCTGTTGGCAATTTGTCTATCAAAAATGAATCGGACCGAAGAGGCGAGAAGTGTGCTTATGGAGGCAGTTCGAATCGCCCCTTATTGTGCACGCACCCAATGCAATCTCGGCAACTTGGCGCGCCTGACACACCATTTCGAGGAGGCAGCCCGACATTATCGCGAAGCCATTCGATTACAGCCGGAATTCATCGAGGCACACTTCAATTTAAGTTTGGTGCTTTTGCTGTTGCAGGATTTTCACGAAGGCTGGAAGGAATATGAATGGCGCCTGCGTTTTTTCGGCGAAAATAACGGTTACCCGAACCGATATGATCTGCCACTCTGGGAAGGTCAGTCGCTGAATGGGAAGACAATCCTGGTTTATGATGAACAGGGATTTGGCGACGTCTTAATGTTCAGTCGGTTTTTGTTGGTGCTGAAATCAAAAGGCGCACACGTCGTGTTTGAAACAAGACCTGCGCTGTTCAATCTATTCAGGTCGTTACCTTATATTGACGAAGTCATCCTACGAAACTTGGATACCCCCCCAAGCGCTCGTTGTGATTATTGTATCCCCTTGCTCAGCCTGCCAGGGAAACTTGGCATCACGCGCGAAACAATACCATCCAACGCTCCCTATCTTTTCGCAGATCGTAAAAAGACTGCATATTGGTCAGATCGATTATCGGGTGCCGGATTAAAAATCGGTTTGGTTTGGCAGGGCTCGGCTGCTGATCCGTCACGACATTGCAGTCTCAATAAATTCAAAATCCTGTCCGAAATACCAGGCATACAATGGTATGGATTGCAAAAACATGTCTGCCGGGAACAAAACAATAGCGCTGAATGGGTAATCCAATTGGGCCCTGAGTTGAGGGATTTTTCCGACACGGCAGCGGTTATTGCCAATCTTGACTTGGTCATCTCTATCGATACAGCTGCAGCCCATCTATCTGGAGCCATGGGAAAACCAGTCTGGGTGCTTTTGCCTTTTATTCCCGACTGGCGCTGGTTCCTTTTCGATATCAAAACGCCCTGGTATTCTTCCATGCAGCTTTTTCGGCAAACAGAGCCAGGTAATTGGGATGTGCCTCTCAGGGCGATCGCCAATGACTTATCCCGATGGGCAGAACGTAAAAAGGCCCCCTACACTCATGAGCCGCACCTATGCTTATATAACTCTGCTGTTTCACTGCATCATAGAAAATCATACGCAAAGGCTGAGAACCTTTACCTGGATTTATTGGCGTTGGATCCGGAGAATGGCCCCGCATTAGCCACCTTGGGATTACTTTATCTTGAAGCCGAAAAATACGAAGATGCGATCAGGACACTGCCCCTCGCTCTTCTGCAAAATCCATTCGATTATTTTTCTATGAATAACCTCGGCCTGGCATATCAACGAATGCGTCAACCAGAAAAAGCCATGGCCATGTTCTTCAGCGCAATCGGCTGCAACACGGATTATTTACAGGCCTATTACAATCTTGGAAACGTATATATGGACCTGGATGACCTTGAAGCTGCCATCACATGGTATACAAAAGCGCTCCGGATCCAGCCTGACAATGCGCAAGCTCACCGTGAAACGGGAAAACTCTATTTGAAAAAACTCGACTTGGCACAGGCGCGCCATCATTTTGAGCGCTCACTCGACCTGGCGCCCGATGATATTCAATCAAGACTCAGCCTGGCCACGACCTGCCTGATGCAAGGGGATTTTGAATCCGGTTGGTACCATTATAAATGGCGGTTCAAAGAAGGGAGGATACGAGAACAAGCCTATCCGCACCGCTTCAACATCCCACGATGGCACGGAAAACCTTTCCCTGGTAAACGGTTGATCGTCCACTGTGAACAGGGTTTGGGCGATACCATCCAATTCTCACGCTTTCTGCCAATTGTTAAAGCACTTGGTGGATTGGTGACATTTCAAGTACAGCCCCAGTTGATGCCAATCTTTCAGGGTTTTCCGGGTGTCGATCATTTGGAAAAATTAAGTTCCGAATCAATGGAATTGGCGCCTGCAGACTTTTATGTGCCACTGTTGGATTTACCAAGCCACCTGAACATCACACCGTCGACGATTCCAAACTCCATCCCCTATTTGACACCCAGGCCCGAAAAGATCGCTTTATGGCGCGATCGAATAAATTGTGAAAAGTTTAAGATTGGTCTCGTATGGTCCGGCAATCCCAATCACATTAACGACCATAACCGTTCTTGTGATGTTTTAGACTTTCAGGAGATAATCAATTTCGATGGCGTTCAGTGCTACAGCCTTCAAAAGGAACTCTCCCCAAGGGATTCCGAAAAGGTCGGTCAATTGGAAGGCTTTATCCATTTGGGCCAGCATTTTAGAGATTTCTGCGATACGGCGGCAGCTATATCCTGCCTTGACCTGGTGATCACCGTTGATACGGCTGTAGCTCATTTGGCAGGCGCCATGGGAAAACCCACTTGGGTATTGTTGCCTTATCTTCCTGATTGGCGCTGGATGCTTCAACGCGATGACTCGCCTTGGTACCCTACCGTGAGGCTGTTCCGACAGCCCATAGCCGGAGATTGGCAAAACACGATCCGCTTTGTCTCGAAAGCCATAAAAAAGGAGCTGTGCGGTTGTGGAAAGTAGTGCTTTCGTCGAAGAGGCCGAGAAATTTGTCGCCAGCGGGAATTGGCAGGCTGCATCCATTGCCTACGCTCGACTTGCCTTGAGCTACCCAGACGAACCGGATGTGTTTTACCTTCACGGGCGTGTCCTCATGGAACTCGGGGACTGGGATGCTGCATTGTCACAGTTCAACAAGGCTCTTTCAATCAATCCAAAAGACTCACGCTTCCATCGCTGCCGCGGGGACGTTCTGCAGGCAATGGATATGCTCTTGGAAGCAGAGAACGCATACCGTTGCGCAATAGATTTAAATCCCCGTGATACCGATGCGTTGATCAATTTGGGGAATACCATTTATAAAGAAGGAAGATCAAACGGTGCGCTTGCCCCATATGGCCGGGCGCTGGCATTTGATCCTGAAAATTTGAAGGCCTTGAACAACATTGGCAAGACATGGCACGATCAAGGCGACCTGAAAAAAGCCAAAATCTGGTATGAAACCGCCCTGAAACTGAATCCGAATTATCCTGAAGCACACTTCAACCATGCGATAGCATTGTTGGCTGAAGGAGACTTCCGCAATGGATGGCAAGAATATGAATGGCGTTTTCATCGCCAATCGGCGCGACAAGTATACCCTCATCAACTCAACATCTTACGTTGGAATGGAGCACCTTTTCAAGATAAACGGCTATTGGTGCATTGTGAACAGGGTTTGGGAGATGTCATTCAGTTTTGCCGCTATATGCCGATGGTCAAAGCATTAGGTGGCACCGTAACCCTTGAGGTCCATGCCTCCCTCGTATCTCTGTTGGAACACATAACATCTGTCGATCGAATCATTCCCTTTGGCCGTCTAAAGCCTCGGGAAATAGATTATGATCTCTATGTTCCACTGATGAGCCTTCCGCTTCTTTTCGGAACGACTATAGAAAGCATCCCAGCACAAATACCATATTTGCATCCTTCGCCAGTGGAAGTATCCCGGTGGCAATCCCGACTTTCTTCTCGATGTGGAGCTCGCATTGGTCTTGTATGGTCCGGAAGCGCAACAGACCCCCGACGCTCTTGCCCGTGGGAAATTATCTCAAGGTTGACGAAAGTAATGACAAATTTACAATTTTTTAGTCTGCAGAAACAATTGCCGCCAGGTATCACCGCCGACCTTCTCGAACATGCCAATATGATACATTGGGGTAATTCTCTAGTTGATTTTCATGCGACAGCAGCAGCTATCAGTCATCTGGATCTGGTCATCTCCATTGATACAGCCACCGCCCATCTGGCCGGCGCCATGGGAAAACCAGTGTGGATTCTATTGCCTCATGCAGCCGATTGGCGTTGGCTTCAAATCCGTTCGGACACCCCATGGTATCCGACGGCACGCCTTTTTAGACAACCAGAAAAAGATGATTGGAGGGCTCTGGTATCTACCTTGGTCGAGGAACTTAAACAGTGGTCTCCTGCTTCACATCATTAGCATCATCTATTTCCCGGAAAATTTTCGGATCATGTTAAACAAAAGATGATGGCCTGAAATTTGCTTTATTTTTTTATTGCCAATTCCTAGATAGAAAGCGAAAACATAATGAAAATAGAATCCATTTTAAAAGATGCCATGGCAATCCATCAAACTGGTGAGTTAGAAGCCGCGGAGGTTCTTTATAGAACTATTCTCTCCCAAAATCCATTTGATCCTGATGCTTTGAATTTACTGGGTGTCCTCTCGTTGCAACGCGGAAAACTGAATGAAGCCGGGCAACTCATCAAGAAAGCGATTGACGTCAATCCCTTAATTGCCGAATATCATTATAATCTCGGGGAAACGTATGCGCATCAATGCAAAAAGGATGATGCTATTAAAAGTTATCGGCAATCTCTACAGTGTAACCCTCATCTTAAGATTGCTCAGGATCGTCTTGCTGCGATGGATAAACCTTTCCCATCCGAATTTGAAACGAATGATAATTCATTGAATCATTTCGAAATTATTCAACGAATCATAAATCATACCAAAGCGAATACCTATCTGGAAATTGGTATAGACGCAGGAGAATGCTTCTGTAATATCGATGCTAAAAATAAATATGGTGTTGATCCGACACCATCTCAAGACTTCGTCGACAAAATGATGACAAATGTGATGGTGACGCATTTTAAATGCTTGCAGTCCGGTTCCAGCAAAGCCGTTCACCTTACGCTCAGGGCCACGAACGAAAATCCCCCGCCGACATTTAAGTTGGTCGATAGCTGTGAATTCTACTATTTAACCTCGGATGTATTTTTTGCACGACATGCACCTTTGATATTCGACAAGCAAAAGATCGATGTGGCCTTCGTGGATGGGCTGAACACTTATCATCAATCCTATCAAGATGTATCCAATGCTTTGGATTTTCTTGCAAACGGAGGGTTGATTCTCATGCACGACTGCAATCCGCCAAGCGAGGCATCTGCTTTACCGGCCGAATCTTGGGAAGCTGCCCATAGAATGAACCTTGCTGGATGGAATGGAAATTGGTGCGGTGATGTGTGGAAATCGGTCGTACGGCTTCGGTCCACACGCAACGATCTACGGGTGTTCGTCCTTGACTGCGATTTCGGGGTCGGCGTGGTATGCCGAGGTGAAGCTGAAAACATGCTTGATTTGACGATGCGTGAGATAGAACACCTGTCCTTTAAGGACCTTCAAAGTGACAGAAGAACCCTGCTAAATTTAAAGCCTCAAAGTTATCTTCCCGAATTTTTACGTAGCTTGGTGTGATATCTGGAAGAGGTGTTGTGTAATTGTACGATAACATTACCTAAGTGGGCCAATTATCTTTTATTCTTATTTTAAGGAAATATACCAAAGGCTGTAAAGTGAATTTATTGATTTGTTTTGAAATATAAATACTTTTACTTTTTCAGGGCAAAACAAGTCAGCATCTTAGGCTTTCATTATGAGAATTGCATTGATTGGGAGTCGCGACCTTCAGCAATTTCCTACCATATCGTACGGTGGCATAGAAGCATGTGTGGAAAACTTAGCTTGGGGTCTGCACAATACTCATAAGGATTTTGTTTGTATCGTACCCAAAAGAACAGTTATCAATGAATATCCGTTTGAAATAATTGAATCGGATGTTCCGCCACTGCCTGGCCCTGAAAAAAATGTTTGGCCCTTTGCCCAAAGCCTACCGGCCATCATCAAAGAAGTTAAACCCGATGTGATTTGGTCTCAAAGTTTCTGGTCTGCTGAGTCCTTGAAGTCTTTGGGCATTCCAATAATTTGCACATTTCATGAATTCGTTCCGGATACGAAAAAGAAAAGCGAGTGGTTTGCCTTTCGTGAAAATACTTGGTACCGTTTTGTTTCTGAATTTCAGTTCAACCAATGGGTTGACCCTAACTCCGAATGGCAACAGGCGGTATCATTCTCCTTGCACACAGGGCTATCAGAAGATGAGTATTTCTTATGTCCCCCTTCCGACCGTCAGGACTATTATTTATGGGTAGCCGGACTGAACTGGGGCTGGCGAACAAAAGGTCTGGACCTATTCGTCGAACTGGCCAGAAGACATCCAGAAAAGAACTTTTTGGCATACGGAACGGGCAACAAACCCCTTGAAAATCAATTAATGGAGCTGAGTAAAACAATCAAGGGTTTCGAGTTCAGAGGTGAATTAAAGCGAGGCATAGCTCATAGAGAAGCATTTTCCAAGGCGCGACTTTTCTTGATGCCCAGTCAGATGTCTGAGCCATTCGGTCGAACTATTCTTGAAAGTATATCCAAGGGGACCCCTGTACTGGGAACTTGCAATGGCGCTTTGCCTGAATTGATAATTAATGACGTCAATGGGTATAAAGCAAACACCATTGAAGAATTTGAGCATATCCTGGATCATCAATTCGATTACGAAGCATGTTTTCGAAGCGCCAAGCGTTTTCACATCGATATTGAAGTCGAAGCGCTTGTGAGTAGATCAATGGAAATCATCAGAAAGGGTTACAATTCAAAACCTTATAAAAATTCTAATTGTTATCAATCACAATCCAATACAACATTCAATCAGGCCCAAATGAAAATTTCATTTCCTAATACGGACGCACTTAAGGCACCTCCAAGACAACGTGTTGCTGATAACAGCAAACTGAAAATTATTTATCGTATTTGCGATCACCGAAATGGTGGCACCAAAATCCCGCAAATCAACAAGCGTCAATGTTTTTTGAATTTTATCGAGGTATTTGGAAACGACAACCTGATTATCGTCGCAGACAACACCAGTGAGGCGACCATCGAATTCTTGAGCCGTTTTTCCAACTCTATCGAAAGGACATCTCTCGGAAATTCTGCAAGCTTCATCCATGCTCTAAACATTGCCGTGGGCTTTGATGATGCCCAGTCGGTCTACCTGGTAGAGGACGATTATCTGCACCAGCCCAAAGGTCCCCAATACATCGCAGAGGGGCTCGAACGCGCCGATTATGTGAGCCTTTATGATCATGCCGACAAGTATATGGCAAAAAGCCCTAATCCATTGGTATCCAGTGGCGGAGAAAACACAAAAGTGATTCTGACCTCTTCATCCCATTGGAAACATACCAATTCAACGACCATGACGTTCGCTGTCAAGGCCGGCACGCTCAAGGCTGATCAGCAAGTGTTTCGTCATTTTTGCAACGGAAAAATTCCATTAGATTTCTTAATATTCCGTAAACTGGCCGAAGTGGGACGCACCGTATTGACACCTATCCCAGGCCGCGCTACCCATTGCGACGAATACCCTTCCCCATTTATTTTCGATTCACCTTTGCCGTTCAAAACAGAACCGATTCAAAACAGCATCAACAGGCAGCCCGCAACGGGCATCCAGGTGGCTGAAACCATCCTATCCAAGGGCATGATATGATACCGGTCATCATTCCATTTTATAAAAATCGAACACAACTGGATAAATGTCTGCTGCATCTCCGGCGCCAAACCATGCCCGTGGACATCTTCATCCGCAACAACTCAGAGGACAACATCTACTTTACCGCCGCTATAAATGAAGGGATTCGCCATTTTCTTAAAAAGCCGGTCAAATACATGATCCTGTTAAACCAAGATATGTACCTTGAACCCCACGCAGTCGAGGAGATGGTCAACTTCATGAACCGCAACCCGCGTTGCGGCATCGGCGCCCCCCTTCAAATCCATCCCCAACAGGCCGATTATGTGATTTGGGCAGGATGCTTCGATGCCTTTCCCTTGGGAAAACATCTCCATGGACCCCTCCACCGTTTTAAAGAGAGCGAGCCGGTTTACTGGGCCAACGGCGCCTGCATGATTCTGCGCAGAGAGATGATCGAAGAGATCGGGCTGATGGATAAAAATCTTGTCTTTATCGGCAGCGACAGCGATTATTCCTTTACCGCCAGGTCGCGAGGATGGGAGATCTGGCGCATCGCCCTAGCAAGAGGTGTGCATGATCATGGTGCTTCGGGAAACAGCGGCAACCCGCGTATTGAAATGATCAAAATCAAGGACATGCTCTACTTCAGCAAGAAGTGGGTGACCGGAGAACTCTACCGTATGATGGCGTTCGAGGGCAAATCCCTGACACCCGAAAACACAACACAATTGATTGAAAAATTTGAGAAGGCCCGGCAAATAGTTGCTCACGAGATTGAGAAGCAGACAACCGCAACCATGGATGCCTGAATCCCCCTCGCCGCATCGCACATCACGCAGATGTCACGGCGAACAGCTGCCACTCCTGGGGAACGCCCTTGAGGATGTGTTTGCCCCGATTTTCAAATTGAATCGTTGATCCTACCACCAGGTCGCGAACCGTGCCGGATACTAGGACCTCATCGGGTTGAGCGTGTTGAACAATACGGGCACCGATGTGCACTGCAATACCGCTCAGCTTGTCACCGATCCTTTCACACTCGCCGGTATGCAAACCGGCGCGCAATCTCAGTCCGAGCGTGTGCACCTTCGCGGCACATTGGCGGGCACAGCGGATGGCGCGGGCCGGCCCGTCGAAGGCGGCCAGCAGTCCGTCGCCGGCTGTGTCGATTTCCATGCCTCGGAAAAGGCTCAGCTCTTTTCTGACCAGCTGATAATACTGCTCGAGAAGATCACGCCAAATGCGGTCCCCCTTGGCGGCGGCCATATTGGTTGAATCGACGATATCGCAAAAGAGGATGGTTGCCAGTACGCGGTCGGATTCCTTTTCATGGCGGGCGCCGGTGAGAAATTCTTCGATTTCTCCGACGATCAGATCCGGTGCGGCAATGAATGGAAAATGGTCTTCGCTGTCCACCTCGACCAATTTGGCTCCGGGAATATGATCGGCGAGGTAATGGGCATGGGCGATGCTGAGCATGCGATCCCTGGAGGCATGCACGACGAGCGTGGGGATCTGGATCGCCGGCAGGATGTGGCGGACATCGATCTCCATGAGCATTTTCAAAGTGGTCGCCGCTGCTCCAGGACTGGCGGCTAACCGAAGAAAGGCGGCCCACCAGTTTCGAAAGGCGATATCGCCCTGAAGGCTGGGCGCCCAATGACGCACGCCCCATGGTCCGCCCCAGTGCCGCTCCAGGTGATCGATGAAAGTGGACAACTCTTGCTCGCTGATGCCGTGAGGATAATCGGCTGTGCGGATGGCCCGGGCGAAGCTGCCGTAAATGATCAATGCCGCCGTTCGCTGGGGATAGGTCGCGCCAAAAAGGAGCGCCAGGGGGCCACCTTCGGAAATCCCCATGACGACGGCCTGGGATGACCCGGCGGCATCCATGACCGCACGCACGTCATCCATGCGATCTTCGAGGGTCGGCACGGTACCCACGCGGTCGGAGAGTCCGGTTCCCCGCTTATCGAACAGGATCAAACGGGCAAAATCGGTCAAGCCATTCAGGAAACGGGCCGCCCTGGGCTCTTCCCAGATGTACTCGACGTGGGACACGAAGCCCGGTACGACGACCAGGTCCAGGTTTCCATGGCCCACCACCTGATAGGCAATGTGCACATCGCCACTTTTTGCATATTTTGTTTTAGCTGCCATGCCTCCACCCTGACGCAACATTGTTTGATGGGCTCAACATAACGCCTGTCAGTCAAATGTCATCAGGGATGAATCCGTCCGGCATGGCCGTATCGCATCAAACCTTGGCCGTCAGCCATCTTTTTTTGGCGACTAAGGCAACGCCAGCCATGACGAGGTAAGCCATCATGAAGCCCAGGTGGGCGATATCGATGAACATGGTAAACCCCGGCGAGAAGACCACATCCGGGAGGTTTTTCAGGACGCGGAAGATACCGGTGCCGACAATGCCGGCCAGCAGCGCGACGCGTATCCAGGCCAGAACCGTCAGGCGGTATTGCTTACGCAGTAAGGCCCAGTAGGTCACCAGGCCATATGCAATCAGGGCCAACAACGCGATGGCGCCCAGATAGTGAATGGTGTGCGTCACGTAATACTGATCCAGCCACCCCAGGCCGGGGATATCGGCGATATAGTACCGCTTGAAAATTGGCATCTGGGCAAATCCGGTCAACCCCATCAATAGAAATATCAAGATATAGACCGGCTTGATCCAGACTTGTTCCGCGATGGTCTTATTGGGCAAAATCGGTCGGCTCACCTGGTCACCTCCTGCTTCTCTTCCGAGGTTTTGATGGCCTTGTAGACTCTTCCGACGGCGGCCGCCACTCCGGCAATCGGGGCGATGACCATGGCCTTGGCCAGGTTGTCGGCGTGGGCCATTTGATCGGCCACCGCATTCATATGGGGCTTGCCTTCCCCTTGCTGGATGGCCTGGTTGATCAGCTCGAACGGAACGGGCGAGAGATAAATGGTGTTGGTGCCGCCGTTTTCGTGTTCTCCGTAAATATAAAGATCTTCGGACTCGGCGAGCCGGTGAGCTTCGCGCAGAATCTCATCCCTGGGACCGATGGTTTGAACCTGCTCTGGGCACTCCTCGATGCAGGCCGGCAGTTCGCCTTCTGCGATGCGGTTGTAGCATCGATCGCACTTGTACATGACCCCGTTGCCGGCAAATGCGGGCAACAGGTCCAGGTACATGCCGACCCCGGTCTGGCGTTGAGGCACGTCCCATGGGCAGACCGATTTGCATTTGGCGCCGCCCAGGCACAGGTCCGCATCGATTACCGTGATGCCGTTCTTGAGTTTACGGGCCGAGCCCCATGGACAAAGATCGGCGCAGGGCGGATTCTGGCAGTGCATGCAACGCCTGGGAATCGTCATGGTTATCTCTTCGCCATTGTGGGTGACGGTGACTTCCTGGATGAAGAGCCAGTTGTAAGGAGTCAGCCGATCGCGGGTCTCCCGGCCCTCCGGGTCGGACCAATCCTCGACCTTGACCCGGGAAGGATACATTTTGGGATAGGGTTTTTTGGGATCCGGGTATTTGTCCGCGTTGGCATCGCGGCATGCTTCCACACACGCCTCGCACCCGATGCATTTACGGATATCGATCAAGGTGGCCAGCTCCTTCACCCTGGGTTGTTCGGCGGACGCGGTTTTCGGCACTTGGGATGCGCAAGCCGCGCAGGCAGCGGCCACACCGGTTTTTAGAAAGGTTCTGCGTGAGAGTGACATGTATCGGACCTCCTTAAAAGCCAACCACACTCGGAAACATCTCCAGGTTCGTGTGGGGCAGGAACAATGCCGAAGTGAAGTCATCCATGTAGCCCGGATGGCTGGAGAAATCGATATAGGTCATCTGTTTGCACACCTGCGCGGCTTCGCGGCGATGTACCTCGGAAAGCAGGGCCATGTAAGCTCCCACGATGGAGCTGTTGCCGAGGTAGACGAATTTGTCGCGCTCGATATCGGGAAGCAATCCGATGCGAACTCCTTTTTCGATGTTGATGTACTGGCCGAAACCGCCGGTGATGATCACCTTTTCGACCACTGAAAAATCGAGTCCAGCCACCTTCAACAGGGTCGTGAATCCTGCATATACCGCCCCTTTGCTGTAAATCAGGTTTCTTATATCCGACTCGGTGAAGATGATCTCTTCGTTCATGGGGGTTTGATCGGCGGGCGCCAGCTCATAGGCCCACTCGCCGTTGATATGGCGAACGAATCGGCTCTCACGGTCCGTGGAGAATTTGCCGCGGCGATCGATGACCCCGGCATTGAGCAGTTCGGACATCAGGTCGATCATGCCGGAGCCGCAAATGCCGCGTGGGGCGTTGCCGCCGACCGTGACAAAGGTCGGCGCCCATGTGTCCGGATCGATGGTGATCTGCTCTATGGCGCCCTCTTCGGCCCGCATGCCCCAGCGGATGCCGCCGCCTTCGAAGGCCGGCCCCGCGCTGCACGCGGCTGTCATCAACCACTCGTTGTTGCCGACCACGATCTCTCCGTTGGTGCCCACGTCGATGAACAACGTGATGGCTTCCTGGCGATGGAAACCGGCGTAGAGCAGACCGGAAACGACATCGCCGCCCACATAACTGGCCGGCCCGGGCATGACGAAGACGGCGGCGATGGCATTGGCCCTGATCCCGATGTCACCGGCCTTCAGGATAGGAAACTCCGAAATGGTCGGGATGTAAGGCTCCCGGCGGATATAGCGGGGCTCAATTTTCAGCAGCAAGTGCGCCATGGTCGTATTGCCCGAGATGACGACGTTCCTGATGTCGTCGGTATCCGCTCCCACGCTGTCCAACGTTTCTCCGATCAGGCTGTTGATGGTGGCCAAGGCCATTCGACTGAGCTTCTGGACCCCATCCTTTTCGGCACAGACGATGCGGTTGATCACATCGTCGCCGCAGGATGCCTGACGGTTGTGCCCGGATGCGGCGCCGAGAATGGTTGCATCCGCCATATCCACCAGGTAGACGACGATGGTGGTGGTGCCCACGTCGATGGCCAGCCCGAGGGCGCGATCCCCCTCACCGCCCGGTCGGACCTCAAGGATCTCATTGGCGCATTTCCGGCGGATCACCGAAGCGGTGACCTTCCAGTTGTCCTTGCGCACAGCCTCGGATAACTGCCGGATGACGCGGAGCCCCACGTTCAGGCATTCCAGATCGCACCCCTGAGCCTTCAGCCCGCGCTGAAGCCGGTCCAGGTCGCTCACCGAGTCGTCCAGGGTCGGTGGTGAGAGCGTCAGATGCACTTCCTTGAGCATGGGCTCGATATTCGGGACCAATCCTTTGAGTCTGGCGGTGGCGGATTCACCCATGCCGGCCACCTTCAGGCGCTGCTGAAGCGACTCTTCGGGAATCCGCACGGCCAGGTCGCCGGTGATTTTCGTCTGACAGGCCAGCACGTAACCTTTGGCCTTTTCCTGGACGCTGAGCAACGGGGTGGGAGTCGTTTCGGATTTGCCCGAAACCACGACCAGTTTGCATTTGCCGCAAGCCCCCTTCCCGTTACAGGACGCGTTGATGAAGACGCCGGCCGCGTTGGCCGCTTCGATCAGGGTGCTGCCGACAGGTACCGATACCGTCTTATTCTCCGGCTGGAACTCTATCTGAAACGTCGAGGCGTTCACCTGTTCTGCGGATTCGGCATCCCACCCTTCCTTTCGCTTGCTCATAAACCAGATCGGGCAGGATGGCCGAAATTTACAATAGATATCCGGATCACGGCAAGTGAGGCAGTCATCGCACAGATAGACGTTGTGCTTCATGCAGAGATAACTGGTCTCCACTTCAGGATGGCAAAGGCATTGTCCCATGCTGGACCTCTCTTCGATTTTGGCCTCTGTGATTGAGTAGCGGACCGCTACCAAGGGTTCAACCGGCTCATGAAAAGCCCGAGGAAGAACCCGGAGAACAAAAGCCGCTTTTGGCGCCTTCAAACGCGCTCACGCAACTGATTAATCGTGTGACTTCCTTGTGGCCACATTTGGGGCATTCGATCTTTTCTGACTCGTCGCTCGAAAATACAATTCTCTCAAAACAGTGATGGCACTTTTTACATTGGTACTCGTAAATGGGCATTTCTTCTCCTTCATTGCAGCCAGGGACTCTATTATTGTGAAGGGCCTGAAGGGTACCTCACCCTTTCAGGCCCTCACAACGGAGGTAAAGAGATGGATCTCGCTGCCAAGCTTGACAGGTCATATTGCAGTAATGATGCCAAAACTCCCAAACGCATTTTGATGCGCTGAGCACGTCTGCCGGTTATGGAACATCCGTCAACCGTTTAAACAGTTTTGAAATCCAGGGGGCTCAGCCCATATCGTTTCATCTGCTGCCATACGCTGGTTCGCGATATACCCAACAACCTCGCGGCTTCGGATTGATTACCGCCGGCACGCTTCAGCGCATTGTACAGGCTCTGTTTTTTTAAATCCTCGATCCGCTGCGGTGACGCGAAACCAGGATCACATTCGGCTTTGGCCTGATCGAGTATATGCGCAGGGAAATGGGACGGCCGAATCATCTCCTCCTGGCAGGAGACAAAGGCAAATTCGAAAGCACTTTTGAGTTCACGGACATTGCCGGGCCAACGATAATGGGTAAGGGCCTCCAGAGCGTCATTGGAAATGCCTTCGATACGCTTGCCGCTTCTCAGTTTGATGCGGTTGAAAAACGAATGCGCCAGCAGGGGAATGTCCTCGGTGCGTTCCCGCAACGGCGGCACATGAATGGGAATGACGTTGATGCGGTAAAAGAAATCCTCCCGGAAGCCGCCCTTTTCGATCAGCGCCATCAAATCACGATTCGTGGCCGAAATAATGCGGGCATCCACATGAATGGGCACGTGATCACCGACCCGCTCCACCACTTTTTCCTCGAGCACGCGCAGTAACTTGACCTGCGTGGAGAGCGGTATGTCCCCGATTTCATCTAAAAAAATGCTGCCTTTGTCAGCTGCTTCGAATCGGCCCTCGCGACTGCGGTGGGCACCTGTAAAGGCACCTTTTACATGTCCGAAAAGCTCGCTCTCCAGCAGCGATTCGTTCAGGGCGGCACAATTGACCTTTATATAAGGACCCTTGGACCGCAGACCGGTGTTATGAATGGCCTTGGCCACCAGCTCCTTGCCGGTGCCGCTTTCACCGAAGACGATGACCGGCGCATCCGATTGGGCCGCATTGGAAATCAGCTCGAACACCCGTTGCATCGGCGCCGACGTACCGATCATGCCGTGGAAACGGTCCTCGCTGTCCAGTTCACGCCGGTAGCTTTCGATCTGTGTCTCTTTTTCAATTAAATCGGTTACATCGGTAATGGTTTCCACGGCGCCGTTGATATTGCCTTCCTCGTCCTTGAGCACGGAAGCGTTTTTCAGAATATGCACCGGACGGCCGTCTTTGCGCAGCAGCAGACATTTCTGCCGCTTCAGATTGCCCTTCTGAAACATCACGCACCAATGGCAACCATCGGCCCGACGGGCCAACTCGCAGGCGCTGCAATTGAGAATTGCACACGAATTTCCTATGATTTCTTCACGTTGGTAGCCGGTAATATCTTCAAAAGCCCGATTGATGGCAATGATGGTCCCTTCGGGATTGACGATCATCACACCATCTTGGATGGTATCGACCACCGCCTTCCAGTAATCGTTGAGGATGCTTTTAGTCATGACAGTTCCGTTCAGTTTGTTAACATTTTAAACGTTAAAATAATTAACACATGAACAGTTTGGAGACAAGAGGCCACCTTTCATTTTTTGGCCAACAAGCTTCAATGACATCCGGAAAGGCCAACCAAGGCCCTATCGGGCTGTTGATACCGTAATTTTCTCGTGGCATCCCGCTTGCACAATCGGAAAAGTGACAATACCAGCGATATCAAGAGATCGATATCAGTAAGGGTAATCGAGATGACGACATTTGATATGCGTGAATCGATCATTCCTTTTTCACTGCTTCAAATCAGTAACCACTTTAAAAGAATGAAATCAGGGGAAGTCGTGGATATCATCTGCCCAGATGCCACCGTAGAAAAAGATCTGCAATGCATCCTGCCCCGGCGGGAATACGAAATCTTCCTCCTGGATCAGGCGGTTAGCGAGATAAACGGCTTCTTTATTCGACTTCTTAAGAAATAAAAAGGATGACAGACCATGAACACTATCTCTTTTTCCGACATTTCCATCGTCTCTTGCGGCACATTGAATCTTGAACTCAATGCACTGAAGAAGGAAGGATTTCTGGACACGCCCCAGATTCTTTACACGACCCCCGGTCTCCACCAGGACCCGCCGGAACTGGAGCGCCAGCTGGTGCGCCGGATCCAAAAGGCCAAGGAAAAAACCGAAAAGGTCATCGTCGTATATGGCGGTAAATTCTGCTACGTGAATATCGATCAGCCGACCCGCCTGATGAAACATATCGTGGAAGAACAGGGCCCCAAGGTCGCCAGGATCGAAGCCACCCACTGCATGGACATGATCGCCAGCCAATCCGAGCGTGATCGCATTGGCAAGGAGATGGCCGGAGGCGAACCGGTATGGTGGATGACCCCGGGATGGATCAAGTTCAAGAAAGAGGTGTTCAAGGGGTGGGACCAGGCCCTGGCCAACGAGAATTTCCCCAAACACACCGGCGGAGCCATCGTCCTGGATGCCATCGGTTATATGGACGAATTCATGGCCAACGATCCGGAAGGCTTTCTCGGATATTCCGATTGGATGGGCATACCGCTCATTCCGTACCCAGTCTCTCTCGATCGACTCAAGCAACTGCTTCTGGACCAAGCGCAAAAGCTCATGTCGTAAGACTGTGAAAAGGAGATCACTTCATGTGGCGTTTTCTTTCGATGCTGCAAAAAAACCTGGTCTGGTCGATACCCATCTCCATGCTTGCAGGGCTCCTGTACGGCTACCTTTTCGACGCCTCCCCTCTGAAGCAATCGATCATTCCGGTGACCTTCGCCATGGTCTACCCGATGATGGTGACCTTGAGTGTGAAATGCGTATTCAAAGGCCAAGATTATAAACTGCAGGTGTTCACCCAGGCCATCAACTTTATCATCATCCCCCTGCTGGCCTACTATACCGGAAGATTATTTTTCTCCACGGGTCTCGAAAAACACGGCCTCTGGGCGGTAGGGCTCTTTTTGATCGGTGTGCTGCCCACCTCGGGCATGACCATTTCATGGACCGGCTTTGCCAAGGGCAACAAGGAAGCGGCCATTAAAATGGTCATTTTCGGGTTGGTCCTGGGTGCCCTGGCGGCACCGATCTATACCAAACTGTTCATGGGCGCCACCATCGATGTGGACATGCTTCACATGTTCCAGCAGATTGCCCTTTTTGTCTTTCTGCCGCTGGTCATGGGATTGTTGACACAATATATCGCCATCAAAAAATATGGCCCTAAAGCCTGGAACGAGCGCATCAAGACGAAGTTCCCTCCCTTTTCTGCATTGGGCGTCATTTTGATCGCTTTTGTGGCCATGGCGCTGAAGGCCAGAAATATCATCGACAACCCGGGCGACATCATCGCCATCTTGATCCCTCTGGCCATCTTCTACTTGGCGACCTACGTCTTCCTGTCCGTCGCCGGTCGCCTCTTTTTCAAGCGCGAAGATGGTATTGCCATGGTGTTCGGGGTCGTCATGCGGGACCTGTCCATTGCGCTGGCCATCGCCATGACCGCCTTTGGGAAACAAGGTCTGACCATTGCGCTGCTCATCGCCCTGGCCTATGT
Organism: Desulfatitalea tepidiphila; assembly: GCF_001293685.1. Taxonomy (NCBI): domain Bacteria; kingdom Pseudomonadati; phylum Thermodesulfobacteriota; class Desulfobacteria; order Desulfobacterales; family Desulfosarcinaceae; genus Desulfatitalea; species Desulfatitalea tepidiphila. Next base: position 1,477,681 of record NZ_BCAG01000003.1, on the reverse strand, counting down.
GATCCAGATCCAATCGGCCGCCTGGTATGTACGCTTCGTGGATTTCATTTTCGGCGCTACGGTTGCCAAAGCCGTACCTGCACCGGTCAGGCTGGTCCAGCAGGAGGCTATTGGGCGCCGTATACCCGAAGAGATGCCAAAGGCAGATGGTGAGTCGCTGGTTCCGGATTTCAAAAGGATCCTCTATGCCACGGATCTTTCCGAAACGGCTCGCCATGCAGTCCGATATGCGTGCAGCCTTGGCCACCGCTACGATGCGGAAGTCACTGTGCTTCATGTCATTCCGGACATCCTGGATGAGTTGTCCAAAGGGGCCGGCATCAATCTGGCCGATCACATTGACAAGCGCGAATGGGAACGATTCAACCGAAACGGTGTCGAAAAAGCGCAGCAGGCCATTCACCAGAGGATTCACGAAACCTCAAAAAGCGTAACCCAACAGATGCCCAGGTGTCCGTTGGCCGATGAGAATATCCTTGTGCAGACCGGAAACCCAGCGGATTGCATCGTCTCTTCGGCGAGAAAGGGGCGGTATGATCTCATCATCATGGGCACCCATGGGCATGGCAAGTTCGAAGATCGTATCATCGGCAGCGTGGCCGCGGATGTGATCCGGCACAGTGACCTGCCGGTGATGGTCGTTCGCTTGCCGAGGGAGCATGGTGTTCAAGGGGTCAAAAGTGAAGCATCGGCGGAAGCATCGGGTCAGGCCCGAACTGCGGCTTCGCTTTAAATAATGGAATGTCAATCCCAAAGAAAGGAGCACATCATGAAAGCCAGAAATTGTTGCAAGACCATGGAAATGGAGCTCACCAGCTGGAAAGCCATCATCTATGACATTACCCGGAAGATGGAAAGTCTGCCTGGTGGTGAAAAGTCCAAGATACTTCCAAACATCGAAGACCTGCATATGCTCATCGCCGAACTGGATGACCGCATCGATCAAATCCGGGACAAATGTTCTCCCGATACCTGCATGGAAGACATTCAAAGCGAAAGGGATGCCTACAACAAATCCCTTGCCACCTTGCGCGTCACTGCGGAAGAGGCCATGCGCGGACTCGGTGCTGGAAATTTCGGAGGATAAGCGAACTGTCGCTCAGGATCTATCTGCGACCCGCTGGATGGTTCGAATGGCATCATCGCTGAATTGCTTCCGCAGCATGAGATGCACGGAATACTCGTCCAACGGATGATCCTGAACGCCCTGAACGATACCGGTAAGGGCGACATCCTTCAATTTGCCGTCGACCGTCAACTTGAAACGCACACCGATACTTCGCCCCACCAGCCGACTGACCGCCTCTCGGTTTTTGGACTGGAAATAAAAGGAGAGCCCGGATTTGGAAATATCCCACAACTCGCCGGCCACCGGACGCGAAACCGATGTGCCCTTACCGGAACTCAACACCTGAAACCAGATCGGCGTGCTTAAATTGATGCGCTTGCAGGCGCGCCTGTCCAACCCCTTTTGGCGCAACCAATCATAGATCCTGCGTCCTGTGCCGCAGATCTTTTGCAACCGCTGCTCGATCCGCGGGTGCTGGATCGTGATACCGTCGAGTCGTTCCCTCTCCAGGAAGGAGAGCTTGACCTCGGTCAATGCAGTGACCGATGCGGTGCAGACATTGATGGAGAAAAATGTGTCCTCCCCGATCACATCGCCGCTGCCAATGGTCTGAATGAGCTGTTGCTTGTCCTCCCTTTCGTGGACGACTTTCAACTGCCCTTTTTCCACCAGATAAAGCTTGTCGTTTCGCTCGCCTTGACGCAGGATCATCGTGTCGATGGGAACGCCGCGTTCCTTGAGAGCGAAAAAAAACGCGTTGGCCTCCTCACCGGGCAGCGTTTCGAAAAACCGGGACCAGAGTCGCCTGCGGTCCGGCGTCAACGCCTTGCTCTTCTCGGATTCGATGATCTCGTTCATCTTGACGATCGCCGTCAGCGCCATGCTGTCCACTTCATAGAGCTGGTCGCGAAAGGCATCGGCTCTTTCGAAATCCTGGTTCCGAGCGCAGAAGGCCACCAACTGACAAAGCAGTTTCACGGCCTGTTCGGTCTGGCCGGCCTCTATAAGATCCTTCAAGCGTGTTTCGTGTTCCAATAATGTCGGCATATTACGAACCTTCACAGGGCGATCGCCCTTTTTTTGCGCTCTGTGCTATCGACCTCCCTTTCCCTTGACGGGCCGGTATCGCTTTCGACACGATTCCGGGGAGCATCCAGACCGGGCGCAGTATGGTTATCGGCCGGTTCTCCCCTTGTCTTGAGGCATGAGATCACGACGGCGACCGGCAGGCCAGGACTTATCGAGCATCCCGCCGAATGTGCCATTGACACCTCAATTCGTCCACCTGCTTCACGGTCGGCACAGCCAAAAGGGATTTCGCATAGTCTTGAGCAGAGGAAACGGAAGTCGAAGCGACGGTTTTCTGAACGGAGGGTATAAACTGGGGATCGACGCTCAGTCGCCGCACACCGATACCCAGCAAAAAGGGAATGAACTCCGGATCGTGTGCCACCTCTCCACAAACGGAAATCGGCTTGTGATGGGCGGACACGCTGGCCACGATGCCGGCCAGGGCCCGCAAAACGGACGGATGAAAAGCCCGGTAATAGTCGGCTACGTTTTCGTTGGTCCGGTCGACCGCCAACATATACTGAATGAAATCGTTCGTACCGATGGAAAAAAAGTCAGCCGCAGCGGCCAACTCATCGATGACACTCAGCACCGCCGGCATTTCAATCATCGCGCCCACTAAAGGATTCGTGTGATGAGGCAAATTTTCCGTGTCCAATGACGATATCGCCTGTTCCAGGGCTTGACGCGCCGCGGCGAACTCGTCCATGGAGGCAATCATGGGAAACATGATCCCTAAATGGTCGGCATCCCGCCCGGCTCGCAAGATAGCGCGCAGTTGCTGATCGAACACCTCCCGATGCTTCAACAGGAAACGGATGGAACGCAGCCCGAGTTCCGGATTGGCTTCCTGGGGAAGATCGAGATAGGGCAGCACCTTATCTCCGCCGATATCCAAGGTGCGGATGTAAATCGGCAGGCCTGCCATCTGCTCGAAAAGGCGGGCATAAACAAGGCGCTGCTCTTCTTCCGATGGAAGCACCGACCGAACGATAAAAGGAAATTCGGACCGATAGAGCCCAACCCCTTCCGCCTTGAGTTCCCGGGCCAGCGACAGCTCACCGAGCAGATTGATGTTGGCCAGAAGGTGAACCCGAACACCATCGGCGGTAAACGTTTCATCTGCCACGATCAGCGGGCCGGCGGAGATGTGTTTTCTCGTTCGATTGCGTTCCTCGAATGGGCGCAAGACCTCTTGTGTGGGGTTGATATAGATGTTCCCCACATCGGCATCCATCAACACCTGGGTCTCTTCCGGCACTTGAAGCAATCGCACTTCCGATGTGATGATCATCGGGATTTTCAGGGATCGGGCGATAATGGCGACGTGCGAGGTAATACCGCCGCCGACGAAAATAATGCCGGCCACCGATTCGGAAGCCAATTTCAGGACATCCGACGGAAAGAGCTGGGATGAAATCACGATGTGGGCATCCATGGGGCTGGCGTTTCCCGCTTTCTCCTTTTGCAGGTTGAAAAGCAGACGGCGGGCCAGGTCCATGATGTCCTGGGATTTTTCCCTTATGTAGGGGCTTGAACTGGCTTCAAAGATCTGGGCAAAGTGAAGGGCCGTCCGGCGCACGGCATCGGCCGCCGTCTTTCCATCTCGAATACACTCCGACACCTGGGCGTCGAAGCGGCGGTCCTTCAAGATCATGTTGTGCGCTTCGAAAATCAAGGCGGCGCTCTCGGGTAACTGCAGTACCAGACGCTCCTGTAACAATTTGAGCTGATCCAGGGTCTCCTGCTTGGCCTTTCGGTAGCCGTCGAGCGAATTGTGAAATACGCTGTCAGGGGTTTCCGTGAGCAAAGGATCGACCGGTCGAAGCAAAGCCCCAGGCCCCAGCGCATACCCAGGAACGGTTGCCTCGCCCTTGACGATGCGCAAAGCGTTCAAAACACGATCGGCACCGCCGGCCTTGGCCTTGGGTTTTGGCAGATCCATCATCAGACGGGCACTGGCGATGGTGCCGGCCAACTGGGCGGCAATCGCACGCAGGGCCATGATGTCGGACGTATCGAAAAAATCGGCCTCGCGATGCTGCACGACCAATACGCCGATTTTCTCCGCGCCTCGGTGAATCGGTACGGAAAGAAAGGACTTGAAGGGATCCTCCTTTGTTTCGACAAAATATTTGAATTGAGGATGTTGACGGGCATCGCCGTCGCAAAGGGGGGCCATCTGGGCCATGGTGGTCCCGACCAGCCCCTCCCCGATCTTCATACGGACCTTCCCCACAGACGATGAATCGAGGCCCACGGTGGCCTTGAGGGTAAGCTCCCCAAGATCATCATCATAAAGATAAATAGAGCCCACATCTGCATGGAGATGCGCCGCCACCAATTGGACGGTCTGCTGCAGAAACGCGTTGATGTCCCTGCTCTCGATGATCAGGTTGGACAATTCACCGATATCGCACACGAGCGACAAGTGTTGTTGGGGTTCGGTCATTTGCTCAGCTTCCTGTGGTACCCGATATGAATTTCCCGGTGTTCATATGTCTTTTGGGGCTGCTTGCCAATGTCGTTAGTACGGGTTTCGATCAAACAAGATTGGTCTCAAAGCGAAAATTTCAATAGGGTTCCGACTGACAAGATCCATGCTGATGGGATTCATCGCAGCGTCCCGATCATGCGCCGTTTGGCAACGCGGGTGTGATTGGAAAATCCGGGCACCTTGATGCCCTCCTGGCGGCATCGCTCAATCAGGCGCGTCAACACGCGAATTGCATCCCACAAAAGATTCGAATCTCTTGGATCGTGGATGTTGGACTCAACGCAGGTGCAATCCACCCGCACGGTGCGCCCCTTTTCAATGTTCTCCTTCTTGGCATATCCCAGGATCCGGCCATTGATCGCTTGCCAGGTTTGTTCCGAAAGAGCTTTGATGTTTTTGTTCAACGCCGACTTTTTGAATCCCTCGTCGGCCAGGCCGATTCGACAAAACCAGCGGATGGACTGAGAATCGACAATGTGAAACGCAAGTTTCCATCAAATCGGTATGCCGCTATTCACACAAGTAATGCATTCCTGAATAGCATCTGCCCTTCAAGATCCATTCATGAGATAGCCTCTAATATATCATTCTTGGCGATGGCTTCCTTTTCATTTTCAAGTGCGACATAGATATCTTTTTTATCAAGATCTTTCTTGCCGATATGGGTCAAATTATACGCACCATGAGGCAAATTTTGCGGTATCTGCCATTTCTGTTTGAATAATTGCCAATTCTTTTTGATGGTTTCATTATAGGCAATTCCCTCCCCTCTGAAGGTCCTGCTTCCGAAATGGTGCACGAAACAGTCGCCGGCAATCCACGACTGAAAACCAGCAAACCGTGCTCTCAAACTGAAGTCATCATCTTCGAAATTTCCAAGGCCATAACGCTCATCCAATCCACCGATTTTTTCGATAACAGCCCGCTTGATCAACATGCAGAAACCGACCACACGAAGAACGCATTTTGTTTCTTTTTGATGCCTTGCGTAAAAGGCTGAGGAGAACTCGTTAAGGTTTTCAAGTAGCAAAGGATCATACCCCACGGATTGAACGAGCTGTTCGCCTGCCACGTAGTTTGTCATAGGGCCAACAATCCCCGCCATGGGAAAGCGGTTGACACAGTCAATCATTTTTTCAAGCCAACCAGGCGTCACCACTACATCGTTATTGAGGAGCACAATATAATCGCCATCTGCCTGCGCAAGCCCCCGATTGTTACCTGCGGCAAAGCCAATATTCTTTTTGTTTTCAACGATCTTAACCTGGATGTCGTCGCAACGACTTTCTTTCTGGACCTGCCTCAGGTAACTCGTAGTACCGTCGCTTGATCCATTGTCTACCATAATCAGCTCGAACGGAGGCCGGGTGCAGGCGAAAACACTATCGATACACTTTTTGGTATATTCGAGCTGGTTAAACGTAAGAACGATTATAGAGGTCAATTTTGAGTACACAGATATCCTTGAGTTTTTTATGTCCGGGACTATTTTGCCCATCCATTTTTGGTGCAGTCGTTTGACATTCTGCATTGCAGCACTGAAGCGGCCTTCGCTCCTCGACTCATAGTGATACAGTTCACTTGTAGGACAGTAAATCACTTTCCTGCCCAGTTCCCTCACCCTAAAGCACAGGTCCACATCCTCATATCCATTAACGAACCCCTCATCGAATCCTCCAGCCGAGTCAAAAAGTTCCTTCTCGATCAACATGCATGCTCCCGTGACGGCCTGACATTCCCTTTCCGTGTTCACTTCCGGGGCATCCTTTGCGAATCTGTGATAGACATGAAAGGCATGGATAGGATTCGGTGAATCTGTGATACCCACCCCGGCATGTTGAACGGTGTGATCAGGGTACAGCAGTTTGGCACCGACGATACCAATTTTATCCTCCTTTTGGCGGCATTGGACTATCGCATCAAGCCATCCGGGCAGCACTTTTGTGTCATTGTTCAAAAAAAGCAGATAATGCCCTCGGGACAATTTCGCCCCCTGGTTGCACGCTTTCGCAAATCCTCTGTTTTCGACATTCGTCACCGCTGTCACCCGGTGTTTGATTTGGTTGAGATATGCTTGGGTGCCATCGGTGGAGCCGTTGTCGATGATGATAATTTCATAGGATACCTTGGTCTTTTGCGTCCAAATGGCCTCGACACATTGTTTCGTGAATTCAAATCGGTTGAATACCGGAATGATAATCGAACAGCGCGGTTCAATTTCTTCATCCATCTTGCCGCCTTCGAGTTGTCGCAAAGCAGCAAGGACCGTTTCATCTCCAGTTACCCGACGCAAATAGGAACGGTGTATGTTCTTTGTGCTCTCTTGTCTAACCAACTCACTGAGAAGCTTGCCTGCGTTCACGGCTGGCAACTTATCGGTCGGATCGTTTCCGCTGGCCATCAGAACGCACTCAATTGCTTCTTTCTTATCTCCCAGCTGCCAGTTGACGCCCCCCATGTTGTTGTAAGCCGTGCTGTTGTCCGGTTTCAGCTTTACCGTGTCCTGGAAACTGTCTATTGATGTGGTAAAATTTCCAGTTGAAAAATGTTGTTCGCCCTCCTGAATGAAATAGGCCGCATCGGCAGTAGCTTCATGGACGAGACCGACCGCTCGCCCAGGTGCCCTCACGAGCCTTCCACGTTCGGCGACCATCATCTTTCCTCGGGGACTTTCCGGAACATCTATGCCCATATGGATGACGAAGGGGCGTTCACGAAGGAATTTAGCGGCCCAATCGACGGTGGGTTTCGGGTAGTGTTCCGGATGACTTATAATGAGGACAGCCATCGCTTCAGGATAGTTTGCAATCTCACATGCGACATTGCGGTTCTCAGGCGGTTGCGGGTGATGTTGGCGGTAAGCTTTGGCCCAGGCGACTTCGGTTGACTCATATATCTGCCTGTGGTTTAAAATTATCCCCGCCATGAGCCATTCATGCATTCGACAAGCTTTGTCCAACAGCGAACCGTTTCCGGTGCGACGGTACAAAAGGACAGGCATCTTAAGATGTATAAACGTGGCACCGTTCGAAGTGGCGCCGACCCAGAAATCCCAGTCTTCATAACCCGGGACATTGGTTCGATATCCGCCCTGCTTTTCCCAGACGGATCGATGGTAAAGCGCACAATACGGCAAAGCATTGCGGCGCAATATCATATTGCGATTGAACGGCCCGTTCTTGCTGAGAGTGCCATCGACACCGAAAGTCTGAATCCACCCGGAGACCACCACGGGCAAATTGAGGTGTTTAGAAGCTTCAGCCACAAGGACTGATAGTGCATGCGGTGCCAGTTTATCATCAGCATCCAAGGGCAGGATGTAGGTGCCTTGTGCCGCTGCAATGCCTAAATTTCTGGAAATCGCCGGCTGCCCGGAATTTTCCTGGTTGAAAAGTCTTATCCTGCATTCAGGAAAATCAGCAATCAGCTTTTCGGCGACATCTTTGGTATTATCGGTGCTGCCATCATTGACTATGATAATTTCGTGATTTTGGAAGCCCTGATCGATAACGCTTTTCACCGCATCGGAAAGATATCGGCCATAATTATAACAAGGGATAACAACCGACACCAGAGGAGGGGCAGACCGCTCATCCTCACGGGAAAGTGATATGCGCTTACATGCTCTGATCTGAACCAACCTGTTCAGCCAGGGACTGGAAAAAAAGCCTTCACGGACCGAATATTCCTGAAGAAGCCGCATCATTGGCAACAGGCGTTTGATTTTTTTGTCCAGCGCCGGTCCATTTTTTTGGTTTAACATTTGGCTGTCGAAGCGTTTAATGATTTCAAGACATTGTTCTATTTTAGGTTTGAACGCTTTATTTTCTTCCCTCCATGCTTCGACTTCTCCAAAGTTGTGATTGCGAAATAGAGGCATTTCCGGATGCTTGACCATCAAGGTCACCGCACCGCATCCCCTGACCTTATGAATTTTTAAAAAATCTTCTGGTGAAATGGCGTGGTCATGCCAGGCGACACTCCTCGGTTCGTATAAAACCTGGTATTCATTTTTCCAAAGTCGATATCCCATTTCTATATCTTCTGCCGCAGGACCAGTGAAATCCTCATCAAAAAGACCGACTTCAGTGACGGCCGTTGACGGAATACTGGTGTTACAGGTGGAAAAGTAATTGTAATCATATGGTTTTCCGGCCTGCATACGACTGTAGCTGAATAAAATATCGGTACGTTCCAACATATATCCGAAAAGTGATTGCGTATATTTTTTAAGGAATGAAAAACGACCGCGCACTGCGATCCTCTTTTCGGCATGGGCTGCATGTGCTTTGAGGTGCAACTCAAGGGCATCTGGACAGAGAATCGCGTCGTCGTTTAGAAAGAGCAGATACTGTCCCTTTGCTTTGCGGATCCCAAGGTTGCGTGCCGAGGCAGGCCCCCTGTTTTGCTGCCTTAAGTACCTCATTGTAAACAAAGCGGTATGAGCCTTTACGATCGCTTCAGTACCATCCGTAGAACCGTCATCGCAAACCAGTACTTCAAATTTATCCGCAGGAAGACTCTGTTTTGAGAGGGCCTCCAGGCATTTGATCAATATTTGTGATCGATTGTATGTCGGAATGATGATGCTGATCAACGGAAGAGGGCCGTCATTACCGCGTAGCTGCGCTTTACGGGATGCAAGCATCTTCTCGCCCTGTCCTGCGTTAAGGACAACGGCCGGTGTCTCCGTGGGATGATGTTCATGGCCGATTTCAGCGGCCAACATTTTTCTCAAAACAGCGGTTTCTTCTTCGTCTGATCTCGAACGTTCATCCTTCGACGGGATAGTCCATAAGGCTTCGCTCCCTATAATAATCCGACAAATCCGATCGAGATTTGGTTCGCAACCTGGCAGCAACTCATTTGAAGAGCGATAACCCAAAGCTGCGCTGCAAGGATCCGGCATTTTTACGAGCGGGAACGGTATGATCCATCTGAAATATATTGAATAGGCATACCGATAAGCCTTTCGCATGATGTCCATCGAAATGTGATCATGCGTAACGCCCAACAGTGAATCCAGAATCGAGTAAAATTGATCCGATGTTTTTGCGGTATGGAGGAATGGAAGCCCGCTGATTCTCGAGCCTGCGGCAACTGCAACCTGCTTCCCCCTGCAGCACATCTCCAGTCCAACCGTACTGAAGAATACCAAGCCAACGCTGGCGAGATCCATCAATGAATAGGTACTTAAAGGATCATCAGGCATAACCATCTTTGCATTCGATGGCAGTACCTCGGCAAGAGACTTCATGTCCTGGAGCTGTTGAATATTTTGTCCTCTTTTCGCTTTTTTACCGGCCGTATTTGGATGCACGCGAATGACCAAATCTATTTCAGGATGTTTTTCCGCGTATCTCACCGTCTCTTTGATCCATTCCAATTGAGATGGAAAGGGGCCTTTCAAGGCGGGGATGCCGGCCCCCTCGTCATCGGAGGATGTGAATAGGACCCAAACAGGTCGAGTGATCTCCAGGCCAAGAAGCTTGCGAACCTCGTCGCAGTCCTGGGGTGGTGTCGCATATGAGAACCATCCGAACCCCTTTCCGTAACGGCGATCACACATATACCGGGCGATTCGATCGAGTTCATCGGCGCTGAGCGGCACTTCTCCCCAATTCCTCCAAATGATCTGCGAGATTTCACTTACGTCGAAAAACATTAAATCCTGGACAAGCTTAACACTTTCCGGCAATTCGCCTCTTTCGTGGCAAACGAATCGTATTCCTTTTGCCCGTGCGAGTTCGAGAGCGATCCGCGTCGAAGACATCCTGCCGTTGAAAATGAACAGTACATCCGGACGAAACTGATCATACAATCGACTCAGCCCAAAGCAGGCTGCCAGTCCACTGTATAAATACTCCCGATAGGTACGTCTCACATTTGGCAAACCGGTATCCAGGCGTGTCATCCGAAAATGGGTATGAACCGAAGACTTGACCCATTCTCCGATTTTCCAATCCCCATATTCGGCGTCAACGAGATGATTCCTCTCGATGCCATTTGCCCATTCACGTGCGATTTCCAGCTCGTTCGGAGTCACATAACGTCCCAACCATTCAAAGGGCATCCCCATTTTATAGGCCAAGTCGGTAACAGCGGCCTGGCATTCGACGCATGACATATCGTTGCGTGGATTCGAAGCCGCCCAAAACATGTCGCATTCCGAATATAGCCCGTCACATAGGACATGCAGTACTTCGACGCCGCGCAAACCAAGCGCCTTGAGAATAGTGGTTTCCCACATTCCGTGCAATCTCCATTTATTGTAGGGCGAGTAGCAGAGCACCTTCATGGGAGATTTTCGTTTTTCCATAAGATCGACGCTTGACGAATGGCTTGCCATGACCGAATCCTTGTCAACCCTCTTTTTCTTCATGAACCTGTATAACAGGCATACATTTGTTGCTTAATCAAAATCACAATGACCTGTCGACAGAATCCGGTGGCGTCACTTCAACAGCCTGATCAGCTCAAAGGCTTCGGCCGCATGCAATCCAGAGACACTGCCACGGAACATTGCCAGTGCGCGTAACGCTTCCGGTGATCGTGGATGAGGAAATGGGCGCATCTCGCTCTCGTACAGCCTCATCGCTTCAATTTTGAGTTCCAGGGTGTCATTGATATCGAAAAACACATTTGGGCGAAACTCACGCAGTTGCTGTCCGAACGACCATCCTGTGGAAGAAGGGACCTCGAAGGCATAGATTTGGCGGACACTACAGCCCTGCATTGGGCGCGTCGCAGTCAACACGGCCTTTAAGGTGATGCCATGATCCACATTAAGATCGCTTCCATGATGGGTGTAGATGATTTCGGGCTGAATCCGGTGAATGCTCTTTTCTATGATCTGAATGATTTCAAGCAGCGGAACCATATCGAATCTGTTGTCCGGGAGATTGTGAAACGCAGGTTCCTGTGCGCCAAGCAATTTGGCGGCTTTCCGACTCTGATCGTGCAGATCGTTCATCTTTTGTGGGCTTGCTGATTGGCTGCCTTCGAATCGCGAATTCATTCCCTCGCCCATTATGTCGATATGAACGACATCGTTTTGGTTGCCATGCCTGGCGATCGTTCCTCCGCATCCAAGCACTTCATCGTCGGGATGCGCCGCTATTACGAGTATATTCATCGTCTTAAGATTTCCCTTCAGAGCGTTGCAATAAAAATTCGGCCCAGGCAAGGTCGATAGGTTCGTCGACATCAACGGCTTCCTCCTCAGGTACCGGGAAAGCAATCGTGCCGGGACCAAAGAACGACCGCGTGCGAATGAACCTGGGGATCTTCCCGATGGCATGACCGCCGTCATGCCGATAGGCGCTGACTAACCCTTGCCGCGGGGTTTCGTATTGCTCGGGGTACAACGGGCTCAGCCGTCCGTCCGCTTCCATGAGCGCCCACTGGGGAGGATGGGCAAGTGCAACGATACTCATGAGCGCATCCGCCCCTTTTTCCAGGTAGGCGCGCCATGCCCGTTTTATGGTTTCACTGCTGCGAAAAGGGGAAGTTGGCAGCATGACATACATGTCGGTATAACCTTTTTCCAGAAACTCAAACTCTTCGATGAGATGGATGCATAGCTCTACCACGGTGACATGATCCGTGGCCAACGAGGCCGGCCGCACCAGAGGCGTTGCTCCAAAGCGCAAAGCCGTTTCCAGAATTTCCTCGTCCTCCGAAGAAACCCACAGCGAATCAAAAAGACCTGCATTCTTAGCCGCCTCGATCGTCCACGCCAGCAACGGCTTGCCTCCCAGTGATAGGATGTTTTTCCTTGGGAGTCTCTTCGATCCGCCACGGGCGGGAATGATGCAAAGCGGTTTGCGCGCCGAGAAGTCCATCATTTGATATCCTGTTGATGTTGCATGAGTATCTCCAGGCTTTGATCACCGCAGTTGAATAACAAATCCACCACGGCCATGCAGGGAAGGAAATCACCAAATTGCTGTGGATACAGCGGATGCAGATAGTTCTGATAGCGCACCCCGATACCCGCGTCCCCAAATGCCCTTTCATCCATGTAGTGACATCCCTGGGATCCTGACAAATAGACCGTAGCGCCAACGGCCTTGCACAAATTCAACAGCAATTCATTTCCCCTGCCTGGCACACCGAGTTCCGAGGCCTTCATGAACCGCTTTCCTGACAGCCCCAGGCATTGGCAAAGTACTTTCGTCAACGTCACATTTAAATCCGTAAGTTCCGCCCACGTGCGATCCTGGTAGATCTCCTTCAATTTCCCCTCGTAACGCTGAAAATAAGGCGCCCTGGAATAGCAGGAGACGATCGTATGCCAGTGCTTTTTCTGCCACGATTGTGTATCGCTGATGATCACCTGGGGGATATGGCACCGATAGCGTGCTTTTACCGGCACTGTCAGCCAGGCTGCCCCCTGGCTTGTCTTGACCTTGTTACGGTTTTCCCAGTCCCTTGGCGTGTATTGGACGGTATCCAGATAAATGAACAGGTCGGACGCCGCGATCCGATGAAAATACCCCAACCATGGGAGGTAACGAGGCTGACTGATGGTAACGATCATCCGGTCTTTATTCTCTTGCTTGAATTTGCGTTTATGTTATGGCGAAAAAAAGGAGTATTTCTGCCGCCGTCACTTATCCTGGTAGGAGGCATAAAAATCCTTGTAGTGCAACAACTCGCCGGCCTGCAGCGATCGTCGGGCCGTTTTCCCGCCGATGTAATGCCGGTCTTCCCCGACGACCCCGGTAGCGTCCGGACTTGTTTTTTCAACGAACATGGTTGGTCGCAACGTTTCTCCTCTATCAATGGGCCGGATGCAGAAAAGCCTTTCGCGATCGTTCATCGTTTTCAGCAAATCCTGATATAGGTCACGCAACAAGTAAGGATTTTTTTTGTATGCGTTGTCGCTGAAAACCTTGTCGATAGATTTTTCGGTCTTTCGGCTTCGAAGAATCATCATGAATATCCAAGACCAGTAAAGATAGTCGCTATGCGCCAACGGGGTGGGATTCCATTTTTCGGCGAGTCTTGAAAAAGCGCTTTTAGGAAACGATTTCAGCTCATAAATGAAAATTCGATTCGACTTGGGCAGCCGTTTCAAAAATTCTACACCGCTTGCCAGACTCTCATTGGTCTCAAACGGATTCCAAACAATGATATCGTAAGTTGGAAGGATTTCCAGGCTTGCTACTTCCTTGGCAAATGCGATGATTTGTTCGTTGGATACATTTCTTCCCATGACCTTGCTTCGCGTCCATTCGTCGACCGACTGTATGCCGATCGTGGTCGAAAACATGCCAGAATCCTTGAGCCGTTCCAGCTGCTCACTGTTAGTAAAGCGAGCATCGGTGTAACAGAAAAAAGGCAAGGCGATATATCGGTCATAGAGATCCAGGAAAGTCCGGAGCCATCTCTTATTCCAAGTAAAAATCGAGTCCATAAACTGAATCGTGGTAATATTGAGATTCGCCTTGGCTTCTTTCAGTTCATCGATCACATTGTCCGGACTGCGCATGACGACCTTCTTTGCCCGCCCGCCATATAGAGCGTAAATGCTTGGCCACTGGCACGCCTGACAATAGGTACAGTTGGATGGGCAGCCTTCCGATGCAATGACCACATAGGATTTCGGATCGTACTTCGTATGAAGCGGAAATACGGTATCATCCTCAATCATGATCTTGTTTTCGAGACCCCAATCCGCAAAGGGCCGGGCGTCGAGATCCCTGGGATTGTCCAACGCGGAGACATGCAGCCGGCCGTTGATGATCGATGCCACATTGGGGCTGGACGCCGGGTCGGCTTGCTCGACAAGGTCGATGATTGCCGAATCACCTTTACCGATGCACACGTAATCAACAAACTCAAGATACTTCTCCGGTTCCAGACTCGGCCCATACCCGCCTGCAATGAACCGGGCCCGTGGCAGGACCTCTTTGAGGCGTCGACTGACGGTTCTGCTCAGATCCAAGTGAACCGAACGCGAGCTCAATGCAACGACATCCGGATCTATTTCCAAGGCTTTTTGTGCCAGGAGGTCCATTTCAATTGGCGTGACTGGATTAACATCGGTGCCCGATCCGTAGATCGCCCCACCGATATCCGCGCGGATAAATTGAAAACACTTGCTGTCCGGATTAATCGTATCGACCTGAGTACTTCTATCGTCCTTCAGATAAATCAAATGCGTTTGGTGTCCGGCATCTCGCAGCACAGCCGAAAGTACCTTGGTGCTCAAACAGACACGCCCATAATAGGAAATAAGAAGTATTTTTTTTCTTTGTCGCATGCAGTGATCCTCCACGATTCCCGCTGATCCCCGACCTGATTATTTTTGCAAGAGCCATGCCTAAGCTCTTTTATCTATTGGCGTTTCGATTGATGGTGAGGATGACGGCCCCTTTATAAACGATGCGGCTCACCCGAAAAGTCCGCTGAGAAAGAGACTGGATGTATTTTGCCGGAAAGCGCCGCCTTGGGATTGCGTTGTCGACCGACTTTTTGGCTGCGCCTGTGGCGGTGGGATTCTCACTTTTTGTACATATAAATGGAAAAATCATGCGGCAGGTAGTCGTGCCGGAGAACCACCCGGGGCGTCAAATTCAGGCACATTGTCAATATTTTGGCCGGATCCGCATACAGCTCTCCCGGCTCGCGTGCGACCGCCCGAATACTGAGTGTATTGAAGGCCAACCCCTTGCGGCACAGGCTGAACATCCGGCCGACCATCTCTTCAACATATGCCGGGGCATCCTTGCGCCTCAGGTAAAAAATGCCGCTGGCAACGACATAATCGAACCGGGGACTCAAATCAGGTTCAGCCAAAAGGTCCCGCACCTCGAAAGTGCCCTGGGGGAAGCGCGATTTGGCCTGTTCGATAAGAGCGCCATTCAAATCGTAACCGGTATAGTGAACATTCCAATTCCGGCTGACAAGGAAATCCAGCAGGTCGGCAAAACCGCAGCCGACGTCCAAGAGACTGCATCCATCCATCCGGCCTATGTCGGCCAATACGGCAAAGCGCAGTTGCTGCGACTCCAGACTTCCCCAATCCAGGGCCCTCGGGCTTACACCATGCTTGTTCAACAGCCTGGAATAATAGTCGACAATCCCGCGCGTTTCGTCTTCCCATTCAGGCGCGTTCATCTGTTCTCCAATATCTCTCCGGGTTCAGCTATCACCTGGCGGCCGTCTTCGGCCAGGATGGCTTTTTTGACCAAAAGAGAGCCTTTCCCCGTAGCCACCACAAAGCCATTCCGCCTCCGGCCAACGATTTCTCCGGGCACGCCGATATGGGGCCTCTCGGTATCACATCCAGCGGACAAGATCTTAATCCGTTTATGTCTCAAATGGGAAAAGGCCCCCGGATAAGGAGGTGCAACGGCACGAACCAAATCCCTGATTCGCCTTGCGGACTGTCCCCAATCGATCAATCCGTCTTTCGGCCCCCGTCGAGGGAATGCGCTGGCTTGGCTTTGATCCTGGGCTTTTCTGGGTACCTGCCCCGCTCGAAAGCAATTCAGAACGTGGCGTGTCACCTTTCGGTAAAGCGGATAGAGGATCTCGAGCGCATCGGCCACATCCTGATCCGTGTTCAAATTGTAGGTGATCTGGGCGATGATATCCCCCGTATCCATGCCCCCATCGACGAAGTGCGCGGTCAGCCCCAGTTCTTTCTCTCCATTCAGTATCGCCCAATTGATCGGCGCTCTGCCGCGATATTTTGGCAGCAGGCTGGGATGGAGATTGACGGTTCCCAACGGTGCGGCCGAAAGCACGGATGGGGGCAGCAGATACCGGTAATCCGTTACCCAGACGAGATCGGGTTTGCAGTCATGAATCAATTCGGGCAAATTGCGGTCTCGCCCGTGCATGCGGACCACGTCGAGTCCTTTCTCGCGGGCGAAATCGTACACCGATAAATAGTCGACGCCATCTTCCGGATCATGTGGATGAGCCACTACGCCGATGACCTGATCGCTTTCCAGGAGGGTCTCCAAAGTCCGGACCCCTACGGTGTGATTCCCGAGAAAGAATACCTTCATCTCTTCATTTTTCCACGCCGACCACCAGATGAAATCGGTGATCGTGATTAGGATCTTGGGATATCAACGGATGGAGCGTGGCCGAACACCCCCGAGATGTCCACCAATCCATCAATTCTGCAGGGTCATGCCAGAAAGCACTCAAATTGCGATTCACGATTTCATCCTTTTGCCACTCGGGGATATGCCGAGCGGATCGGACCTCCGACAGATAGGGGGTTAAGAACTCATCGCGATGGCCGACATCTGGGATAGACCCAAACAGAATGCTCCCGCCCGAGCAGGTGACGCGATAGAGTTCCTGGAAGGTCATCTCTGCCTCTTGCAAGGGGATAAGCTGTAAAACCCCGAATACCAATGATCGATGAAAACTGTCGTCCGGCGCGGGTATGTCGGCGCCATGGCCGACGGTCACCGATGCATTGGGGCACCCTTGCAGGTTCTGACAGGCCAGGGCCACTAGTTCCTCCACCGGTTCAATGGCAGTGACCCGGCGGCAGCAGGAGCTGAGGATAATATCGAGGAGACCGTTTCCGCAACCCACATCAAGCAATGCGTGCTCCTTGTTGAGGTTCAGCAACTCGATTACTTGTTTGACCACGTACAGAAACTCAATTGCATCAAATTGTCTGCCACGCCCGGACTGCGCGATGGGATTTGGCATTGAGGCCTTTTTTCTATATTCCTCGATCCAATAGCTCTGGGGCATTCTCCGATAACCTCCGTTTTTTCATCGTCGCGGACTGAGAACAATAAGGCCCGACATCACTTGCCCAAACCCGTTTCAGAGATCTTCCATCTTGATGATCTCGCCCTTTTCAATATTTCTATTAATCCGCCGACCCGATAACATGGGCAGCCAGGCCGGAGCAAGACCGGTGCCGGGACGGCGGAAAAGCACATCCGCATCACAAAGTACATGCCCTTCCCTCAGATCCTCGGCTGCCACACATGAGAGTCGAAAGCTCTCCCGATTTTTCGATTCGCTGGATGCCAATCCCAGCTTTGAATGTCCAAGCGATCTTTCCATGGTGCGGACCGAGGTCACCAGCTGTTTAAATTCCGCTGGGTCCGCTGAGAACCAATGATCCGGACCCGGCAAGGACTTATCGAGCGTAAAGTGCTTTTCAATCCAATTGGCACCCATGACCACGGCGCCGGTTGCGGCAATGGTGCCGACCGTATGATCGCTGAACCCGACAAGGCAGTCGAATGCGGAGGCCAAAACGGGTATTTTCCTCAAATTCACATCTTCCGGAGGCGCGGGATAAGCCGAAACGCAGTGAAGCAGGACCAAACGATCGTTACCGGTTTCCCTGAACGCACGCACCGCTTCATATATTTCAGAAACCGTTGCCATGCCCGTAGACAAAACCACGGGCAACTTTGTGTTTCCCATCGATCTGATGAGAGGCAGGTGGGTCAAAAAGTCTGAGCCATTCTTGATGACCTGCACGCCGATTTCCATCAGGTCTTTGATGCCTTCCCTGCTCGTCGGAGTACTGTGAAAAATAACCCCCTTGTCATCGCAGTAGGCTTTGAGTTCCTTCAGCGCCGCACGATCCAGTTCGCACCTTTTGAAGAGGTCAAACTGGGATTCCGTCACCGGTGCATCCTGACTCATATATTGGTATGTGAGCGAGCGATCGGAAATGAAATCCTCTGTTCGGTAGTTTTGAAACTTGACCCCATCGGCGCCGGCTTGTACTGCCGCATCAATGGTCTGTTTGGCAAGGTCCAAATGACCATTGTGATTGATTCCTATTTCCGCCACGAGAAAACAGGGCTTCTCCGGACCGATTGTGTAAGATCCTATTTCAATAGACTTCATGTTCAATCCCAGCCGTTTCAATCCTCGATAAGTTCCTGCAGCGAAGCTGCGCTTCGATTGCTCCCGTATCCGTCGACGACTTCCCGCCCCCTGGCGGACATTTGAGCACGAACCTGCGGATGGCCGATCAATTCTTCGACCGCATGCACCAAGTCGGATGGGGCGTTTACGTTTTCCCATTTGCCAATATTGCGTGCACATCCGTGCTGTTCAAGCTCAGCGGCAATCATTGCCTGATCCGGCGATGTGACCAGAATCACCATCGGCACCCCGAGACAGCATAGCTCCCAGCATGTCGATCCGCCTGCATTGACAGAGAGTTGAGCCTTTTGCATGAGAATTTCCATGTCGGCAACGTTTCTCAAAATGGTGACATCATGTTTGGATGCCTCCGCCGCATCCCGCAATCGAGCAGGCGTTGGCTGTTTTCCGCCGAGTACACATTGGATCGTCATTTGAAATTCTATCTTTTCCAACGACCGGATCACCTCGGAACTCAGATGAGAAGTGTCTCCCCCTCCCAGTGTCAGGAGTAAAATGGGATGCGGGCATACGCCGGCCCTTTGTTCTTGCACGCCTGCTCTTGCTTCTGCGAACTGCGGTCTTAACAGCGCATATCGCGGACCGAACAGCCGGACACAGTCCGATTCGATTTGATAGGGTAACTTTTCGGCACCGAGATTCTGATTGAGAATCCAACGGGCAGCTCTCAAGTCCCGATCGGCCATGTCATCCAATACGGCCACCCGAAAGCCTTGCGATCTCAATTCAGCGAAGTATTGTGCCGAAGCTCCGTAATGATCGACCAGAATCCATCTAATTCCCAGGCTGCGGGCATAGCGGCAGGTCGCTTCCAAGTCTATGCCGCCCAACAAGTTTCCTTCTCCATCTTCGCAGGCAAAGGAATGTACCCGGAATCCCGCATCGTGGGGGAAGGCGGTCGCTTCACCGGTTAATGCCCTCATGGCAAAGCAGACATCCACCCCCCTTCTTCTCAATGCCTCCGCCAGGGAAACACATCTCGCCACATGACCCATGCCGATCGTCAAGGAACCATCACAGCGGAACAGAACCTTGGACATGATGGTTATCCTTTTTCGAAAATCCAAAAGGTCAAATTGTCGAATCCCGTCGTCTCTTTTGCCAAAAACCCTTTTTTAACCAATTTGAGGCTCGGGAAGCATTCAAAAAACAATCGGCCAAAATCGCTTTTGTACAAAGCGCCTTTTTCGCCCCTATAGGGAACTTCGATAACCTCGGTGCTGTAGTATTCACAGCAGCAAATCCATTTTCGACTTGTTCTATGGATCTCGGTCATCACCCTTTCAATCGAATGGGGGGGGATGTGAATAAGCACACCCGACGTAAACGTCAAATCGAACGCGCCATCACCAAAGGGAAGAGAGTAGGCCGAAGCCAATGCGAATCTGGCATTTGGAAGACGTCGTTTGGCGCCGGCAATGGCATAGCCGTTGAGATCGACCCCCCATACCTCGAAATGGGATTCTCCCGCCAGTTCCGTCAAATTGAGCCCTATGTTGCATCCGACTTCCAGAACTCTGCGGGCGCCCAACTGGGTGCAGAGCGAATGATGAAAATTGCCGGTTTCGGCATTCACTTGGCGGTTTCGATCGGTGTAACGAACACCAAATTCGCCCGACCACAAGTGTTCGAGCCTTTTTGTGTCCGTCGCTTGTTGCATGCATACCTGGCTCATACATGCTCCCAGGTCAAAACCGTATTGCATGAAATATCCCTTTTGGCTTGGCGCCCGACCAAGATGTCGAGAAACTCCGGGGAAATCCCTGTCCCCGGTCGCTTGCAGGCCAGCATGTGCCGAACGATTTCGGCACCGGCCGGGATGTCTTCTGCTGCAACAATACTGACGTAGTAAAGATCCTTCTGTCTCAAATCTTCGGGTGACGGATATACTCCGTAATCCCCGGACATCCTTTCGACACGACGGATGGTCTTCACATAATCGCTCAATTCAGACGGCTCCAGTGCATTGACGTGATGGTGGCCAAAATATCCCCTGTTGAGGGTAAGCCGTTTCTCTATCATGCAAGCGCCCATTGCCACGGCTGCGATATCGGGGACGGTGTCCAGGCTGTCTGCGGAGTACCCGACCGGGATCTGAAAAACCCCCCGAAGGTATGGAATGCTTCGCAGTTGGGCGCCCTCCTCCAAAACGGCATGGCTGCAATGAACCAGTATAACGTCATCGTTTTCTTTAGAATGGATGACCTTCACGGCCTTCTCTATGTCCGAAAGGCTGGCAGGTCCCAAATCCAATTGTATCGGTTTTTTTGTCGCTGCCATTTTTTCAATGAGAGGGAAATTGGTAATATCCCATGAGCTGAGTTTATATGCGGGCACGTCTAAAGATTCGGCGAGTTCGACACCGGATAGATAGTCTACGGTGGCATAAAATAAGATCCCACGAGCCTTGCAATGATCGCGGATTTTCAACCACTCATCATGAGTAAACATGAGATTTTTAAACATTTCGTACATGTTCTCGACGTGATGCCCCCCAGCCCAATCGTATTCGTATGTGACGGTTTTATCGCTCATGAACTCGTCAGGCCCCAGGATCATGAACTTAATCGCGTCAACGCCTGCTGCCTTGGCGGCATCCACCAGCTTTAAAGCGGTATCGATATCTCCGTTGGAAGTCGTTCCCACCTCCGCCACAATAAAAACGGGCGCTTCAGATCCAATATTGCGGTCGCCGATCCTTATTGTTCTCACCGTTCTTCTCCTTTTACTGAGATTTTATCTGGGCATAGATCCACTTGGGCGCACATTTTTCATCACCGCTGAAACAACCCTGTCCACTTCCCCGACGGCCATTGACGGGAAAACGGGAAGGCTTAAAATTCGCTCATAGGCTTCTTCGGCTACAGGGCACAGTCCCCTTCCTGTACCGAATTTTTGCCGGTAATATGGATGCAGGTGCACTGGAATGTAATGGACATTGACCCCTATCCCCTCTGCCCGCAGCGCTGCAAACAGTGCTTCGCGGGTGATCCCAAGGGCTTCCGATGCGATACGAGTGACATACAGATGATATGCATGCGCTACGTCAGACCTGACCTCCAAAGGAGAGACCCCTTGTATGGAAGCGAATGCCTGGTTGTAGATATCGGCTATAGCCTGTCGCTTGCGAACGAACCCCGACAGCTTGCCCAACTGGCTGATCCCCAGTGCACTTTGGAAATCCGTCAAACGGTAGTTGAACCCCAATTCCATCATTTCATAAAACCAAGACCCTTCATGGGCTCTTTGCTTGAAATCGGATGAAATGCCATGGTTTCGAAAACGTCGGATGCGTTGCGCCCATTCGGAATTAGCGGTAACGACCATTCCGCCTTCACCAGTGGTAATTTGTTTAACGGGATGAAAACTGAAGACGCTGATATCGGCGAGTGTACCGACGGTCCGGTCTTTGTACTGGGCACCCAGGGAATGACAGGCATCGGCGACAATGGGAATATTTTTTGATTTCGCAATGGAATCGAGGGCATCATAATCGCAAGGTTGTCCGGCATAATCTACGGCAATGATCGCCTTGGTTTTGCGGCTGATTTTCCTGTCAACCTGTACCGGGTCAAGGAGCAGCGTCTTTGGATCGACATCGGCAAAAACAGGCACACCTCCCTGGAAAACCACGCAATTGGCGGTGGCGGCAAAAGTCAAAGGGGGTACGATCACTTCATCTCCCGGGCCGATACCCAGTGCATGCATCGCACAATGTAGTGCAGCTGTTCCGCTGCTGACGGCCACTGCGTGATCCACGCCCAAGAGTTCGACGAATTTTTCTTCAAACGCGTCCACCTTGGGTCCTGTCGTCAGCCAATCGGATTTGAGGGCCGCAACGACCCCTTCTATGTCGGTTTCATCTATGCTTTGGCGACCATATGGCAGAACGGGAAACGACATGCGCACATCCTATGCCCGAACAGCAGTGCGTTCGCTGGGGGCCAAAAATTTTTGGAGAATTGAATGCATCTGCGCCTTGGTCAGTTGCGAAGTATTGGTCTCGCTGCTGTATTCGAATCCCTCTGAACAAGGTTTTCCGCCATTCAATTTGATTTGAGGATGTTTGCCTTCTATTGCGAGGGTTGGAAGAATAATAAAATAATCATCGTATTCTACCGTATGATGCGCATCATCCCTGGTAATCATCACCTCGTGAAGTTTTTCACCCGGCCGGATGCCGGTCATCTCGATTTTACAATCTGGTGCAATCGTTTCTGCCAGATCCATGAGTTTCATGCTGGGAATCTTGGGCACGAAAATTTCTCCGCCTTTCATGCGGGCCAGGTTTTCCAGAACAAATTCCACGCCCTGCTCTAGCGTCAACCAAAAACGGGTCATGCGTGTGTCCGTTATGGGAATCAAACCATTGTCGCGCAATTTTAAGAAAAGCGGAATTACACTTCCCCGGCTGCCAATCACATTGCCGTAACGAACGACACTGAATCGGGTGGAATGATATCCTGAGTAATTGTTTGCGGCGCAAAACAGCTTATCCGCACAAAGTTTCGTGGCGCCGTAAAGATTAATCGGATTCGCAGCTTTGTCGGTGCTCAATGCGATGACCTTTTCGACATTGCGATCAATGGCCGCATCGATTACGTTGGAAGCACCCAATATGTTGGTTTTGACTGCCTCGATCGGGTTGTATTCGGCGGTGGGGACCTGTTTCATCGCTGCCGCGTGGATGACGATGTCAACGCCGTCAAAGGCCCTATAGAGACGGTCTTTATCCCTAACGTCCCCAATGAAATAGCGGATGCAATCGAACTCGCACTTGTCGAACTGTTCACGCATTTCCGACTGCTTTAGTTCGTCCCGGCTGAAGACGATTAACTTTCGAGGCTTGTAACGGGAAAGTGCAATCTCAGTGAAGGCCTTACCAAAGGATCCCGTACCTCCAGTGACTAAAATAACTTTATCATTGAGCATCTTTCATGTCCTCACTATGCAATTGAAATGCTTTAATCTATGATCCCTTAATCCCCTGATTCTGCAATTGACATACCAAGCAAGCGTTCCTTTATAGCGACCTGCACCTTCTCAAGTCAGAAACGGTTTAGTAATTGTAATTAGTGCAATTTTACAACATAGCCTTGGCGACTGCATCACTTGCGGCCTGGCTGCCACGCCCGTCTGGCTTTGGCTTTAATGTCAAGAAATTGACTTTAAGTTTCAATAATATGGCGATAATCAGGTGAACAGATGCATAATCTGATGGAAAATCAAAACAAGCCACCAGCCGGCATCTCCCTTCTTGCAGTCAAATGACCGGATAATCCAGCGACTGCCCACGTTTCGCAATGTCTCTGGCTGAACCCGAGTTTAAACTGCCGGACAGTTTTCAATTTGAACTGGCACATGCTTTGCTGCGCAAATGGGCACTCATATGGATTGAAAGGATTTTAAAAAGATTGGCCATACCCCCAAACACACCGGTCGCTGAAAAAGGCCCATTGGTTTCCGTTATCGTTCCCACATTCAATCGTCCGGGGATGCTGGCGAAAGCCTTAAAGAGTATAGAGGCTCAAACCTACCGACCGGTTGAGATCATAGTTGTCAACGATGCCGGCGAAAATGTCGAATCTGTCGTGAGTGCACTAAATCAGGAAGACAATATCACCTATATCCGTCATAAAAAAAACAAGGGCCTGGCAGCATCTCGAAACACAGGGATCATTATGGCTCGGGGCAAATATATCGCCTATCTTGATGACGATGATCTCTTTTACCCATTTCACCTGGAAACGCTCCTCTCATTCCTGGAAAAAAGCGATTACAAGGTGGCGTACACCGATGCTTATTGCGCCCATCAGGAGAAACGAGGAAACGAGTATTTCGTGACCCGTCGCGAGATCAACTTTTCTTACGATTTTGATTACTCTCGCATTTTTTACCAGAATTACATCCCTGTGCCGTGTTTCATGCATGAAAAGGCCTGCCTGGAGGTGATCGGCAATTTTGACGAAACACTAAAGCGCCACGAGGACTGGGACCTTTGGATCCGGATGTCCATGCAGTTCAAAATGGCTCACATCAAAATGTTGACCTGCGAGTATACTGCCCGGAACGACGGGAGTTCCATGACCAGCGGAAGAGCCAAAGCGTTTCGAACCACCTGTGAAAGAATTTTTGAAAAATATCAATCCCAAACTCGCAACAGACCCGAAATCCTCAAGGGGCAGGCTTTCATGAGAAGCGTGCTTCGGGCAAAAGAAGCGTTGGAACTCGCCCGTGACGGAGATGTTGCCAGTGGGATCTCCCTGCTGGCAGCATGCCTCGAATTTGATCCGCACAATTCGCATACCCACAACTTCCTCGGACAGCTCTATATGCTCAACGCAGACCGTGATAACGCTCTATACCATCTTGAAATAGCCGTTGAAATAGACCCATCCAATCTGAACTTTCGGAAAGTACTCAGCAAGGCCCAGGCGTATTTCTATTCGAGGAAAAATACGCCCTTTGAAATAATAAAATAAGGCCTGTAAAGTGATGCACTGAGGCGGCTTGGCGAACGTTGGACTGCCAATCGATCAAAATGATATGCAATGCGTAAAGGTTTACGGAAATTACTATTCAGTGTCCGTCCACAAATAGGCGAATTGGCTTGAGATCAGGGCGCGCGAAAAATTCAACCGCAGGCATATGGGTAATATTCCGAGGATTAAATTTTCCGCGCAACGCCGATATCGGGCAAATTGGCTATTTGTGGATGGGCACTAATTAAAATTTCCAAATTTTCATATTGCTGCGCCAATGCGTTATTGATCGCCTCCTTGAGATAACATGAACAATTATAGGTCGGAATGACAATGCTGATAAAAGGCGTTTTTGAATTAACATTAACATCAAACAAGCCATCTATGTTTCTATTGTATTTACTTCCTGAATTTTGCACGCATACGGCCGTAACGGCTCATGCCCGCTAAATTCTCGAGATGGATCAAATCTACCGCGCTCGTCCTCAGGCCGCCGTCAGTACCAATAAAGAGAGCGACCTGAAGTAGAACTGCCCGACAGAATGCGTCGTATGTATTTATAATGAATCATCATATTTCCATGCAAGAAATTTTGTGCATTAACAACAGATCTACCCGCCAGGTGCCTGGAGTATACCGCCAGCCCATGGCCTGGGCTTGAACCTTTTTTCGTCAATGTATTTCAGGAAAGACATCAATGCCGGCGTTCGGCTGTCATGGATAGAATAACGAACCTTATCTCTATTTGAAGCCGTAACCACCTTGGCCGCGATCATTAACAGGCGCAACCGCGCAATGCGCACCGTGTTGGTTTGGATGCCTTCAAATCCATGGCCTCCGGCCGCTTGTCTGGGGTATGCGCTCTGCTCGGCCAATATCTTCAAATAGCGCCAGATATTGTAGGCCAGCATGACGATTTGGAAATAGGCATAGTTGTTTTTAAAGCGAGACGAGGGGATGGCATCCAGACCTTCGCGCTTGGCTTCTCCCACAAGATTTTCGACGTCGGCCCGCTTGTCATACTCGGCGATGACCTTGTGAGCCGCACGGCGTAAATCCGTGCAAAAGATGCGGTACTCATAACGATCAGCCTCAAACAGTTCGTATTGCACGCATCGATCTTTGGCAACATTTTTATCTTTGGGGATTCGCATGGCCACGAATCGAACCGGCATCTGCCATCCCATTGGCTGGTAAACACAGCTGTTGAACTCATAGGCGTTGCGCTTGTGCGGGCGGTACCAGCGCCGTGGATCAAATGGCGGTTCGCACCCTTTGTTGGCGATGATGAAATTGTAACCGGCCTTGATGCATTCATGGATGCTTTCCCAGCTTTGAAACTCGGCATCCGCGCGGATCAACACCTGCCTCACACAGCCGGGAAGGTATTGTTTGATTTTGGCGATAAACGAGGCGGTTTGCTCGCCGCTGATGGTTTCGCCCTTGCGAAGTTTGCCCAGCAGGTACTCACGGCTTTGTTCGATGAAGCATAACACCGGGCGGTATCCCTTTTTGCCCCGATTTCTTGGATTGTGGCCTTTTTTCGCCCCCTGCTGGTTGCCGAAAACCGTTTCCACGGTCGTATCGATATCCAGGCAGATGCGGTAGTACGATAGATCGCAAAGCCGCCAGACCCGCTCACGTAAATGGGCCATCACAGCCAGCAGTGAATTGGCTTGGTTGATACCCAGGCTGTTGACATAGCGCCAAAATGTGCTGGCCACCGGAAGCCGCGTCAGGTTGAAAAATCCGCACAGCATCGCATCCAGCCGCAGGTAGGAAAAATGCCAAATTCGGTTGAACCCTATAAACAGTAGCATCAGCAAGCCTGTCATCATCGAATAATGGCCCAGTTTGGGTTCACGGGCCGGCGCTTTATAGGCGAAGTCAAAAATTTCTCGAAAACCAACCAGATCAAAAAATTTGATCAGCGGCAAAACACCGCCAAATGCGCTCAGCTGCTCGCTGCACGTATCATAAGCGGTTGACGCATTGATTTTCTTGGCCTTCGCGCCATTTGGGCTAAATCCTTTAGGGTTGCGGTTTTTGCTGAAATCTGATTTCTTGGATTTTACCATCTGGGTACCTCCCTGCTTTTATGGGTTGGCTTCGTAACCCCCATTGTAGCAAGGGTTCCCAGATGGTTTCTACCCTTTCTCGCTATTCAGGTGCAAAATTCAGGTACTTATTTTATGGAAACAAGAAGTCGTTTTTACTGCCTTTGATAATCTCTTCAATATTACTATTTTTTCTTTAGTTTGCTTAATATATTCTAAATGTTGTATCATAGCCTGAAAAGCTCTCTTTTTTCCTTCTATTTGCATTTTAAATCTTGAAATAAAGCATTTTTCGACCTCCTCATACAAGTAGTTTTTATCTTGTATAGATAAATCCGATTCATGAATTACCTCAAATGAGAATATGTCAACAATGTAAATGTCGTTATTGCTTCATATTCGTAACCAGTTTTTTTTTGTTCCTATCCTTCTTAATCTTGCCTTGCTCGACGTTTCATTTGAAAAATTGTTACGTCGATAAAACAAGTCCTCAGGAATTTGTGCAATGCTACCATAAAGGCTTAATTCAGCAAGAGCGGCATTGTCGCCCGCTATGGAAACTCTTCGCGGAAAAGTAATTTTTTCCAAAAAACCAGTTCGAAATACCCCGTAAACATATTGCAATAACCCAATTCCCAGATGATCTATCGAAACCGATCCAACGGCTTAAGCCCTCTTGTGTCTATTTTATCATTCATTATTTTAATGGGATTTCCTTTGATATCGATTAATAAGGGGCGCGAATAGGCAAGTGCAATCCTGGTGTAAGTTTCTAATTCATTTATGCAGGCGCTTACATAATTTGAATGCTAAAGATCATGATCTCATGCCCACATAAAGTATTGTCCGCGAGCGAGGTCATACACCCTCCTGAAATTGGCCGATGGTACAAAATTGGTTTTATTCCGACAAAAACTAATTCGGGAGTCTCGGGCAGATAATTCATTGCAGATTAATTCGGTACCATCGATGGAAGCATTGTCCGAGATGATCAACTCAAAATTTCGATAATCCTGTGCCAGTAAAGCCTCCGAGGCCTGATGCAAAAATTCCGCGCCATTATAAACAGGCAATCCTATGGTCATCAGCTCAGTTTTCATGTCGATAATAAATACCATCAGTGAACTGGTGGTATCATGAGGCCCGCCTAAAGGGGGTCTCAGTCCAACTACTCGAAACTATATTACCGACTATGGTTCCTCTTGCAGTCTATCTGCATGCTCTTGGTTTCTTATGTATTCTCGGATCGATTCTTCATCGAGCCCTACCGTGCTGACGCAGTAGCCTCGTGCCCAAAAGGTACGACCACGGACCATTCGACTGTTTTTGGTTCCGAAACTCATCACCTCCGATGCACTTTTGCCTTTCAGTAGCCTTATGAAATTTGCTACGGAATACTTGGGCGGTATCGATAGGCACAGGTGAATATGATCTGGCATCGCGTGCCCTTTTATCTTACATTCAGCACCATCGATAATACTTCCTAACCTTATTTTTTCCTAATTTATGGAACAGTAAATACATCGGATGGCACGCCTAACGCTTTCAAGTATTCCAGTTGAAAAAATTTCAATGGTTTACAAGCTGTAGCAGTCTCCCCATCGTAATAACCATGCTGGAGGAGAACTTGGTAGTCATCATAAAAACAGTTGGCTTGCTGGCCCCATAAATTGGTCAAAAGTACAAAACAACCGGCTTCATCGCGTGCCAGTGGCGAACTGATATGTTCTTTTCTTGGCGGTTTAAAAATGCCTATCACACCCAGCACCATTTTCTTCTATTATGATTTTTTAAAACAATCTTCTTCTTGTTTAATTCGCTCTTTTTCCTTGTAGTTTCCAGCGCTTTCATCAGCGGTGGTTTCTGCCACATTGGCTGGCAGGAGGACCGCGATCAATGCCAGCGATTAAACTAAAAAAAATGCCGTCATTGCCATCAGTTGTTCATCCCCGACCCGCGCAACAAGGACCGACAAAACTACTGTCGCCAACCCGCGTGCCGCAAGGCCAGCAAGGCCGACAGCCAGCATCGCTGACTTCAAAAGATAGAAAACCATGATTACTTTCGGGGTCCGGAACACGTGCGCCCTGTGCAGCGCAGGCGCCCTGAACATCCTGGCTACTGGCGCGGCAAATCGCAATACGGGCGCCTTGCGTTACAAGATTCCTTAATAGGGCAAGCTGTTGAAATAAGAGTAGATAAAATCGATTTTGCACAAAGTGCGTTACAAGATCTCTTTACCGTTCAACCTTCGGTTATCATAGGTATTATAGCTCAATTAACGGGATGTGCGGTACAAGATGACTTCGTCATGGCGTGCGCCGTATGCAACAATTTGGCGACGATATCCTTCATCCCCCAAACCAAGGAGGTTGCCATGACGGTCAAAAGTCCCATTTGCCCCGAGTGTATCCGTAAAATCCCAAGACAGTTCAGCTGGCTCGACCAGCGGCTGGTCGGCGAGCACTACATCGACCGGTGCACCCACGGCGCAGGCACGCTGTATCTATTTTTGGACACGGACGCCGATGCCCGCGGCTTGAGCTTTTATGCTGATCAAACCTTGTGCCGGCGCATGGCCATGGATGAGTTTGCCCTTGTACGGTATCGGCAGCAGTTGATCGATCTGGGGGCTGATCGCCTATCGCAGGCCTGTTTGCCAGGTGCTTTGCCATCGAGACCGATGCACTGCGGCAAAACGGCTCCTTGCAGAGTCTCGAACAGGTCTTCAACCGCATCGGGGAGGGGCTCAAATGATCGATTACGCCATGTATTGCAAGATGATGCACATGAACCACGAGGGATTGAACGCCTCAAAGATCGCCGCTGCCCTAGCTGCCGATGTTCGCAAGGTGCGAAAATGGCTCCTCCGCAAAAGATTTGCCCCCAGAACCGGTTCGCGGCGTGACAGTAAGCTGGACCCGTTTAAGCGCGATATCGGCCGGCTGCTCGAAGCACCCCCATACTCGGCAAGGTCCGGCCGGTGCGGATGCGCGCCCTTTTGACCCTGGCCTTTGCCCCGGGCGAGTGCGCCCAGGTCGACTGGGGCTCGTTTGGCACCGTTGCAGTAGGTGCGACCGTGCGGCGGTTGAGCTTTTTTGTCATGGTGCTTTTCTACAGTCGCATGATTTATGTGCAGTTCACCGTCTCCCAGACCATGGAGCATTTTTTGGACTGCCATCAAAACGCCTTCGAGTACTTCGGCGCGGTGCCCAAAAGGATCATGGTCGACAACCTGAAAACCGCGGTGTTCAAGCGCATCGTCGGCCAGGCGCCCGTGTTCAACCCCCGGTACCTGACCTTTGCCGCCCACTGAGGCTTTGACATCAGCGCGTGCAATGTGGGCAAGGGCAATGAAAGGGCCGGGTGGAAAACGGGGTCGGCTAAGTCAAAAAGAATTTGTTGGTCGGGCTGGCAATCCCCGATTTTACCGCCCTTGCGCTGGCGGCCAGGCACTGGCTCGATGCGGTCGCCAACGTGCGCATCGCATCCATGGCGAGACCCGTGAAAAGCCCACCGTGCTGTGTCCTGGAGGATGAGATGGCCTTCAACAGCCGGCTGGCCGATTTACAGGCAGAATTGGAAAGTAGTCACCGGCATGCGGATCATGAGCAGCAGTATTCCAAATATTTTGAGGTAAAAAGCACACCGGCCAGAGGCACAAAGGTAGTTGCCAGGAAAGAGGTCTTGGCCGAGGCAAAACGCAATCACGGATATTTAGCGCTGTTGAGCAATGAAATAAAGCAAGCGCAAGAGGCATTGGAGATTTATCGAAACAAGGACCTGGTGGAAAAGGACTTCGATAATCTCAAAGAGCGACTCAATCTACGCCATTTGGCTGTCTCATCGGCAAAAAGTTTGGACGGCGAGCTCTTTGTGCAGTTCATCGCCATGATCTATTTATCCTACATCACAAGAAAAATGCAGGAAAACAAGAACAAGCTGTTCAAAAACCATTCGATGCAAGAGGTCTTGGACGAGTTCGACATCATTGAATGCTATGAAGTACCGGGTCAGCGACTACAGGTCGGAGAAATAACGAAACGTCAAATAGATCTGTACACCACCATTGGTGTTATGCAGCATGTCTCGTTACAATAAGTCGGGAATTTAGGGGTTATACAATTCACTGATATCGCACAGTAGCGACAGGTGTCGTCGTTTGGGTTCGATCATTTGCTCAGCTTCCTGTGGTACCCGATATGAATATCCCGGTGTTCATATGTCTTTTGGGGCTGCTTGCCAATGTCGTTAGTACGGGTTTCGATCAAACAAGATTTCTCAAAGCGAAAATTTCAATAGGGAAACCGATTGATGGAAATCCATACCAACCATGTTGAAGTGCGGGATACCGTATTTTTCGGAAAATCAGAAAAATGGTTCTGGATTCTTTTGGTGATCATGCCCGCTGGAATTTTTCGGTGACACAGGTCTTCCACACGTTGTCGTAGGCAGCTTCAAGGTTCCTTACATAGCGATCGATATCAAACAGGGGTGCGTTCGTCTTGTTATTGGCCAATCTTGCCCTGACTTCATCGAGGAGGTGCGCCTCAGAGGCTAGCGTTATGGCCATTTGTACGTAGCTCTCCATATCCGCGGCCACCAGATCGGGCATACGTATTGCGCTGAGGATGCTTCCGGCCACGCGGGATGCGAAATGGCGTCCCTGGCAGGTTACCACCGGAACCCCGGCTAACAAAGCATCGGTGGTGGTGGTGTGGCCGTTTACGGTCAAGGTATCCAGGGCAATATCGGCCAGCTTGAGCCTTGCGAGGTGCTTCGCCTTGGGCAGCGGCGATGCGAACACCAGGCGTGTGGGAGCAATGCCCAGGCTCCCGGCGCTACGGATCAGATTCTCCCGTGCCTGCTGGGATCTGACCAACAGCCAGAGCACGCTGCCGGGCACGGCACGCAGGATCCGCATCCAGCAGGCGAAAGCCCCAGGTTCGATTTTATAATCGGTATTGAACGAACAGAAGATGACGCCATTTTCCGGCAGTCCGAATTCTATTCTACTGCACGGCCTCGGATCGATAGGCGTTTCGGGGTCATTGGGTTGGTAGCAATCCGGAAGCCATACCACCTTTTCGGAAAAGTACTGTCGCATCTCGTAGGGTATGATAATGCGATCGGCGATCAGGTAATCGATAAATGGCGTCCCGGTGCTTGCCGGATAGCCAAGGTAGTTGATTTGAACCGGTGCCGGGCGCCGGGCGGCGATACCCATCCGATGGCCGTGCATCCACCCCATCATGTCCACCAGAATCTGGATGCCGTCTGCATGAATTCGCTGGGCCGCCTCGGCGTCACTGATGTTACGGATATCGATAAAGTGATCCACACCCTGCTCTATTTTGCGCCGATAGACGCTCCCGTCATCCTGCCCCCAGGAATAGGCGTAGATCTCGAATCGATTGCGGTCATGCCGGCCGAACACCCCCGATGCAAGATGCGCGGTTGCGGCGTTTCGAAATCTCTCCGAAAGGTAGGCGATCTTGATGCGTCTTGTTGCCTGCGGTCGATGTGAAAATCCAAAATTCGATCGGCTATGGTTCGCATGCTTCAGGAGCCAGTCGCTCCATGCCTTCCCGATCAACAAGTTGCGTTCAGGATCATCCGATCGGGTGAAATTAAGAAAAGGTGACTCGGATGGCCTCTGCCCCAATCGGAGCTGTTCATCGGTCTGGCGGTCCAGTCGCGCACCGGCGTCGGCGAGGGCCGGCCAGTCGCACACCTGCTGCAGCAATGAAACCCGCAAAGCCAGACCCTCGCCGTGTTCCGGATACAGACCGAGGCATCGGTCTACAAATGCTATTGCCTCCTCCGGCCGGCCGAGACGGTTCAACGTGAGGCTCAAATTATAGCTGGCCTGGGTATAATTGGCGTCTGATGCCAAAGCACGCTGGAAACACTCCCGGGCGTCGATCAACTCGCCGCAGCCCAACAACAAGGTGCCGATGTTGTTCAGGGCTTCGGGCATGTTGGGATCGATGTCCATAGCACGCCGATAGTGCAATATTGCCTCATGTGGAGCGTCAAGCGCTTTATAGGTATTGGCCAGGTTGTAGTGAGCCTCGGCAAACGAGGGATTCAATTCAATGGCTTTTCGGTACCAGGGGATTGCCTCCTGGTAGCAATGCATTGCGCAGAGCGCATTGGCCCCATTGAACCAGGCTTGGTATTTCCGGGGATTCAACGCGATTGCGCTCCTGAAACATGTCAGCGCCTGATGGTATGAATTTTGTTGAAAGAAAACGACGCCCAAATCGTGGTGGAGTTCAAACGCATTGGGATTCAGTCGAATTGCCGTTTCGATGGCCATAGATGCTTCATGCAGATCACCACTTGCACACGCCAACCTGCCCTTCTCATAGGCTTCTTTCCAATTCTTGATGCCATCTGATCGGGCTTCTGAGGTCATCACAGCGGGTGTCTTCATGGGGGTGTTATACGCATGATTTTTGGTTGGATTCAGAGCTGATCAGCTTGACGGTGATTCCCAAATTCGCAGCATATTCGGTCAGTCCGGCCGTTTGAAGTCTTTTCGCAAAGTCTTGGATGCCAAACACCAAGGCTTTGCCTACAGCTGAGTTTTCAATGAAACGGAAAATGGCGGCTGCTTCCTTGATAGACCCCCTGCAAGCCGAAGCAGCCGCCATCATGAATCGCGCGGCAAGGTAATCATCATGCTTTTCGGTTAAGTCGGATAAAACTGTCATGGCGGCTTCCGCTTTACCCAACATCAATAGACTGACGGCAATGTTGTAGTGTGCCTCTTTTGCCTGCCCATCGATCTCGAGGGCTTTCTCAGCATGCCGGAGGGCAGCCTGGTATTGCCCCAACTGCCAATAGGCGCCCGACATGTTGATCCATGCATCTCTAAATTCGGGCCTCGACTTTAACAGGCGATCCCACAAGGCCAACGATTCGGCCCACAGCTCCAATTGCCCGGCCTGAACCGCCAACTCGCGAATGGCACCCACATCCTCTCCCAACTGATCCAACTTTTCATATCCCATTCGGAAGTAGGCTTCAGCCTTTTTCCGGTTCCGCTTTTCATTCAGATGGCCGTAATGATGGATAGGAATGTGACACTGTTGAATGTCTAATCCAGCCCTTTGGACCGAGGGATCGACCAACTCGTGAACCGGGAAATTAAATCGGATGGACGGGTTGTTTGGAAACAACCGAATTTTTTTACTGGGAAACCAACCTATGCCGGCCTCGAACTGCGGATACCGGCCATCATTGGCGTTCCACTTTAAAGCATTGGCCTGATGGGTGTAATTTCTTGTCTCCATCAAAAAAGCAGTGTGGCCCCCGTCATGCTCTGCCAAAATCGTTCTCAACCCCTCAAGGTCCTGTTCTGCGATGATCTCGTCGGCATCAAGGATCAGCACCCAATCACCTTCCGCCTTTTCCAAGCCTGCATTGCGCGCCGCTGCAAAATCTTCCTGCCATTGGTAATGAAACACTCTTGCCCCGAATACCCGTGCGATGTCTGGGGTACGATCGCCGGAACCTGTGTCGAGCAATACGATTTCATCTGCGAATCTTTTAATTGCATTTAGACAGGCCGGCAGATAGTGCTGTTCGTTTCTAGCAATCATGCACACCGACAGGTGATTTAGTTTGCCCTGCGTTACTCTTTTGGGGCCGATTTTTGCTCTCACATTCAACGCCGCATCGATCAGATCATCCTCAAGATTAGAAAAGGCGATCAAGGTTTCAATGGCAGCCATGGCCGCATGGTACTCTTTCAGCTGCAGGCAAAGGGAAATATATAGCGTCCTGATCTGGCGGTAGCTCGGGAATTGGGTGAGTAGCTTTTCTAAAAAGGTCCTGCCCCGATCCAGCTGCATCGAGGTGACAGCAACGTCAAAATAGCGGCGAACCAGATCGCAATCGCCCGGGTTCGAAAGCAGCTCCTTCTCCAAATCATCCAACACTTCGTGTCTCTGATATGTTTCGTTAATCAAGGCGGTGTTCATGACTTTACCTTGATCCCATAACTTGCCTGATCAGCAAACCGCCGCTAACCGGATGTGAGTTTTGTTCTAACTCGTCTATCGCCTCACTCGCGCCTTGGTTCCAGGGTTCAATTTCAAGGATTCGATGATAAAAGTCCTTGGCATCATCTGGCCTCCCCATCAGCTTACAAACATGTGCGGTCGCCATCAGGCATTCAATATCCTCAGGCGACTTCTCCAAAACTTTTATATAAAGCTTTATGGCATCCTCAATGCGTTCTTGCTCCAGCAGATAGAAATCAGCAAGATTTTTGATAATGCTGGGATGATCTGGAGCGAGTTGATGAGCTTTTTGATAACAGGAGAGTGACATTTCTTTGTTGCCGGTTTCATAATAAAGAACGCCCAGATCGTTGTGGACCAATGGGTTGTCGGGCGAATATTCCAGCAATTGATTCAAATCATGGATGGCTCCACGTTGATCTCCCCCCGCGGCCTTTTTCTGAGCCCTTAAATACAGGTCGTCCTTATCTGGCAAGGAATTATTTCGATCTAGTTTATCTTCCAATTGCTTTGCATCACTGTTCCATGGTTCGATTTGTAGAGCGAATTCGAGAAATTCTCTGGCATCATCCTGCCTGCCAATGGCATCGCATATTTGCGCACTGCCGAGAATAGCCTCTATATCTTGCGGATCCAATTTCAGAACCTGCACATATTTGGCCATCGCCGCCTTGGCGTCATTTCTGTCAGCCCATAGGAAATCCGCCAGGTTTTTTAGAAAAACAGCATTTTCAGGCCAAAGCTCACATGCTCTCGTGTAATGCTTGTAGGCCGCCTCTTTTTGCCCTCGATCGTAATAGAGTACGGCCAAATCATTATGCGCCAAGGCATGTCCATCATCGATCTTGATCACTTTTAGAAGAATTGCCATCGCTTTATCCCGCTGGCCATTTTCAATTTCATTTTCGGCTGTGGCATACATTTCGTCGACCGAAACCTCTTTAGGTGGCGCCTTTTCGCCCGCTGAGGGAAGTTGTGCCAAGGCCCTCAGCGCTTCAGTATGCCCCGCGTTTAATTCGACTATTCTTTTATAATTGTCCCGAGCCTCGTCAAAACGATGGAGCGACACGCAAAGATGCCCAACCGTCAATAGCGTCGCTTCGTCGTCGGGTTCAATTGACAACGCTTTTTTATAATACTGCAATGCTTTCGAGGCATCCTTATGCATTACGTAATGGATGTCACCAAGACTTTTTTGGAATTGTGCATTACCTTTTTCAAACTCTACGGCTTGCTCAAAATGATTTAGAGCTATTTCCAAATTATGGTCCTCGAACGCAATAGTCGCTCTCATATAATGTGCGCGGCCATTTCCAGGAAACTCAAACATAAATCGGTCCAGAAACCAGCATGCGGCCTCTGTTTGACCGCTCTGTACCAATGAGTCTATGGCATTCAGGATGTATTCGGGTGACTGCATATTTTCTTCTCCTCGTTTCTTTCTATCTGTTCTTGCTCCTGTTGTCCGCAGAAATTGGACTTGCTTTTCGGCTACCGATTTAACGGTCATTTTAGAAGAGTCGTGTCGTCATACGGCAGATACAGTTTGAACGTGCTTCCAAATTTGGCACAAGATTGAAGATGGATATAGCCGCGAAGGCTTCTGAGAACCCCATCAGCTGCGGCCAAACCCAGCCCCATTTTCCCACGAAGTTTAGGGTTTGCAAAAAACGGTTCAAAGATGCGTTTCTTGATTCGTGAAGGTATACCATCACCCGAGTCTTGAACGCTAATTATCAGGTAATCACCCCCGCTGTGCACGCCACACCTTACCTTCGGGGATTCATCTTGAAGTGTGTGGACAGTGACTTTTAAAGTGCCACCATTGCGCATGGCATTCACACAGTTGACTATGATTTCCTCGAACGCCCATTCCAGCTGAAACCGATCGGCTTTTATTGTCGGAAGCTTTTCGCTGATCTTGGAGTATATTTCAATACTTGGATATCTTAAGCCGAGTCGCTTGAGAAGGCGTTTGGCCATTGGCCCAAATCTAATTCTCGTTTTTTGGTTTTTAGGAAAATCACCTGCGTAAAGCCGCAACTTCCATGTGATATCGAGACCTCTCCTAACCAAAACATCAATTGTTGCAAGCTTTTTTTGAGTTACAGCATCAATGTCTTCAAGCGCTATAATTTCTTTACAATGCTTTTCAATCCCTTGGAACAGCACTTCTAACACCCGAGCAGTACTGCTTGCAATTATTCTTGGTTGCTGTACCTGAGAGGCCCATTTGAGCCGGGCTTCAAAATTCCAGGGATCATCGATGCCGGCAGCGAGGCCGGTCTCATTTTTGATCTCAGATATGAGTTGATTCAATCGCATCTGTTTTGCAACGGTTCGCCTTTCTCCGAGGTAACCTAAAACCATATGGATCAAAAAGGCACCGCTCTGAATCAATCGTTCCATCTGATCTACATGAACGTAGCGTGGGTCTGCAGGGTCAAGTTGCATGCGGATAAGAGTTGCATTGCCCCA
The DNA here is from genome assembly GCF_001293685.1 of Desulfatitalea tepidiphila. Lineage (NCBI taxonomy): Bacteria > Pseudomonadati > Thermodesulfobacteriota > Desulfobacteria > Desulfobacterales > Desulfosarcinaceae > Desulfatitalea > Desulfatitalea tepidiphila. Next base: position 1,440,095 of record NZ_BCAG01000003.1, on the reverse strand, counting down.
TATGCCCATTAACAGATTATTAAAATGATGTGAGATTCCGCCGATTAGGTGGCGCACAATGGTATGTTGCGAAGGGGATGATACCGTCCGCTTTTTAAAATTTTTAATTATGAAATCATGAACCTCACTTTTTTTGTTTAGTTTATTTACATGTCGGCTGTATGGCTTAACTCTTGTAGGCAACCGGAACACTCGCGCCGTATCAACTTCTTCTGACCTTTCAGGTTTCCATCGTTGACTATCGATTGGGCGATTGGTGTCCGTTTCTAAGCCTTCAACGAAGAGTGCGGTCATGATCGGGAGGATGTCATGCTCATGTTCAAGCCAGTATGCATTTTCGGACAATGTCACAGCAGCAGTCATTTCAACGTCTCCAGGTCGTCATTCATCCTTTTCTGACTTCAATTGCGATTCAACCGCCTAAGGCATAAGCAATGAACATACCACAGTCTTATCCTACTGATTTATAAGTCTATATCCGTATAGAAATCCCTAATCATCGCCAGGATACCGATTTTCAAGTCAAACTATTGACAGGTAGTACAAATCTTGATGGAAAGACTTTCGTTTTGTTATGAATCATGCCTAAGGATTTGTCCTTGCGCTCTTTCAATTGATAATATGTTTGCGGTGTCGATCCTCCCGAGATTTAAAAACTTGAATCGAGATCCACCCCATCAGGTGGTTGTCCTTGAATCCAATATTTTGATTGCATTATCATTTCAAAACCTTGACACGCTTTCCATCCAATGGCATACATTCATCTATCACTTGTCAATAACACGTTTTTTAGTGATGATAATGGCTTCGGGGAACTTTGCAGGACAAGCCCGCGCGGTTTGAACTGATTGTTCCGCGTTTTTTCAATCTAAAATATCCGCATCTTCAATATTTCCAAAAACAACGACGATATGGAAAACTTTCCGATTCTATTCGTCGACGACGATCAACAGATTCTCGATGTCGTCGCAGCCTATCTGATACGCAATGGGTATGGCGTCGATACGATCAATAATGGCCCAAAGGCCCTGGAAATGATCCAGCAGAAGGAGTATGCCGCTGTTTTTTCCGATCTTATCATGCCTGAAATCAGTGGATTGGACCTGCTCAAATCGATCAAGGAGATCAGTCCGGCGACCGAGGTGATCATTGTAACGGGTTATGGAACCATCGAATCGGCCATCGAGGCGTTAAAAAGAGGAAGCTACGATTACCTTCAAAAGCCAATCAATTTCGAAAGGTTAAAGATCCTCATCGACCGGATCGTCGAAAAGCGCGCGCTTCAACTGGAAAACTATTTGATCAAACGGCGACTCAAGGACCGATACAATTACGATCAGTTGGTTGGCAAGAGCGCTAAGATGCAGCAGATTTATGACGTCATCGACCGGATCAGCAATGGCAGTCCGACGGTATTGATACAAGGGGAAAGCGGGACTGGGAAAGAGCTGGTGGCCAATGTCATTCATCAAAACAGCGTGCGTCGCGATAAGCCTTTCATACCGGTCAATTGCGGGGCGATTGCCGAAGGCTTGCTGGAGAGTGAGCTTTTCGGACATGTGAAGGGTGCCTTCACCGGCGCGATCAAAGATACCATCGGCCTTTTCAAGGCCGCGGACGGGGGCACGATTTTTCTGGATGAGATCGCAGAGGTACAGCCGACACTGCAGGTCAAGCTGCTCAGGGCATTGCAGGAGAAAAAGATTCGCCCGGTGGGCGACACCCGCGAGAGCGAGGTGGATGTGCGGGTGATCGCGGCCACCAACAAGAACCTTGAACAGGCCATTACCCAGAAAGCTTTTCGGGAGGATCTCTACTATCGCCTGAATGTCATTTCCCTGCACATGCCGTCCCTGCGCGAGATCCGCGAAGACATTCCCACTTTGGTCAACCATTTCATCAAGAAATTTGCCAAGGAGAGCCACAGGGTGGTCGACCGGATTTCACCTGAGGCACTCGATCTCATGATGAATTATGATTGGCCCGGAAATGTAAGGCAGTTGGAGAACGTGATCGAGCGCGCGTTTGCATTGGGTGTCGGCGAAACGATCGAGGTCGCCGACCTGCCTCCAGAGTTGCGTTCGATGAAAGAAAAGGATACAATACTCGACAATAATTTCAATCTGGTGGAAAATGAAAAGGTGCTCATCACGCGGGCACTGCAGAGAACAAAGGGCAACAAGGCAGAGGCTGCGAAACTTCTTGGGATCAACTTGACCACCGTTTACCGCAAGGTGGAAAAATATCGCATTACCGATACAGATGCCTTGACTTGATAAACGATCAACAACCAATCGATCATCCATTTTGCACAGGAGAACGCCATGTCCGACGGTTTGGATGTCATCATCGTAGACGATGATCCCGCTGTATGCGATTTGATTTCAACCATCGTAAAAAGATTCTACACTTGGGGAGAAGTCATTCCGTTTTCAGACACGGAAGAAGCATTGAAATATTGCAAGGGACGGGACATTGGCGTGGCTATTTTCATCGTCGATGTCTTTCTGGGGGGGGTCAGCGGATTTTATTTCCTCGATGAAGTCGAGGAAAGATTTCCTACCGCGCATTCGGATGCCATCATCATCACGGGCAATGCCAGCGACGACATCGTCAACATGTGCATTGCATCGGATGTCAATCACCTGCTTGAAAAACCGGTCAAGCCCTATGCGCTGCAATTAGCGGTCCGCGCCATTGCCGAAAAATACCTGAAATTCGCCAAGAGGCTTTTTCAAGATCCTGATTTTGCAAAAAATGTATCTGGAATTTAGGCATTCCATTTCCAATGAGGCCTTTTGACCCGCCCAAGGACATGCAGAGTCATGACACCATTGCCGACCAAAAGGCACTTGACCTTATCGCGTGGTTGGCGGAGTCACGCACCTTTTTAACACTATCCGTGCCCCACCGCAGTTACGAACGCCTCACGTTTATCATCGGCATCGGCATTCTGGACGCCAAGGCCGCCTTCAAAATTGACCCGCCGGAAGGCTTGCTGGACCTCCTTTCGCAAGCTGCGAATGAAACATCTCCGGCGATGCTCCATTTCGAGTTTACGGGTACAGACCGGCTTCAACATCGTTTTGATGCACCTGTCGCCACCATCAGCGATCAGGAGTTGTGGTTGCAATGCCCTACCCGGATTCAGCGTGATCAGCACAGGCGCGACTTTCGCATTCAAGCGCCAGACGTGGCAGAACTGGTGTTGCATATTGAATCGCGCGAGATACGCCTCGCAGTGGACGACCTGAGTTTGGGGGGTGTTTTATGCCATTGCAACGCCCCTGTAAAAACGCTTTTTCTTTCAGATATGATCTTGGAGGGCGCGGATCTTCTCGTAACACTCGATGGTGTGAGCTGTATTGTCGCCGTGGACAGGATCGCTGTGAGGCGAATCGATAAAGGACCCATCGCCAAAAATTATGATATTGCCTTCGAATTCCTGGCGATCAAAAATGAGTTCAAGAAACGTCTCACAAAAATCATTTACGACATGCAACGCCGTTTCCTGAGGAATCGCCTTCAGGAAAAAAGCTAAATCGTTTCATCGGCATCTTCTATATAAAAACCGCTGTCAAATCGAGCTATCTCCCCGTTGCCAACCTGGATCGTTTCAGAAACAATCTCGTACATGGGATGTGTCTCGGGCATTTCGCTCATCAGATCCTGGAGTGATGACAATTCAATTTTCATTTCCCGCACCGCCGGCTCCATGGAACGCAAGACGGCTCGGTTATCGGAGAGCAGCGCCTGATACGTTTCCATGGCTGTGATCAAACGGTCGGTTTGCGAAAAAACCCGGTGCGTCGAAATTTCCATCGGTGGCTTGAGCACCGGTGGAACGCCAATCGGTGCAGATGCTTTTTCGACATCCGGTTTGTCGAACGCTTTCTCGAGCACCGTAGCAAACGCCGGCGTTTGCCCTTGGGTAACCGATGTATCCTGCCGAATCGGCACATTGGCCTGCACGTGATGGTCGTTGCTGATCTTCAATTTCCATTCCTCCTTTCACAAAGCGGGGTTGCGCCTGGGGTGGTCTTTAGCCGTAGATCCAGTAATCAAAAGGACGAGTAAGCAAATAGCGTGCAATTTTTAAAAATCGCCCGATTTTTTCCGATTTTCACATTCAAGTAAATATTTGAACGATGAATTAACGCTGCAAGTGTCCTCAACCTCTTGTTATTTGTGATTTAATGAATTCATCCAGGCACCAGTCAATCTGCAGGCGAGTGGGCGGCGACTGGAAGCTGCAGATCGCAATAGAGCAATTTTAACCTCGTGCTGGAAATATTTGCCTGGTGCCTGCGTTTTGCAGATCGCTTAACGTCTGCCAGAAGGTGGGGTCTACAGGTTGACTTCCATACCCTCTCGGGCAAAGAAAATTTCGGTATCCTCGCCTTTGGACACACAATATTGCTGGCAGAGAGCATCGAGCTGATCATCAGTACGTTGAATGTCGTGATGGAAAAGGGCGAGACGTTTAACGTGATATTTTTGACCGATACCGATGGCGTGGTCGATGTAGGAATGTCCCCATCCGATTCGAGACTGGAAATACTCCTGGCGGGTGTACTGAGTGTCGAACACCAGCAAATCGGCACCCTCCACAAACTGCCCGATGCGATGGTTGGCTTCAACCGCAGCGGCTTCCCCTTCGGCCGCGGTAGCCGCGTCGTATCCGGGATCTGTCGGATCAGTGCAGAACAAATTTCTAAACGGCTCCGTATCGTAGGCAGTACAAAATACTTTTCCCATAAATTCGTAACGATATCCAAGGCACAGCAGTGGATGATTCAAGTATTTGGTCTGTAACGCAAGACCATCTCCCAAATCGTATCGCCCCTCCTTGAGATTGACGTAATTCACCTTGGATGACAAGTCTTCGTGCCTCACCGGAAAATAGCGATAGGTCCACTGGCCGCTAAGCACCTCTTTAAGCGGCTCCTCCTCATAGGTGACTGGGCCGTATATGGTAAATTGCGAGCTGGGAAGATAAATGGGTGCGAAAAATGGGAATCCCATGATGTGATCCCAATGGGTGTGGGTCAGGAAAATTTCCGCCTTGATCGGGGTACCATCGGCATGCTGGGCCATCATGTGGTCCCCCAATTCACGGATACCAGATCCCGCGTCGATGATGATAAGTCGATCCAATTGTTCGATATAGAGTTCCAAGCAGGCCGTATTGCCGCCATAACGCACGGTCTCAGGCCCTGGACAGGGAATCGAGCCTCGCACACCCCAGAACTTAATCCGCATGGGATTACCCTTTGCTGCTGCTTTTTAGGAAGACCCTTGCTTTTTCGATCTCTTCCGCTATCAGGGACTGCATGCTAAAAATTCGCTCTAGATCCAAGGCAATGCGTTCAGCCAATTGCTGGATCATCACTTCATCCGCTCTTACATCACCGGCAGCACCTATTTTGAAATGATGCGAGATTTGATTTGCCAAACTCGTGGTATAGACCAGACTGCTGGCTGGGGATTTTTCATCAAAGGGTTGATGATGATGCATGATGGCCTGCTTCATGGCATCGCTCAGTTTCCATTTGGCACCTATCAGCCATCCCACCTGACAATGGTCAAATCCAATGAACTGTCTTTCGGTCTGGTACAGAGGTATCGTGTCGCTCTCGCTTCGACTCACGGCTTGACCGTAAAGCTCTCCGAAGCAGGTCATCATTGGCAATTTGCCCAAATCGTGAAGCAGTCCGCAGACAAAATACTCCTCTTGCTCGTTTGCCGGGATTCGTATCAATTTAGAGATCTTTTTGGAGGTTACGCCGACACACAAGCAGTGCGCCCAGTAATCGTCAATGGAAAAATGGTCGACAGTGTAGGTTTCTTTAAAAGAAGCGAGCACCGATGTTGCCAGCACGAGGTTTTTGACGGTGTTGAGTCCAAGGATAATGATGGCTCGGGTCAGGGAGGTCACCCGACTCGGGAGACTGTAGTACGCCGAATTAATGAGACTCAATACCTGTCCAGTCAGAACCGGATCGTAAGAAATGAGACGGTTGAGCTCATCTGGTGATGTGTCCGGATTGTTGCAGACTTCAAGCACCTTGGTCACAGTGGTGGAAAGACTCGGCATCCTGGAAATAAAAACCTGTATCTGTTTCAGCCTCTCTTCTGGCAACATGGGATCAGACATCGATAACACTTCCAACTGATTTTAGGTTCAGCGCCGCGTACATTAAAAATGATGACCGCGACCGTAAATGTACTAAGCAACAATATTCGATAAAACTGTAAAAAGCCGCAGAGGCGTCATGCCGGCGAACGCCGGCATCCAGAACATATTGAAAATACTGGATCCCAGCTTCCACCGGAATGGCGGGAAAAGCGAATTTCGGACTTCTTACGGTTCTATTATTTTTTTACAATACGCACTTTTTAATTAGTTTTCAATGTATTATTAGCATCTTGTAAAAAAGATGATAAAGTTATCCGCAACGGACGCGTCGAAGAGGTGGAGTCTTCCAATGTCGATCTATCCGAAGAGTTGACCGATACGATTTTTGACCAACGCCGCTTTTAGTGCGAACACCAAGACCATCAAAGCGCAAAATGATATCCATGGCTGATGCTCTTTTTCAGCCGAACGGTCCCTTTGAAACGATACGAAAAGCATCAACTTTCAAACGCAATAGGCATTCTGCAGTTATGCAAGAATGCCTGACATTTCAATCCGGGAAATCATACGTTCGTTGACCGATGGCGCGGCATGCGGGGTGCGATAAGTGCGGAGGATGGTTCGCCTGTCACCTGATGAGAAAACGCCCATCTCAAACAGTTGGGCCGGGCCTCTTAAAGGATTGGTGGAAGGGGAGTAAATCCCCTCCCATCAGGAATTGATTTTTTCTCTCAGCTTCCCGGAACACTTGAATGTAACAACTTTTCGCTGGGACAAAATAAGATCATCACCCGTTGCAGGGTTCCGCCCCCTGCGTTCTCTCTTTTTCTTCACACAAAACTTACCGAAGCCGCTGATCAGTACATCCTCACCGCTTTCCAGGGTCCGCTTGATGATCTCGATCAGGCCCTCGATCACTTCCGTGCTTTTGTTTTTGGGAAACGGTAGTTCTTCATGAATGATATCGACGATTTGGGCTTTGGTCAGGGTCATGATCCAACTGCTCCTTTATAATATGTATGGTGATCCCTCAATTATCGTCAGCAATTTCAGTTATCTAATTCCTGTGCTGTTTTTTGTCAAGAAAATAAGAGCGTTACCATTTAAAAACTGCGTGCGGACAAATACTGTGTTTATACGGTATAAATACTGGCAAAATTATAACCCATTGTTATTTATTACATTCAGTATCATTCCATACCGGAATCGTCTGATTTATTAAAAAAGGGCTGCGCAGTATCGCAACCCTTTTTGTTTTTTGGTCGGGGCAGCAGGATTTGACCCTACGACCCCAGCGTCCCGAAGGGTGCGGGTAATTTTTTTAACTTTATTATCAGGACCTTGCCGAATTTTTTGTTGGCCATACATTTGTATGGTCAACCCCTCCTTGCCCGCTTTTCAAGGTCATTCTGACAATCTGCACACAGCCTGCACCCTGGTAATGCTTTGCGCCGGGCTTCGGGTATCTCTAAATCACACATTTCACAAAATTTCAAGCACCTGCCGCCCTGCTTTACAGTTTTTCGGTTCGCCATTGCAACCCTAAAATGAAAATCCGCCAGCGCCGCCCCTTCTTCCGCCCAATCCATGCCCGCTATCCCTTCCCGTTATGCCCCGCCTGCTGGAACAGCGCCGCGTTTTTCTGCGCGCTTCCCCTGCTCGATCCGTGGAAATACTGGCACGCCGTGATCGTCAGCGTGCCCAGCGATCCGATCATCACGTAAATGGTCGACTTGTTCCCCTCCGGTATCGGCACCCAAAACAGCAGCGCCAGCGCCCCCGCGAACATCAGCACCAGAATGACCGCCAGCGCAGCAGGCATCTTGTCCCTGACCGCGACTTCGCGCGCTCGCGCGTCCCTGACATCGTCGAACGCCAGCCGCTCGAAGTCGATGTCCAGCTCCCGCATCTTGACCTTGAAGTCCTGGTCCGCCTTCTTTATCGCCGCCAGGGTTTCCGGACTCGCTCCCTGCAGCGCCGCCGCGACCTCCTCCTCTGTCCCGTCCGGTTTGCCCAGCAGCGCGTCCGACAGCGCCTGAACCCCCAGCCCCGCCAGGGGCCCTCCCAACGCCTGCGCGATCGTCGGCGCCACCGACCGCACCAGCTTTTTCCATTCAAACGCCATGATGTCCCGTCCTTTTGTCCCATCTTGCGCGCGCCTGCCTGACATCGACGTGCGTCCGATTATCGTACCGGCCGATCCCGAACCTGTCGGGGTAGGTGCGCTCCAGGTATTCCGCCACCTCGTCGGCCGGCACCTGCTTCACCTGCCACGCGATCCACACCTTGAAATCCGTCGCCTTGCCCCTGATGTGCATCGATCCCGGCACTCCCCCTTCCGCCCTGTTGTGCGCCGCGCACCTGCACCCGCTCGTGATCTCGATCTTGACGTTCTCGCCGATGTACCTCGCCTGGAAATAGAGCCGCGTCTCCTCCAGCACCGTCAACAGCTCGACATCGACCGCATCGAACCCGCACCCGCACTTGCACGCGAACTCATGCCGCCAGAAATTCCTCGAAACCTTTTCCCCGTTCATTGCTTCATCCCCGCGTCGACGTTGAGCATCCTCAACGCGAACTTGACCCCGATCCAAAGGAGCGTGCCCACGCCCCCCACGATCGACACCGCGATGAAGCACGTCACCGCGCCGCCGATCTTTTCGCCCCGGCGCCTGATCCTGATCCACGCCTTGATCGCCTCGCTCGCCTCCTCGATGCCCTTGTTCAGGTTGCCGCCGCCGATGTCCCTGAACCGCCCGACCAAGTGCCCCATTTCCGCCTGGGACGATTCCGGCAACCCGCACTTGCAGCTTCCCCGCATCTCCGTCTGGATGATCTGAGCGATCTCCTTCCTATCGTCACCCGACAACGCCATGAACCGCCCCCCCCCTGTTTCATCCGCGATATGCCGCGATCGCGATCACGATCGCCAGATCGATCAAAATCAGGATGACAAGCACCGCCCTGGTCCTTGTGACCATCGCACCGCCTTGACGCTTCCATTCGTCACGAGATCAACCGATCAAATCAACGCCGTCTTTGTTCAGGATTTCGTCGGGTCCAAATGCAGGGGCCTGACCACGACCCCTTGCGATGTGACCCACCAGCGCACCGACCATGTCCCGCGCCTCGCGCGCTCTGTTCATCGCCCTGCCCGCATCCGATTGAACCCCTCGCAGCGCCCCTTCCGCCTTGCCGATCCATTCCGCTATATAAATAAGGATATCCCCGCGCTGCTTGACCCGTTCGACCGTCCCGTCGCCGTGGTGCTTTTCCAGATCCAATTCATAGAAATTTTGAATATACTGTCCCACCGAATCGAACACGACCGGCCCGAACGCCGCGCGGCCCTCCGGCGTCGCCATCAGCTCGACGATCGCCTCCTTGACCGCCTCTTTAAGCGTTTCCTTTTTCACTCCTCGCCCCCTTCCGGCCCGCCGATCTGCACCGCCATGCGATCAAAAGTAGGTTCATGTCAGGTCAGGGTATTGCAGCGTCCCGACCGCAGCACGCGGGCGCCATGCCCCGTTTGACGAAATCGCGCTTGTCGACGCCGCGCTCGTCGTCTGCCCGCCGACCGAGCTGGTAAAACAATCCATGTCAATCCCGCTTGAAACGTCTCCCGTATTGACGGAAATTTCGATGTCCTGTTTGCCGCCACCGACAATCGCCGTCGCGCTTCCTGCCGAATTGAACGTCCGATCCGCGCCCGATGCCCGGTCATACCACTGATGGACATGCGCGCCGTTTGTGTGCGTGTGCGCATGCGTCAACCCGCTCAACGTCCACGACCCCGCCAGATTTCCGCCGTCCACGTTGTACGCCGCCGCCCCGCCCTTTATGCCCAGGACAACGTCTGCGACCGAAGGATCGATCACCCACCCCTCGCACGTGTCGTTCCTGTAAACCCACATTTTCTGGTTCGCGTCGCCGAGCAATACCCCCAGCCAGGCATTGTTCGCATAATTCCGCGCCCTGCGCCCATTCGGCCTGTGGCACACTTGCCCACCCACGACATTGCTCGGGTATCCTGTGCCCGAAAAGCTCGACTTGAGGCAGGCGAAATCGTTCTCCATGTTCTGCAAATCGGTCGCCGCGACGTGATTCGGGTCAAATACGTCGTCCGTCCATTGCTGTGACATTGCTTTTATTCCTCGGAAATTTTTTGATCTGCCGTTTTTTCCGCCGACCCCGAGATGATCTCCGCCTTGATCGCATCCAACCGCTGCTGCGCCAACTGCTTCAGCGATTCCGCCACCTCGAACTTTTCCTTTATCGCGAGCAACTTCGGGCGCAATGAGCTTTCTATCTCGTCCATGTCAGCGCCTTGAACTTCGATTGATTTGCCGAACCGCACGCCATCGGCCATCGGCATGATGCGCATCGTCAGCTTTCCGTCAAACTCCCTGTGGCAATATTCAATCTCGAAATCCAGCGCCATCTCTCCTCCGGTTTGTTGAGCCGTCAATTCGGCCCCGTGTAGGCGACCATGTTCAGCTCGTACACATACAGGTTCGAATCCGCGCTCGGGTCGGTGATCTTGATCTCGACCCGGTGGTAGCGTGCATATACTTCCGCGCAAAGGACCGCGAACCAATCCACCTCCGACCAGCTCGATCCGTCCTCGCTGAACAGCAATTTCGCCTCAAGCCGCGCCGCTTCCAATTGCCGGAATATCTCTCCCCACGTAAACGCCGACGGGTTCACGTTCGACCACGGCGCCGGGCTCGGCAGCACCCCGGCCCAGGTATTCGAACCCGAAAAGAACACCGTGAGGAAATCACCCCAAACCCTGACCTTTTTCAATGCGCCCATGTCATAGGTCGGGCTCGTCCACACCCCCACCAGGTCGATGTCCGAAGAGACTGTGAAAAACGTCTGCTCGGCGATCTGGTCAATTTCTGCCGAAGTCAATTCGTCGTCAAAGACCAAGACCTCGTCCAAAAATCCGTTGAAGTAATTTGCGTTGTCACTGCGCGCCCCAAGCCTCAAGGCAGCGTCGGTAATGCTTATCGATTCCGCAAACTCCAGAAGATCTTCCGTCGCTGAACCGCCCGCCGGCCGAATGCGGACCTTGCAGGTTTCCGCAGCTCCATTGAACACGACGCCGATGTGGTACCACGTGTCCGCCGCCAGAACCGGTGTTGCTTCTTTTCCCTCATAAGCTGCGCCGCTGTTGTACCCGATATTTATCCCGATCAACCCATTGGCCTGCAGGGTGATCGCAAACGAACGCTTGTTGTTCGTCGGATCGTACTTTGCGACAAGGTATTGAAGCGTCCCTGTCGACTTCGGCCGACACCACATGCAAACCGAAAGGGTCGTATTCGATTCCCCGCTTTTCAACGGAAAACCAGAAGCGAGGTCCGCGTCCGCGATCTCCAAATAATCGTTTTCCGCCGCCGTGAACTCCGCGCAACCGTCGCCCTCTCTTTGGATCGCCGTGTCCGACGCCGCCCCGTAATTTGTCAGCGTATTGCTGCCGACGCTGTCGACCGTCAGCGCCCCCGCGTCCAATTTCCACCTCGCGACCAGATCCGGATCGATCGTTTCGTTCCCCGTGTGCGAACACTTCAAAATGTCCTGGCTGTTATAGGTCCCGTGCTCCGCGTTGTCGAACGTGCCCGTCGTGAAATCCCATGACCAGCTGTGCTCCATCGTGAACCCCGGGGGAATGAAAACCCTGCACGCCGCATAGACCGGGCTCGACGAATATCTCCCCGCATTGTTTTTCGCGCACATGCCGAACGTGTGCACCCCGGGCCGCACCCCGTTCAATCGCAAACTCGGCGCCTTGTTAAACGACATGAACAACCCGCTCGCGAACACTCCGCCCAGCCGCACCTCGTACCCCTCGACATTGTCCTCCGCCAGTTGCGGCCCATAGATCGAAACCGAATCCCCGTTTGCGACCGCCGTCAGGCTCGCCATGCCGCCCGGGCTTCCCGTCAACCCCAACACCGTGCGCTCCAACTGCACCGCGACGTCGAAATTCTCCGACCCGCCCCAAATGTTCGTCGACACGACCTTGAAGTAATAGGTCTGCCCCTCCTCGACCGCTTCGAGCACGTACCCGTCACGGCTGTCCGTCATCTTCCCCCACGCGCCGCCTGCGCCGATCCTCAACCAGATTTCCGCGCCCGCCCCAAAACGGGTAACCGGCCGGCTGATCGAACCCGATCACCAGCCGCGTGTACGACCGCCCCCTGAAGCTGTACAGCTCCTCCTCGATGGCCGCATTGATCACGCTCGGCACCTCCGCCGTCGGATCGGGCAACGTCGTTCGGTACCATGTGATCTGGCTCGGGTTGTAGGCGTCGTCATAAAGCGTCTGCAGTTCCTCCTCCAGCTCGATCGACACCACATTGCCCGCACCGACGCCGACCTGCCGCACCCGCATATACCGGTCGACCCACCCCGGCATTGAATGGGTCAACCTGACGACGTCCACCGCTTCCAGCGCGAAAAACCTGTCCGCCAGGCTCCCTTCCGCCAAATGACCGAACCGCGCCCGCTCCAAATAGTAGTTCGCCATCGGCTGCAACTTCGCCAGCGTGTTCAAGCCGGGGATCCTTTTCGTCAGCTTGCGCAAATCGCCATCGCTCGCGACCGCGTCCTGATCCGTCTTGACGAACGTGTCCTCCGCATACCGCTTGTCCGCGTTGTAGAAAACCGCATCGATCGCGTTCGGCAAATCGAACAGATCCGCCGTCGGCCTGATCTTCAAGGTCGTTCGCCCGTCCTTTTCGACGAAATCCGCCTCCGTGATATCGATGACCGGCGTCTCGTAATTCAGATCCCGGAACTTGATCTTGACCTGATTGTCGCTGTTGATCGCCTCGCCCCTGAAGCAGTTGAGCACCAGCTGAAAATTTTCCGAAAAGTACTGATCCTCGTCGATGATCAATCCGCCCGTCCAACCCTTTGCCTCGCAATACGCCCGCGCCGCTTCGACGCTCGCCACGTTCACCCGCGGGCTCTCCGGCACCGGCCCGAACCACGCATCCAGGCCCAACCCCCCGCGCGTGCTCGGCCTCGTCAGCATGTCATAGGCCATCAGCGCGAAATTGTCCGAAAACCCCACCGTGGCCGCCGCCGGGTCGAACACTTCCAACCCGTCCACAACGAGCGATATCTTCGGGACCGTGACCCATTTGTTCAGATCGTATTTCAACCGCAGAAAGATATAAGCCGTGTGTCTTTTCGGGTCGTTCCACTCCGGCTTCGCCGCGTGCAGCGTCGAACAAACGCCCTGTGCCGCCGTGCCCTTGAAAAACTCCGCGTAAACGAAATCGGGGCCCCATTTGTCCGTCCACAGCTCGCCGTCGAGGTACAGGAGCGGCGGGTTCGTGCCCGGAAACTGCGTGCCCGCCGACGTGAACGTGCTCCCGTCCTGTCGCACAATGCCGTGAATCGGCCCCTCCCCGATCTCTCCTATGATGAAAACGTATTTATTCTCGTTGCCGCCGCTTGCCATGTACGGGGTGTTGATCTTCTTCGTCTTGATCCGGCCATAGATCAACGGCACGATCTCCGACGTGCTTCGCGGGTTCACCTGCAGCCCGCCCTCGTCCGCCCGCTCGTCCTCTCCGATCATAGCGTTGACGATGCCGCTTATGATCCACGATGCAACGAACGCAACAAACCACATCAGCTCTGCACCCTCCCCCACCAGATCCGCGTTTCGGCCAGCGCGTCAAGGAACCTGTTGCCGCCGAAATTCAAATGGTTTCCCAGGTCAACGCACCGGTCATAGGTCTGATCGCACCACGTCTCCTCGCCGCCGTATGCGCACTCCGTCCCTTTGAACGGCCACGGGCACGAGCTCGACGCCTTGCGCAACGTCTTTTTCCGCCATCGCACCATGTCCGACACGCAGCTCAACACCGCGACGTCGTCCTCTGCCTCGTACTTTGACAGCATGCCGCGAAACGGCTCGCCCGACCCGACCATCACCCCGTTGTCGCCGACCACGCCGACCCTGATCGAAACCTCCCGCCCCCGCTGATCCGCGCCGAGCAATATCGCCGACAGCTCCCGCTTCGCGTTCGCCATCCTGATTTCGACCCGATCGACCGACAACCCGCCCTGCATGACCACCTCGCCGATCGTCACCTCGCGCGACAGATACAGCTCGCCGCCGACGTAATAATCGATATCGAGGTTCGTCACCCGCCACGGCGACGGTGTGAAATCCGCGTTCACGAAAAACACGACGCGCGCCGACTCCGATTTCAACGCATCGATGAACGCCTGATCGTAACTAGCCTTCATTCGGCTTCAGCCCCTTCAACGCGACCGACCGGTATGTCAGCAAATTCCTGACGAACAACTCCCGCGACAATTCATCCTGGGCGAACCTGACCCGCATCCTGTGAAACCCCGCGAAATCGCTCGTCACGATCGACCCCTGCGTCAACGCCGACGTGAATTGCACCTGGTCCGCCCCGCCGTCGCCCGTGCCGGTCAGTATCGACCAATTGCCGACCTGCTGCGCCCCGTCGACATAGACCGCATGCCCGCTCGTGCTCCGCCCCGGCACGTCGAACGTGTCCGTCGCGCCGTCCGCCGTGCCGCAATACAGCCCCCTGTGCGTGAACGTCACCGACGCCAGCAACGCCAGATCGTAGATATAGAACCCCTCCAACGCCGCTTTGCGCGCCACAAAGAAATCGAGCAGCGCCTGAATCTCCGACGCTTCCAAAGCCCCGTAATTCACCACCACGTCATACTTGAGATACAGCCAGTTCGTGCGCCTCTGCTCGCCTCCCCCGCCCAAATCGACAATGTTCGTTTTACCCCTGGGGGTCACGATCAACGGATAAACCGGGCTCGGGCTGCTTTCCGGGTATACTGCCATCTCTTACGCCTTAAAAAACCGGGTCAACTCCGGCCTGTGCTTCATCTCGTCGACCAGCTCTGACGCCAACTTGCCCCTGTTGCGCTTGAAAAAATCCGCGACCGACCGGTCATCGACAGAATAAACATTGTAAACCGGCGCCACCGTCAGGTTGACGCCGCCGCTCGCCTCGACTCCCAAACGGCCGTCCGCCGTCCGCTTCAACGGCATGATCGCCTCGTCGCCCGCCTCTCCCATGACGCCGATCCCGCCGTTGTACCTGAACGCCGTCGGACCCGTGATGATGTCGCCCGCCGCGAAATACTTCACACCCGACCGGCCGAACGCGCCGCCCTTTGCGAACACGCTGCCCATCGTGAAATCGTAATTGAACCAGCCCGATGTGTCCGCCGCCGCGCCCGATGACGATCCCGAACCTGTGATCCCCTGCAAAAACTTCAAAAACCCGCTGCTCTTGCCCGTGCTGCTGTCGCCGAATATCCACTCCGTCGCCATCTGTGCCAGGTAATCCGCCGCGATCTGCTGCAACGATTCGAAAAACCGTTTGAAGTAATCCTCGAAGTCTTCAAGATCCCCCCGCCAGACATCGAGGAACAGGCTCGAAAAATTTTCCTGCATCACCCACGCCGTCCGATCCGACAACTGAATCAAGGACTCGTTTTTCGTGCCGAACAACGCGTTGCGGTCCTCCAGCATCTTGTCCAGATTCCTGTACGCCTGCTCCGCCTCGCTGTCCGGCTGGACCAGCATCACCCAATCATGCACCGACCCCGCCGCGCCTATCTGCGGGGGCGTCGGCATCTGCGGCACCATCGGCAACGGCACCAATGGCTTTTGGCCCGCCGTGCCGTCCGTCAGGTAAAGCCCCTGCATGCGCTCCTTGTCCGCCGCGATCGCCGCCTTGCGCCCTGCCGTGTGTTCGCCGATCAGGTACCTGATTTGACCGTCCGCCGTGATCCGCACCGTCTTGTCGAGCAACTCGACCCACTCGCGCGTGCGGTCCAGCGCCTGCTGCGTGTCCAGCCCGGCCAACTGCGACGGGTCCAGCAAGCCGTGCCTCGCATATTCCCCGGCCCGCTCCATCATGTCGTGGAACTCTTTGAACTGCGGCGACACGCTCGCGATCCTCGCGATGTACTCCGCCACCCTTGCCGCCGGTTCGATCATGTTCGCCAGCGATTCGGCTATGTCTCCGAACAGCTTCGGCAGGTCCTGCTTGAGCAGCTTGTCGTTCTCCTTGATCCACTCGTTCGTGTGCCTGATCGCTTCCGTGAACGCCGGGAGCACCGCCTCTCCCAATTTCTCCTTCACGTTCGCAAGCTGCGCGTCGAATATCCGCTGCTGGTTCGCCGCGCTGTTCGACGTGCGCGCAAAATCGCCCGTGGCCGCCCCCGCGTCGCGCGTGATGATCGCCACCGCCGCCAGCGCCTTGTCCAGCTCCGTCAGCTCGTCCTTCGACGCCTTGCCCGAGCGTCTCAACGCCTCCTGCTCGACCGATGCCGCCTTGATCGTCGGAATGTACCGCTGCAACGCGTCATACTCGCCGCGAAAGGCGCTTTGCATCGTCTCCAGCACCGCCGCCGACCCGCCCGCCGCGTTGTGAAACGACGCCAGATCCGCCGACAACTGCACCATGCTTTGAGACAGCCTCGCCGACTCCTCGATGTTCGCGCCCAGCTGCAAAAACATGTTGCCCATCGAGCCGACCGCGTCGAGCGCCGCCGTCCTCGAAAGGCCCATGGCATAATCCGCCGCCTCGCCCCACTCGCGCAGCTCCCGCGCCTTGTCCGCGCCGAACAGGGTCTGCACCTTGCTGAACGTCTCCTCCGCGTCCGACCCCGCCGCTTTCAACGTGTTGAGCCCCTGCACCAGCCCCGCGAAGCTGACGCCCGCGACCAAGCCCGCCAATGCCCCCTTGACCAGGCCCGCCGTGCTCGTGACGCCTTTCAGCCCGTCGACCACGCCCCTGAACGCCGCCTCGGTCTGGTTTTTCGCCATCAGGACGATTTCAAGCCGCGAGTCGGTCATATGCGCACGCCCTTCATCTTAAGCCGGTAGTTCTGGCGAATGTTCTTCATCGCGTCCATCTTGTGCGCCGCCCAAAACGTCCGGATGATGTCCCGCTGCGGCAGATCGATCTTCCTGCCCGTCTCTTTCCTCAGGAAGAAATACTTCGCGTCCGGGTCGCCCTTTTTCTTCAACTTCGCGCCGACCCTCGCCAAATGAACCCCCAGCTCCGTTCTGCTGCCCGCATACAGCACATCGATGCCTTCCTGATGCTTGAGCAGCAACTGCTTATAAGAGCTCGTCAGCTTCGGGTTGTTCGCCCTCACGAACCCGAACGATATCTGCGGATTCTCCGTGCCCGCCCCCTTGATGTCGTACCGGATCAGCCGCGCCACCCGGTACAGGGGGACCTGCCGCTTTTTCGGCCGGCCCGATTTCGTCCGGCTCGCGATCGCCGACAATAAAAAGGCCGCGTAGGGGTGCCCCCCCGGACGGCCTGCCCGAACATCCTCCCGCAACTGCTTCAACTGCCTGAACGCCTCGACCCTGACCGCCGCTTCAAACGAACGGCGCGCCTTTTGTTTTTCCGCGCTGATCGTCCTCGCGACCCGCTCCGCCCCCTTGACCGTCGCTTCCACCTTCAGCATCTTCGGCCCTCTTTAGAACGTGCCGTTCGAGCGCCTTGATCTTGCGCCAGACGCCCGCTGTCAGCTCTATTTCCAAATCCCCGGCCCACTTCCTGACCTCCTCGTAATCCAGCCCGACCAGGCCCAGGCCCGCGCCCCGCCACTGCGTGCACACCGCCGCCCACAGCTCGAACGCCTCCTCGTTTTCCGGCCACAACGGCGGAAACACCGTGCACTTTCCGCATGGCGGGATCTCCTTTTTCCTCTCGAACGCCCACCGGCACGCCTCGCACGCCCGGGCCTTTTCCTCCGATCCGTCAGACCGGCCGGCCCAGGCCTCGATCAGTTTTTTTCCTCCGCCCCCGACCCGTACGTCTCATCGATGATCGCCTTGTACGCCTTGCGCAAACCGCCCATGCCCTCCGCTTCATCGATCGCGTCGACCGCCTCGTCGCCCAGCACCAGCAACGTGACCTTGTCCATGCCCTCCGACGCCTTCTCGAAATCGATCGCGCCGTCCTCGCTTTTCGGCGGCTGGTACACCATCGCCTTGTACCCGTACTCCGCCAGGCCGTGCTCGATCCGCTCCCTGCGCTTCAGCGCCCTGATCTTGAAATCCTTCCCGCCGATATTGACCGTCCGCATCCGCTCCCCCTGTTTGTTTTAAACCGCCGCCGCTATCGAGTTGGTCACCCGCGCCACGATCGCCGACGCCTCCGACCCGTCCTCGAAATACGCCTCAAACCCCAGCGTCACCACCAGCCCTGCCGGGGTCTGTATCCCCGGCGACCGCCGCGCGTATTTGATCTCCTGCAGTTGCAGCTCGAACACGCTCGACGCCCCGCCCGTGACGGTCACGACCAGGCTCGATTCCATGTCGTTTTCCGCCTTCTCCAGCAGCGCCGTGCTCTCGAACACCGCCTCGACCTCGCCGCCGATCTCGACCGCCCCTTCCGGTATGGACCGCCGCGTCCCGCCGCCGCCGATCGTGAACTGCGTCTCGTCCAGGCCGAAATTGACGTTGAGATCCACCCGCCGCGCCAGGGCGTACGCCGCCCCTCCCTCCTGAAATGCCGCCTGCGAGTTGTACACCTTCGCCTGGGGCACGACCGTTGCCGCCGCGTCGAACGGGGCGTCCTCGATGCTGAAATCCGCCCCCAGCAACTGCAGGTTCGCGACCAGCTCCGCGTTGCCGTCGCCGAACGAAAAACCCGCCGACGCCACCTTGCACCCGTAAAACTGCTCATATTTCGGGGTGTCCAGCTGCGGATACCTGTGCTCGAACGTGATCGACGGCATGTCGTCGCCGATCTTGTACGCGTGCACGTACGGACCCGACCCCGTCACCGCCGCCGCGCCGAACATGGCCTTTAGCCAATAGAGCATTGCGACCGTGTCCACCGGCACGACCAACGGCCCCTTTGCATCCTTGTTGCCCAAAAACGGCGCCCGCGGATTGCGCCCCTCCTGGATCACCGCCGACTTGTTGCGCGCCTGATCCCCGCTCATGCCCGAGGTCAAAAACGGCATCACGAACCCCGCCGACGCCGGGGTCTTGAACGCCGCCTCGAACCCGACCGCCACCTTTGCTGTAGATCCTTTTTGATGTGCCATAGGCTCTATTCTCCTACGTCAACGGGTCGTTGCCCATCGTTCCGTAATAGGTAAATGTGAACACCACCGCGCCGTGCACCTCCGGCAGCATGCCGAGCGTGTCCGAATCGCCGACCACCTCCCTGATCTGGAACCCGTCCGGCAATGCCCCCTTGAACGCGTTGAGCACCAGCTCGATCATCTCGCTGATCAGCCGCACCCCTTCCGGCTCCCGCACGTTCCCGCCCGTGCCCGGCTTCATCTCCGTGCAGGTCAGCGCCAGCCATGCCGCGATGACGTATTCCTGGTCCAGGCTCAGTTGCGACCGCGTGAACCCCGGCGACGCCAGCAGCACATAGGGCATGCTCTCCACCGTCGGCAGGTTCGCCGATTCCGCGTTCGGCAGCACCATCACCTGCCTGCCGAAATTGGAAACGCCCCACGTCTGCAGGGCGTCATCCGATGCCAGCGCGCTTGAGAACGTATTGAAAAACGCGTACAGGTCCACCGCTCCCGCGCCTCCGTTACTCTTTTTTGCCGCTGTCCTTTTTGGCTCCTTCGAGCAGCTCCGTGCCCTTTTTCCTCGGCAGCAGCTCCGGCTTTTTCTTGGACTCGACCGCCATCTTCTGGCCGATGAGCAACCCCGCCTCGGCCGCGCCCAGCTCGACCACGTCGCCCGGGTAATACCGCTCCCCGTCGATGCCCGCGCCCTTCGTGATCTCCACCACGACCTTCTTTTCCTTTTCGCGCATTTTCGCTTTTCCCCCTTGCTGGCCTGGGCCGGTCAAGGCCCAGGCGTTATCCGTTCCCATCGTCATGCCGCACGCTCCCTTCCCGCGACCGCGCGGGCTATCGATTAGACGCCGTCATTGTTGAACGCGAACGATACCGGGTGCCGCACCGCCGCGTCGCAGCTCTGGTGCACCACGATCCGCAGCGTGCCGCTGAGCGAATTCGTGTAAGGATCGATCAGGATGTCCAGCGCCCCCCAAAACCCGATGAGCAGGTCCGCCCAATTGCCGAAAAACACGTCGCCGCCCGTGATCTGGTTCGTCACCCCGGACTTGTACCCGTTGACCGTGTTCCCCGGCTCCCAGATCGTCTGGCCCGTGTTGCTGAACTTTTCCGAGGTCTTGAACGACCCCCTCATGCTCGGCTCGATCAGGTATCCCAGGTTGCCCAGCAGCGCGTTGTCCACCGCGACCGCCGATTCCATCGCGACCACTTCCGCATAGGTCGGCACCGCACCCGCGAACGCCGTCGGCATGTTGATGCCCGTCTGATTGCGAACCCCCCTCGGCTGCCCCGTCGCCCCGGTCCCGTACAGCGCCGCGATGTCGATCGCCAGCGCGACCGCCGTCGCCAGATCCATCCGGACCAGGTTCTCGACGTCCAGGGACGATTGCAGCAACAGTTGCCGCGTGATCTCCGAATAGGCGCCCAGCGTCTTGGGGCTCAGCATCACCTGGTCGAACTGCGGTTCGCTCAGCGCCGCGTTGCTCCCCTCCGGCGTGATCCACCCCGCCGTCGAACCGCTCGTCTTGCGGGGGATCGCCACGTTGCCGACCAGCCCGGCCAGCGGCCTTGCCCCCATCGACATGACCACCGCCAGGTTCCGCAGTACGTCGATGAACGACCCGGCCAGCAGATTCGTCGCCACCAGCTCCGCCCCGTCCGTCGCCGTGCCCGCCGACAGCGTTCTTTTCTGCGGGAAATAAGGCACCTCCCGGCTGGCGTAGATGTCGTAGGGCATCAGGATGCCCTGCGGCTCCAGGTTCAGCTTCTGCGCCGCCGCCCGGCTCACCTCCAGCTCGAACGCCGCCGCCTTGTGGAACACCTGATTGTCCTTGAACGCCAGCGCCCGCAGCACGTTGAAAATCGAGTACCGCTTCTTGTCCGTCCTGCTCATGCCGATCTCGGGATCGTCGACGGTGATCGGCTTGTTGTTCTCCGCCCCCACGCGTTCCAATACCAGCGCCTGGAACTCCCCCAGCGGCTTGCCCTTGCCGATGTACTCGTCCGCCTCCTTGCGCATGTTGAACCGCGCGCCCAGCGCGGCGATGTCCCGCATCCGGCCCAGCTCGCGCTCCGCGATGACCGCCGGGTCGACCTCGTTTTGAGCGGCCCGAACCTCCGTCTTGGGCGCCTGGGCCGTCGCCGTGCTCTCCGTGGTGCTCACTTCTTTTTCCATGTGCTTTTTCTCCTCTCCGACGTTTTGCTTTGCTTCCTCGTCCGAACGGCCCACGCCGACGCTGTTGTCGGCCGGTATCGGTACGATCGACACCTCGAACGGCTCCCAGGACGTGACCCTGTATGTGCGCTTGTCTTCTTCCTCTTTTTCCAGCACCATCTCGTGTATCCGGTACCCCACCGACACGTTTTTCCTGATGCCGTCGATCACGTCCTGCAATATCTCCTCGGCACGGCCCGATCTCCCAAACCGAACCGACGCGCGCCCTTTCCGGTCGCTGCCGATGACTGCCTTTTCAACCACCCCGACCTGGTCCCGCGTGTCGTGATTCACCAGGAACGGCGCCCCGTTGTTCAGCCGGTCCATGATCACGCTCTTTGCCCCGTGGTCGAGGACCTCCACGCCCCAATAGCGTTCGTACGGCTCCTCGCTCGAAAAGCTCAGCGACACCGTGCGCTTCTCCTCGTCGATGTCGCTCGCGCGGATCTCGACCGTCCTGAAATGCTTCTCCTTGATCGCCCGCTCGATCAAATCACTGCCCTGCCGTGTTTCCATTTTGCACCGCCCCTTTTTGCGCCTGCTCCAGCTCGACCCCCAGGCCGCTTGCCAGCGTATTTTCGTTCGCGATCTCGGTCAGCACCTCCTCGATGTCGTCGCCAGACTCCGCCGCGACCCGGGTGCGCGACTTCAACCGCAACTTGATCGCCCTTTCGCTCGCTGTGATCTCCTTGGCCGGGTCGATCCACGCCCACCGCCGCCCCTGCCAGGCTACCTGCTGCCATTTCTCGATCTTGCGCGCGGGCAGGTCCAGCTGCCGCGACACCAGCGCCATGTCCAGCCACGCCTCGTACACCGGGGCGACGAAATGCTCGATCATCCACCCCTGCAACACCTTCCACGCGTCCCGGTCCTCCAGCACCCCGTGCCGCATCGAGCTGTAGTTCGCCTCGCCCATGTCGTTTGCAAGCGTGATATAGGACAGGTTCAACCCGCTGGCCGCGCCCCTCAACACCGCCTTGACGAACGCGTCGAAGCCCGCGTTCGGGTGATCCGCGCTGAACTGCTTGAAATCCCACCCGTACGGCAGGGCCTTGAACTTACCCGGTTCCACGTCCTCGATGAAGTTTCCGGCCCCGTCCTCCTCGTCCGCGCCGGGGTAATACCCGCCGGGGTTCTGGTACGTGAAAAAGCCCATCTTCGCCGCGCCGATCCGCGACGCGACCAGCTCGCTTTGCTCGTACTTGCCCACCATGTGCAGCCGCTGCATGGCCGCGTGCGTCCACGGCACCCCGCGCGTCTGGTTGACCCGGTCCACAATGAAGTTGTGCAGCACCTGCCCGGCCGGCAGCACCGCATGCCGTTGCGGGAAATTCGGGGAATAGAACATCTCCTGGGGGTGGTTCTGCAGGATGTGATAGCCCACCGGCTCGTTCCACTCGTTCTTTTGAACGCCCATGCGGATGCGCCGGGCCTCGTCGTTCAACTGATCGTCGAGCTGATCCGCCTCGATCATCTGCAATGCGAACTTGAAATCGTTGTTATCGAATCCACGGATCTTGCGGGTGATGTTCTCCCCGTCGCGCGCCACCGTTTTGATGAACAGCCCCTGCACGTCCCGGAAGCTCATCTTTTTATCCACCGTGCAGTTGTTCTTTTTGCACCACGCCTGCCACGCCCGCTCGATCTTTTCGTTCGCCGCCGCGTCGATGACGAGCTTGTCGCCCTGCCGCTCCTTGACCTCCGCCCGCAGCTCGATGCCCTTCGGCCCGATGACATTCGTGTCCAGCAGGTGCAGGAACCGCTTGCCGTAATCGTTGTTCTGGCACAGGTGCCTCGACCTCGCCCGCAGCACCCGCAGGCTGCCGCGTACGTCCGAGTCCGGCCCGAGCGATTCGGTCACCCAATCGCCGAACAGCCGCCCCGTGCCTGCGGCCTCGAACTCGCGCCACGCCCGCTGCTTCGCGGCCTTGTGCGCCACGAACGCGCGCCAGATGTCCCTTATGACCGTCATCGGACAAACCTTGTCAGGATATTGCCACCGCCCCCAAGGCCCTTGGCGATGCGTTCGGCCTTCCGCTCGATCTCGAGCTGCGTCTCGTAAAACGACAGCAGCTCCCTGACCCTGTGCATAGGGATCAACGCCAATTTCTCGCCGCCAACCATCATCTCCATTTGATCTTTGGTCGCCCGCTTTTCCAGCCTCGCCCGCAATGCGTCGACCATCCGCTGCACGTGCGACCGCGCATCGAATCCCGTCGTTTGGGTGGCGAAATCCGCATTGATTTCGACCGTTCCCTTGTCGATTGTGAACCTGTCCGTGCCTTTACTGACTGACGCCTGCCAGCGGTACGAGCCCGGCGCGTATTGAGTTGAAACGGTGGGCGCAATCAATACCAGGTGATCGTCGCCGTCCGCCTGCGCCGTGATGCTGATCGGTGGGGTTCCTTCCTTGACCAGAACGTAATTGAGGGTCCACCCCTGCGAGGCGGGAAATTCGCCCAGGCTCCGTTTCCACCGGACTGAATCTCCCGCGTAAAAGGAAACCGGCTCTATGGTGGGGATCTCTGCCAATTGACACCCCTTGCTATGGTTATCGCTGTTTTGCGATCACCTTAACATGGGGTTTACAACTGGTTGTTGTTATTGGGGTTATTTGGGGGTATAAAGAGTTCTTAAAGAATACAATAAGGGGCTTGACGCATCATAAAATTCACTGGATATAGTTTGTATTTAGATAACCATTGACCTTCTTTGAATACTTGAGGAGATTTTCTCTTGGCTAATTTTGATATTGATGAAGTTGAAGAAGGACTTCTTGGGTTTGCCTGGGACAATTTATCCCCAATAGTGCGCGCAAAGGCATTAGAAAATTCTAAAAAAACATCTTGGATCTTTGGGGCTGGTGCCTCTCATCATTATGATTTAAATTCCAGAGGAGTTCCAGTCCCTTTAGCAAATAGCTTTTTTGAGGCATTTCATAATTTGCCGACTTCGGAGGGACTTCATGCATTTGTAGGTCCATTTATTTCTTTCTTAAATCATTACCGTGGTATCAATCCACGCGAGGTAGGTTCGTGGAGTGAAGATGTTGAGCTATTTATGACCACTATTGAAGATGAATTGAATGAACTCATGACAAAAGCAAAAAATATGGAGCTCAAGGAAGATGAAACCCTAAAATTATATTCGTTGGCTGGAGTTTTTACCAATATGACCTTTATTTTTGCTAACGTTTTGAATGAGGCTCAAAATGGTCCTTCACCCTCTGCCTATCATTTTCTTCTTAAGTTTTGCAGCCCAAATGACACGTTCATAACTTTTAATTGGGATACTTTGATAGATAGGGCGTTGGCTGATACAGGTGGTTGGGATCCAAACGTCGGATATGGGCTTAAATTTCATTCATCATTTGATAGTTCATGGAAATTAAATATTGAGTCGTCTCCATCGTTTAATGCAAATTGGAAGTTATTGAAATTGCACGGCTCTACAAATTGGCTTGTGCCCTACACTTCCATCAGGTTTGATAAGTGGGAAATGCAGCCATTGGTTGAAAATTCAGATGAGGTTTTCCTATTTTGGCAGTCATCATTGCCTTACGATACTTTTAAAGGGAGATGGAGAGGCGGTTATGTCCCTACTTGCTATGGATATTATCCGCCTAACTTACCTAATGATGCCTTTGATGAAAAAAGGCTTTCGGCACCACCAGGTAAAGTATTTATAAGTAGTAGTTTGACTGGAATATATTCCCCAGCAAAGGAGCAGCGAGCAACTGGCATCCCTTCTTCGCCATTGCTAATCACACCGGTTAGGCAAAAAAAGTATGACATGTATCAAAAAACCATTGAACAACTTTGGGAGCAAGCGGAGGGAGCCTTAATAGAATCAGACAGAATTGTTATTATAGGGTATTCATTTCCAGCAACTGACAAGCGCTCGTTAACACTGATAAAGGAATGTCTGGAAAAAAGGGCTGACCGCATTACATTGGAAATTGTTGCTCCAGATGCTGAGGGAATAGTTTCTCGTTTAGGCAATGAATATTTTAAGAAGGCGGAAAATGTAGTGCCTATTTCGATGAGATTCGAGGATTATATATCAATGTTGTGGAAAAATTCTCCTACACTCATGAAGTCTGCCGCGAGGCAAGATAAAAATATAAAGGATTGGCTATACAGAATTTATCTTTTAAATAATATCAGTTAATATGAATACTTAAAAGTAAATAATATTCACTAATAGCCATATAGGATTTATTCTTTCATCTTGGGTGAATAAGGCATGACAAGAGGAGTTCTTTTCACATGTTATGCTTCTCACCAGTAATAAGTAGTTAAAAGATGTATTTTAATTCAGATGGCCGCCTGGAAATGGCTTCTTACTTGAAAATTAAAACCCTATGAGGCTCTTACCATGAAGAATCTTAACAACAAACATAGAGAACTCTATGTCCGCACTGTGCATGATGGACGAGAGTATTTATCGGTCTTAGAAATATTCTATTATGATGATAATGGAGAGGAAGTTATTGACCAGACCGCAACAACATATTGCGTTGGACTAGATATGTGCGGAGATATGTCAGATAGATATGATGCATTACAACAGAAGGTTGAAGCCAATTTAACAGCAGGAGGAATCAAATATCATTCCATAATTATGGAAGATGGGTTTTGAATCTTCTCTTTTGACCAATCGTTATTTCTGAGCAATCATTCAAGCAGCTGTTTAATACTTTTCCGCCAAAAAATTATAAATCAGAATTTTTTCTGATATTAGTAACGGCTTTAATTATTAGCTGTTTCAAGTTCAGAGATTATGCCGGACAAATCAATCTCGGGATAATCTTTTTCAAAGACTTCACGAGTCGTTCTATCCTTTGTCTTCAAAATATTACCAAGGAATGAAAGCTTTTTTCTGTTGGTATGAATAATATCAGCCCAATTCATCACATAAGTGTATATTTCAGCTACCTTGCTTTTTTCGTATAAGAATGGGGACTTATGATTTTCTGATCCCACTGTTGATTTAGCAAATCTATTCAATTGACTACTCACAAGGATGATTTTGTATGTTATATCTTTGCTGAACAATCCATTTTCTTCAATATCAAAACGATATTTTTGCACTTGATTAAGCTCTTTTTGGCTTATTCTACAGGATGGTCTTTTTAGTTCAACTACCATCACCTCTCTATTGTCATCATCTAACACCCTCTCATTATAAAAAAATAAATCGGTTATATCTTTTAATTTAGGATCAATTTCAATGTGATTATCTGCTTTTGGATCAGGTTCCCACTTAAAGTGAGTTTCTCTAAGTTGTTCAAGATTTCTCTTTAAACTCGTGTCTGAACAAAGAATAGGTATGTCTTTGTATTGTTCCCCAAACAACCAAAGGTGTTTTTCGATTATTTTATGAAACTGTTTTCTCTCCTTAATGTGTTTAGCCGGTTCATCATAAACAATTTTATGAAGAAAATTTAAAAACTGTATTTTTTTTGCGACTTCTTCTGAAAAAACAATTACGTCTTCAATATCTGCACGCTCCAGTAAATTCTTGAACTTTTTAAGGTGATCCCCTTTTAGGCTTATTGCATTTTGAATAATCGGAAGTAATTCCCCATGATTAATCGCTTGATCCACCAACGGATATACAATCTTCCGCAAATTTTCTTTTCTGGATAATAGCTTATGTTCTTGTTCAATAAAATAAGCAAGTTGATTAAAAACCACTTTTTTGGTTTCAGAGGAAGGCTCTACTTGCCTGTATGGATAGTATGTGTCATCGCTAAGCTTTTTAGAAAAATTAAAATATTCTTTATATTTTTCTTTAAAAAACTTATCTATGAACGATCGAAGGCTCTCAATTAGATGTTCTGTTTCATTAAACATACCTGGAACCAGGAGATTACGAAAAATGTCCTGGTTTTTGTCGAATAAGACAGAATCAACATAGACAAGCCAGCTATTCTGGTCTGGTATGTCAGCGGTATAGTTAAATTCAAAGCTGATTGTGCGTATATCATTATTAAGGGTTCTAATAAAAACCTTAACCTCATTACTTATAGATTTATAGTTAATAAATGTTAAATAAAAGTCATGTTCATTACCCCTGAGATCATTAAAGGTCTCTTTTCTATTTTCCAATTCTCCAATTACAAAGTCTTCTTTTTCTATTTTTTTTCCATTTATATTAAAAAAAATTTTATCATTTAAAATTTCGATTGGGTATTGCAGGAAAAGCGATGTTTCCAAATTTTCAGATAGCAACTTCGAATGAATTTTCTTTTTTTTATCTGAGTTAATTACAGAATCATCCCATAACTCATCAATAATTACCTGATAATACGTTTGTTGCTCACCATTTAATTGCTCGTGTCTGACATCAAGCTCGACGATATCAAGGCTATTTCCCTCTAGATCTTCATTATTTAACTGCACAGATGTTCTAACATAACCCTTTAATATTTTATCAAAAGCAACCGTCTCAATTGTCTGACACGCGCCGATCTGAAAAGCTGCAAACCTACCTATTCCTTTACCGCCTTTTTTTACTGTCGTACCGATCTCGAATATATTTTTTCTAAAATCAGATTGCGATACACCAATACCATTATCTCTCAACATTATTTTCGTAATTCTGGACTCGTTGAGGATTTCCTCAGCCGTTTGACTGATGTCGATATAGATCTCAGAAGCACTGGCTTGGATTGAATTGTTAATTAATTCACAAAATGCAACAAAAGTATCTTTGTAATTCGCAAGAAGACTTGAAATCACTCTGCTATTCGTTGTGAATGTATATTTCATAGACTTGCCTTGGATGAGTTGGAGGGGGTAAAAAGGCTAATATTTTTTTCATAACTCATAAAGAAAACAAAATCGAGCACAACCTAAAATTCGTTAGCTCATTTTTTATTTTTAACATAATTTATTTTAATTGAATTCAATCAGATGTAACCCTAATCGTTCAATATTAAAACCTATTATCCCGATCAACCAAAATATCCTTAATTTCAATTTCCTTGCCCGGCCCTAGCAACCTCCTGAACCATTCATCAATATTCGCGCTATGCGCGTACCACCGTCCTTGAACCTTCCGCGCCGGGAATCCGATCGCAACGAACATATTGAACTGCTTTTCCGTGAGATTCCATGCCTCCGTGATCTCCCCGATCCCTTGCAGCAAAGGGCAATTCCGTTTCGGCATCTACACCCCCGACATCCAGCCGCCCGGCTTTGTATAAATCCACGGCTTTTTGGCCTGTTTCTGCCCCTCCGGACCCGCAGGATCACCCCCAGGAACCGGCCCGCCGCCCCCGTCATCGTCCTTTTTCCGCTTCTTGAACCTGACCCCCTCGATCTCCGCCGCCAGCAGCAGCAGGGCCGCGACGTCCCAGGCATGATTCGGCTTGTCGCCGGGGTTCTCCCATTTGCCGCTTTCGCCGATCCCCTCGACCGTCATCTGCTCCGCCCACTCCTCCGTCAGCTCGCTGTGGTAATACCAGCACCCCGGATCGCCTTTGCGCACCTGCAGCATCGTGTGCAGCTTGTTCTTGAAATGGTTCGTGTCGAACCGCACCAGCTTGATCCCCCCCGGGATCGCCTTCTTGCTCTTTGGGAAAAACTCGATATCCGAGTACCTGAACGGCTGCGTCAGCGAATCGACGCCCTGGGTCGGGAACATCTTGCCCCTGTGCTTCCTGCAAAACCTGTAAACCTCGTCCGTCCTGTGCCCCATCGCGTCCTGGCACACCAGCTTGACCGAGTACGGGCGCCCGCCCGCGTCCGTGTATTCATCCTGCCACAGCACCTTTTCCAGCTCCTCGAAGCTGATCACGAACCCCTCGCGCACGCACCACGAATCAAAATCCTGGCTGAACCCGAACGCCCTTATCTCGTAATAAAAACCGTCATCCTGGGTATCGACGCCCGCCAGAAGGCACGACACCGCCCCGCCGCCCGGCACCACGCCCCTCGGCCTCTCGTCCGCCAGCTCCATGATCCTGTTTTTCGGCCGCGTCCTTTTCACCGGCCGCCAAGGCTCCGCCAGCGCCGAATTGAGAAACCCCTGCAACACTTTCGGGTTTTTGTCCTTCAGCGACGCCAGGAACGACGCCAGCAACTGGTCCAGGTACCCTGATTTGCCCAGGAGTGAATAGAGCCGGTTGATGTGAAACCCCTTTTTCCTGATGACGGCCGGCTCCTTTTCCCTCGGCACGCCCGCGCCGAACCCCACCGCCCTGTATTTCTGCGCCGTCGTCCACAGCCTGCCGCATGCCCCGCACTGGTACCGCGCGCCCATGATCTGCGCCCGAGTCGCCTTGCTGCCGCCCTTCCACACCACCCCGCCCAGCTTGCGCTTCTTGCCCTTGATGTCGCGGTACACGCCGCCCTTGAACCCCTCCGTGTATTTCGCCGACCACCTCAACGGCTGCATGACCCCGCAGTACGGGCACGGCACATGCCAGTCATAGACCGCGTCGCACGACATCAGCTCCGTGAATATATTGCCCGTTTCCAGCGTCGGGGTGCTGAACTTGATATGCTTGAACTCATAGAACGTCTCGGTCCGCTCGCCGCTCAGCGACAACGGCGACGCCTCCTTCGTTTTCGTGTAGTACCCCGGCTTGTCGATCTCGTCGTTGATCACGATCTTGAACGGCTTCGTGCCCAGCGCCGCGACGCTCGACGCCCAAGCCACGTTGATATAGGCCCCGTTCGCCAGCTCCAGCTCGTTTGCGTTCGACACCGTCGCGCCCTGGACGAGATAGGCAAGCTCCGGGCTGTCCTCGAACATCTTCTTGACCCTGTCCCGCGCGATGTAGGTCGCCGTGTTCTCGTCCGCCATGGTGATCAGGATCGGGCACGGCCGCTGATCCGCGTAATACCCCACCACCGACAGCCCGAACTCCGTGCCCGCCACCTGCGCCGACTTGCACACGACCACCTCGTCCAGGTTCGGGTCGACCGCCGCCTCCAGCCACGGGACGATATACGGGGTCCGCTCAAGGCGCATCGGCCCCTTTTCCTCGGACCGGGCCCCCAGCTGCCGCCTGCTCTCGACCCATTCCACGATCGCCAGGTCCCGCCCCGGCTCCCACAGCCGCGCCTCGTTCTCGAAAAACAGCCCCTCACGCGTCCGTGGGGCAATACTTGCCGCGCCTTGCATACGCCCGCCTCAACTCGTTTGTCTCCCTCCGGATGATCTCGCGCATCTCGTCCGGCTTCTTCCCGGTCAAAAGCGGCGGCAGCCGCTCCGCCAGCGAGTCCAGGCCCGCCGCCACGACCGCCACCCGCTCGCACCACGCGCGCTCGATCTCCGACCATGGGGCCAACCGCCCCTGAAGCTCCGCGACCAGGATCTCGTTGCGCTTCGCCGCCGCCACCTCCTTGCGCAATTTTGCCCGGTCGAGCTTTTCCTCGATCGACAGCGACACCCGCTTGCCGCCGCCCTGCTCCGCCTTTTTCTTCCGCCCGTATTTTTCCAGCCACGCGTCCAGCACCGCCTTGTCGAACGTGCCGTCCGCGTTCTGCGCGATGTTCCCGCGCTTCAGGTGGTAACTGACCGTCCGCTTCGATATGCCGCAATACGCCGCCGCGTCATCCATCGACATGATGACCGGCTGCTCCTTCTTCTCCCCTCCGTTCGTCGACTCCTCAAGCTCCGTCTCCAGCGCCCGCATGTTCTTCAGCTCGGTCGCCGTCAGCCGCTCGCCCTGCGCGATCCTCGTCAGAAACGTCTGATACAGCCGCAGCTTGGCTTTGGCCCCCAGCGACAACGCGCGCTCTATGTCCGTTTTCGTGATCGATCCGTCCGTCATCCATCACACGCCGTTGATCGGAACCATGACCCGACCGTTCAATAGTTCGCCGAGCCGCTTCGGGCGCCGCGGATACCTGATGATATGCCTCCCCCACTTTTTTTCGATCGCCCTGCAGTATGCCGTCTCCCGCTCCATCGTCCGCGACGCCACGATCCCGCCCGCATTGCGCCCGTGCCTGCACACATAGGCGTACTTGTTCAGCCGCAGCACCTTCTTGAACCGGCTCAGGACCTGCAGGCTGAAATCGTAATCGTCCTTTGTGCCCATGCGCTCGTCGAACCGCAGGTCATGCCACAGATGCCCCTGGAACGGCCCCAGCACGACCTGGGTCAGCGAAAACGGCTTGTACTGCTGGTAGTTCCTCCCGTCCGTGTTGACGTTGATCCCCCAATACACGCACCCCCAACCGTGCGCCAGGTTGAACCCCTGCTCGATGACCCCCTGCGCCTGCTCCGGCGTCAGCGGGATGTTCTGCCTGCAATACGCCCGCGCCCCTTTTTCCGTATGCATCAGCCCCGCGACGTCGTCATCGATCATCAAAACCGGCCGCTCCACGTTCTCGAGTATCCAGTTCCGCTTGCGCGCGATGTTGCCGTCCGCCCCGTCCGGTATGACGATCATCCGCGCCGACGGCAAAACCCGCCTGTAATCGTCCCTCTGGCTCTCAGGCAGCACGTACCGCGCCGACCTGAAATAGTCCTTTCCCGCCAGCGCATCCGCCCGCTTGTACGTGGGGATCACGATATTGACCTGTCCGCCCATCGCTCAGTGGATCCTTTCCAGCCATTCCGCGCCCCTGATCACGCGCCCGATCCCGACCGGCTGCGCCTTGCGCTCGATCAGGTCCCTGACCTTCCTCAACCCGAATTTTTCCACCGCGACGTTCCAGTCCAGGGGGTTGTCGAAATAGAGCACAATGTAGTTGTGCTCAAGCAGCAGCTCCTGGCTGAACTCCACCTCCGGCCGCTTGCTGTTCAGCTTCGCGTCGACCTTGTCCGTGATCTTTTCGATCTCCCGATGATCGAACCCCGTCAGCTCCACATCGAACCCCGTCGCCTCGATCTCCTTGAGCAGCTCCAGCAGCATCTCGTCGTCCATGACCGACAGTTCCGGGATCGTGTTGTCCGCCACCAGGTCCGCCCGCTCCTCCGCTTCCGACTCGTAATCCTGATAATCGACCGGGCACTCGTCCAAACCGAGCTGCCGCGCCGCCTCCAAACGCCCATGCCCGCGAATGATCAACCCCGACCGGCTCGACACCGTGATCGGCGCCCTCCATCCGAATTTTTGAATCAGCTTTTTCAGCAGCTCGATCTGCCGTTTGGGGTGCTTGTTTGGATTTTCGGGGTGGGGTTTCAACTGATCGATCGGGACCATGCCGTCATGCGCGCAAAAACACTTGATAGGCATCTGATGCGCTCCATTTCAAAGATATTCGAACTCGATGCGGCTTTACCTGCCGCCTATTTGTTGTTCAGCTTCTCGAAGTACAGCCGCCGGTAGAACTCCACGTCCTTGCCGTTCAGCCCGTCCACCAGCACCTTGCCCGTGTCTGACCGGTAGAGCGTCCAGGCCTCGTTTTCACGGCGCAGCTTGATCTTGATCTTTTTCCGTTTAGCCATCTCTGCAGCCCTCACACAACCGACCCGAAAAAAAATTGTTACATACGAAAAATTGGTTCCCGATAGGACCCGACATCCGCGCCACCCGAAACCGCTATAGGCCCCCCGGCCGAAAAGGACCCGCTCATTTAACTACCGTTGGTTGAATGCCCGCAGCTACCTGACGGGAGCTCATTTAACTACCGTTTGTTGAATCGATGGGAGCTCATTTAACTACCGTTTGTTTAATGCCCACAGCTCTCATGCATGCGCTCATTTAACTACCGTCAGTTGAATTCCCCGCACGTCTCGACCTCCTGCTCACGATCGCACATGTGCGGCATCATTTGCCCCGACGAATACCGGAACCTCTTGCCGTCCGGCATCCGCACATCATAAACTTCATTCTCGCCGTGCCCCCCTGCATACGCGATCGCTCGAAACGCTTCGCATGAATTGCACCTCGCCGCACTGCAAAGGGCAACGGTCACGATTCCGGCGATCGCCCCTATGATCAACCCGAGAATAAAAAGCGCCATGACACACCTCCGTCCTGCTTTTCCGATTCGATGTCTCCCTGCCTCGCCGAGCTTACTCCAACAACGATTTGCCTCCCACGCTTGCCAGGAGCCCCGCCACGACGATTACTACTTCCGGCCCGATGTCCTGACCGCGTAATGGGCCAGCAATGCAGCGTCCGCCCTGTGGTGATGCCTGGACCTCAAAAAAATGTACTCCCTCAACCCCGGGTACAGCGCCCGCACCGTTGCCATCGATCGCGCCTTCGAATCCTTCCCGCCGCCCGGCATCAGGACCGCCTTCTGCCACTCTCCCGGCGGAAGCAATTGGTAAGCAACTCCGAAGCAAATGCACAGCATTTGCCAGAAACCCGACGACAGCCCCAGCCCGTAGGCACCGAACCGCCCCTTGTGAGGCATCCGCTTCTGGTCCACGTCCTCGATCACCGCCATCTCGATCCGCCCCTGCTCCAAAACGAGCTTGAAAAACTCCCGCGCCGCTTCCGGCGACTTCCAGTCGTGCACCAGGATCAGGTCCCTGCTGATCGCCACCGCCGCCCCCGTCTTGCCCGGATCTATCCCGATGAAAAAGCCCCGGCCTCGAACCCCTTGCCCTGACTGATGAGCGCCAGGCGTCCCGCTGCCCGGCTCGACCGGCGTTTCGAGGGGCCTTTTTCCGCGACCGGCCGGGGCGCTTAGCCGCGAAAGGAGGTGCCGGCCTATCTGTTGCGCTTTCATTTCGCCTCGCGCATTTTCATTGCTTCCGCCCATACCGCCCTGAACACCTCGACCGCTTCCGCTTCCCCCTGCTTGAACGCCATGCCCGCCGCGATCGCGTCCGCCTCGTTGTACATCGCGTTCTTTTGCGCGAACACCGCCCTGAACCAGGGCCACGGGTTTTCCACCTGCTCCCACTGCTCCGTTGCCGACAATGCCGTCACGACCTCCGCGATCGCCTTCGGGTGCCCCCCGTGATTCGTCGCCCACGTCACCGCCTCGTACGGGTTGAACTGCTTTCTCCCCTTTGCCGGAAACCGGGCTATGACCGCGCACCCCTCCGCGATCTCGTCGAGGTAGCTCCCGAGCTTTTTCGAAAAATGCTTTGACTTTGGATTTGAAAAAGAAACAGCCGAAGGCTGCCCCGAAGGGGCCGATCTTGATTGTTTAGATTTATCTAAACAATCTAATATATCTGGATCTGGATCTATCAGCATATGCTGAGCATTTGCTTGTGCAATTGCTGATGCATTTGCTCTGCATTTGCTCTGCTTTTGCATCAGCTTTTGCTTGACGCTTTTTTTAGCTGCCGTAGATCTCTTTTTTGATATTCTTTCAATATGTTCCTTCTCCTCCAACAACCGCTGCGAATAAACCCACTTGCCGTCATTGGTCGTTTTCAGTGCTTCCCACCCCGGATATTGGATCTCGTTCCATGCGCTTTCGACCTGTTCAAACGTCAAACCTTTGCCGATTGCATTGAAAATTTTTGAGCAATCGTTCAGCAAATGCACAGCATTTGCTTGCCACATGACATCGAGGATTCGACGATAAACGAGCTCGCCTATCGCGCTCAGCGATCTGACCTTTTCGTCCTCGTTGAAGTCCTTGGGATAATAACGAAACCAGGGCCTATCTTTGGAGCTCATGGGCGCCACATCGTCACCTCTTGATACCGTCAACCTTGACCATCAACCGTTCCCGGCCGCTCCGGGCTTCCGCTTCCGTCCCGTAGTCCAGAAAAAAGAAACTCCCGCCCTTCATGTACACCTTGGAGGAAAACACCGTTTCCTTGCCGCCGGGCTTATCCAGGGCCGGGATTTCGCGTTTCCTGATCGGCCCGATCGCCATCACCGCATCAGCCGCGAGCACCAGCTCGCCTCGATCCCTGCCGAAGCACCACTTCTGCCAGGCCTCGTCGTTCTCATCCAACGATAGGTAACCGTCAAAGTCCGTCATCTGCCTGCCCCCTTGTCCTGTCCGGCGAACACCCATTCGCCGTCAAACCGCATCCCATTGCACACATGCTTTCCCGGCTCGACCGAGTCGGGGAAATGGCGCTGCTTCATCCAGCAATAGGCCCATCCCCCCGACTCCCGCCGCTCGAACCCGAAAAAGTCGCACTTGTCGCAGTGCGCCTCCTCCGGCTCTAATTTGCGCCGGAGCGTTGGCATCAGAATTTCCCTTCCTCGCCATCCTGGCCGCTTTGGTTCTTTTGGCCCTTTTGGTTGAACACGACCAATTCGTTGATCTCGTCCATCCATGCCAGGATCTGGTCGACCGACTTCGGCGTCCTGCCCCGCACCACCGTCAGGTATTCCCGCCGGTGTTTGCCCGCCAGCTCCGCCAGTTGCGCCGACGCATCCGACATCAGCACCTCGCCCGTCTCCTGATCACCGCCGCCGTCCTCGACCGGGCCACCACCACCTGTAGTGTCCTGGGGGTCAGGCGAACCGCCGCCGCTTGTATTTTCGGGATCCGGATTCCCGCCCTCCGCCGGGATCTCCCCCGACTTCGCCCACGGCATTTCACGCCCGTACAAGTTGCGGTATTTCGCCTGCAACGCCTCGAACGCCGCGTCCGATATCTCCGGCAACTGCTCCTTGAACTGCTGGACGTACATCATGAACCCCGTCCCGCGCTCCGGCTGCCCCTGCCGCATGTTGACCCACTTGTGCTTCGCGAACGGATGATCCAGATGCGTCCCGAACTCGTCATGCTCCATCTTGCCCTTTGTGAACGTGCCGCCGACGCCTGGGACCGTATAGGAACCGTCAGGGGCCCCCGCTCCCGCCTCTTTCCCGCCCCCGGCCGTGTCCTTGCCCCGTCCTCCGTCTCACCCCCCGATTTTTGCCCCTCCGCCGCTTTGCCCTGCCCCTTGTCCGGCCCCTCGACCGGCCCGGGGGCCTCCTTCGTCACCGCGTAAAGGTCCGCCTTTTTCTCCGACTCCGGCGCCGTCATCGCGAACGACCCGTCCGCCTGCTTCACCAGCTCCTGGTGCATGTCCTCCAGCTCCTCTACCGTCCTCATGCCCATGAGCAGATCCGAGTCGTGCACCCTGCCGAAAAACGTCGCCGCCCGGTACATGAACATGATCTCCGGCATCGTGACCCACTTCGGCGTCATCTGCTTGTCGCCCCGCGGCTTGTTCCATCCCTCCGCCTTGACCATCGCCCAATCGACCCACGGCCCGTAAATCACCTTGCCCGTGCTCCTGCGCACCGCAAACGCCCTGCACCCCCAATCGTCCCGGCCCTTTTCCCCCCGCCACTCGTATTCCAGCGGGTCCGTGTACCGCTTCGAATTGTTGATCAGCGCCGACACGAACTTGCCCTCGAACCCCGGCTCCCCGTGCACGACGTACATCGTCCGCATCAGCATCAGCACGTGCATGCCCATCAGCGCCGCCATGTCCAGCGCGATCATGCAGTTGCCCACCTTGCCCCTGAACCGCGACGGCACGAAATCCGACGCCGACAGCATGCTCGCCACCCGCTGCATCTGCTCGAACTTCGCCACGTTCAAGAACACCGAATCCTCTTTCGACAACACCGCCGCCCGCTGATCGGCCGGCATCAGGTCGTATTTGACCGCCTCGTTAGAATCCGACATCGTCAACCCCCTCCGTTTCTTCGTATTCGTCATAAATGTATTGGCCCGAGTCCAGGTCCATGATCTCGTCCGGATACCCCGGCCACTCATCCCTTTTGAAGCACTGCGCCAGCGCCTCCATGTAGTCCATGTTGTCCGACTGCGCCCGCAACACCTGGTCGAACGACACCTTGAACACGTGCGACTCGAACGGCGGATTGACCTCGACCGCCGCAAGGTAGAACTCCGTGTGCTCGACCCCCGTGATCTGCGTCAGCCCGTCCAGGTAGAACGCCCCCTGGTTCGCGTACCCGAGCCGCGACGCGTTGCGCATGAAAAACCAGAACGACGCGTCCGCCGTCGATTTCAGATCCACCACCCTGCCGTCCGCCGTGATCCAGTCGATCTCCGCCTTGCACCAGATCCCCGTGCGCGCGTCCTTCCACACGATCACCCGGTGCGGAAACCCCGGCGCCTCGAATATCTCCGAAAACCGCCGTTTCGACCGCGCCCGCTCCGCCATGTCGATGACGTTGTCCCGCTCGATCTTGCTCAGAATCAATTTTCCGCCCTGCCGCTCCCTCCATTCCTTGTATTCGTTCTTGTTCTTGTTGATCGGCGGCTCCACCACCACCGCTTTGTCGAAGGCCTCCCGCCCGTGCAGGATCAGGATGTCGAACGCCTTGCCCTTGTCGAACGTCCGCTGCTGCATCGCCGTGACCGGCGCCTCGAACTCGATCGCCGCCTTGTAATGCGCCGGGCTCTTTCGCATCCGCTTCAGCTCGCTCGACCGCAGCGCCCTGATGCCCGCGTACTGCTCGTAGGACTCGAGCGCGTATATGCCCTGTTCCCACTCCCCGGGCGCCTCCATGTAATTATGCAACCTTCGCATGCTGCCCGGCCTCCCCCTCCCCGTCGAACAAACTCTTTTGCATCTCCTCCTGGGTCAGCCTCCGCGACCGCATGATCGAATCGTCGAACGGGTTGAAGTATGTGGCCGTGCCCGCCCCGTAGTCGTACACGACATCGATCACGCCCTCGCGCATCTCGAACCCGTTCCGCAGCTTCTGCGCGATCTCCGCCATGTCCAGGTTCATCCGCTTCAACCGCGATCCGTACTCCGCCATGACGGCCGCTTTTTCCTCTTTCAGGTCCATGAGCTGCTGCATGCCTTCCGCCAGC
Organism: Desulfatitalea tepidiphila; assembly: GCF_001293685.1. Taxonomy (NCBI): domain Bacteria; kingdom Pseudomonadati; phylum Thermodesulfobacteriota; class Desulfobacteria; order Desulfobacterales; family Desulfosarcinaceae; genus Desulfatitalea; species Desulfatitalea tepidiphila. The sequence continues at coordinate 1,401,958 of NZ_BCAG01000003.1, read as the reverse complement.
GCCTTGCCCATCTCCTGCTTTTCCCTGTCCGTGAACGTGTATTTCGCAAAATCCTTGACCTGCCTCGTCTCAGTCGCCGCCATTGCCATTTTTCCCCCTTTGTCTATGCTCCTTCGCGTTCGGGCACGTTGAAAAATGCGACTCGTAAACCGACACCATGAACCCGAGCCGCCCGTTGAACTGGTCGATCGCGATCATCTTCTTCGGCACCGCGTTGCACGGCATCCGCCTGCCGCTTTTCATCTCCACCCAAATGACCGGCGCGCCGCATGACCGGCACGTTGTCGTCGTCATCTCCACACCCCCAAATGCTTTCGGGGGCGTCGTATCGACCGCCCCCGTTGCCGTTTATGCCGCCTTCGCGATCTCCCTCCACTCCCTGGCCTGCATCTCGATGATGCTGCCCCCTGCCCGCTCCAGCTCCGATGCCCGGTCGTAGTTCTCCACGTCCTGGCTCATCCGCGTGACCGCGTTCGCCATGCCGTACTGCGTCAGGTCGCCGCCCTGGATCAGGTGCGTCAGCACCGACGCCCGCTCCCCGTCTCCCAGGCCGATCTTTTTCTGCACCACTTCCACCGCCGCGACCGCGTCGCCCTCGATCCTGCGCTCGCCCGCGTCGCGCATCTTTTCCACCAGGGAATTGAACACGACCTCGTCCGTCGTCGCCTTGATCGTGTCCCGCAGCTTCAACAAAAACGCCTGATCATCCGCTTTCAGCGTGTCGTCCTTGAAAAACTGTTGCGCGTCGCGCCCCTCTCCCGCGATCCGCCCGACATGGTACTTTTTCATGCCCATGTCGTTGAACACCGCGCCGTTCGTGCACACCAGCCGCAACACCAGCGGCTGCACGTTCACCGACCCGTGGCCCACCTCCGAATTGCTCAGAATGAACCCGGCCCGCACCACGTCGCCCTTCTTGACCTCGCCCTCGATCGTGGGGAACGTGCATTTCAGGTACAGCTTGCCCGGCGTCACGTCGCACGACTCGAACCGGACTTTCAGATCCGCCAGCACCGGCAGCACGTGCTCCAGGATCTCGTCATTGTCCAAAATCCGGTACCGGTCCGACAAAAACGCCCGCGCGCTTCCGTCCAGCGTCCGCACCATGCGCCGCTTCGGCTCCTTCTGCATCCAGTGGTTTACGTTCGACGCCAGCAAATGGGGCGCCGCCCCCCGCATCCGCTCGTAGTACTTCCACGGCACATCGGCCCAGGCCGCGATCTGCCGGTGCGCATTGTCATTGATCCCGAACCGGCCCTTGTCGCCGAGCATCAGCATCGTGTTGAATGCGATCTCCTCCACGATCGCGCCGCCCCTGCCGCGCGTATTGTCCGCGATCTCGTCCAGCAGGCCCGCGCCGGTTCCGGCCGGCGCCGCCGCCTGCAGCTGCATTTTCATTTCCCGGGTATCCGCGATGAAGTCCTTTTTTGCTTCGCTGATCCGCTGAACTTCCCCCGCCAGCTCCTGAAGGGTTTTGCCTTGTTTCATGGTCGATTTTCCTTTCTACGGGCTTGACACCCCGTGCCGCCCGTGGTAACTAACTCGTTCATCATAGTCCTTGCTTTTTTCATTCTGCCCCCTGCAGCCGCTCTCTGCAGGGGGCATCCTTTTTGAGCGCAGCGCCCGCTCCACGTCCGCGACCGTCAACCGGCCGCTTTCGATCCTGCGCGCCACCCGCCACTTCAAAAACTCCACAAACAGCGTTTTGTCGTCTTCAATCGATCTCATCGCTATACCGGCCCTCCCATCGTCCAGTTGATGAGCAACAACGCGCCGCCGATCATCAACAGCCACAACCCCACGAACTTGATGCAATCAGCGACGAACCTCTTTGCCTTCGCGTTCACTTTTTCACCTCCTTTCGCTTTTTAAAGCCCGTGAACGGCTTTCCCGTCCACGGGTCCAGAACCACCAGGCGCTTCTTGTCCACCTCCCCCACGGGCGGCAAACTCGCCTCGTACTCCCGCAGCACTTTGCCGATCCGCGTGTAAAGCGCCTTCATCTCGAAGTACAGCCGGTCCTTTTCAGACATCGGTTTCAATGCCATGATCCACACACCATTTCGCCACGTCCTGGCGCAAATCGTCCACGACGGCTTGAAGTTGTTTTTTTATCCTGTTCAGTTGCGATTTTTTCCCGGTAGCCGAGGTCTGCTCGATGAGCAATTGCTCAAGAAGTGTAATTTTGGGATGATTGTCGACGATCTCCTCGAAGATCGTCTTCTTGTCCGGCTCGATCGTGCCCGCCCTTCTCAACTGCCACCCGTCCGGCTCCAGATACCGCTTGAACGCCGGGTCGCCGTCCGTCGCCAGCACCAGCGCGTGCAAAAAGTCGAGGCTCAGCTTGATGCGCCCGTCCAGGTAGTCATAGACCGTCTTGTTGTCGATCCCCATCTCGGCCGCGATCGCCTGCACCGCGTCCGGCCTGGAGTCGTTTGAGTAGAGCAGCTGCGCCTTTATTTCCGCCGCGATCACCCTGTAATCGAACCGTTTCGGAACCTTTCGATACGCCATCCGATCAACCCCCGGTTGTTTCTGTATTGAGTTGTAATTTTTTCAACTAACTACTCAGACAACCCCAACATGGAGGGCCGCTTTTGAACATCAGCGAAAACCAGTTGCTCCGGCTTAATTTTCAGGATCTTGCCCCATCGCACCGCCGTCGCCTTCCTGATCCCGACCTTCCCGCGTTTCCACCTGCTCAAAAACTGCTGGGAAACCCCCAATTTCATTGCAAGTTCGGTTTGCGTTGCCATCCGTTCACCACCTTTCGTTCTTTGATTTATAGGATCGGAGCTATCAACCAATTGTTTGGCTGTCAATCTTTTTTTAAACCTGTTGTTTAAAATCATTTAATAAAAAAGGCTTTCTTTATGAAACAATTAGTTGTAAAAATGCCACCAATGGAAACCAAAACCGACTTACAAGATTTTCAGTTGGATTTTCTCGCCGCGCTGAGGTTTTACGCTTCGAAATGGGGCGAGCAGACGACCCTTGCCCAATCGATCGGACTGACGCCTCAATTTGTTAGTATGCTTTTTAAGGGACAACGGCAATGTGGGGAAAAAACGAGGCGCAAAATTGCCGAGTATTATGGCCACACCTATGAATCCTTTTTAAAGAAAGGGCGCGATCTGAGGGGTGCAGGGCCGTATGTCGTGAAACCGAAACCCCAAAGGCCCAAAAAGAAGGCCGAAAAGCTCGATACCATCATCGACGAGCTTCGGGCGTTGGGCGACCGCTTCGAATCGATCGAACGCAGGCTTGAAAATCTGGAGAAATGCCAACAACCGGGGGGGTCAAAGCGCCCGCCGTCAAAAGCCGCCAAAAAATAGATACACCGCTTGAGGGCGGGCGCCTGATCGATCTTTTATCGGCTTACAGGCTTTGTGAAATGGTAGTTGCTCCCGACGGAGCCATTTTATGCAGCGTTCCACATAACGCTTATGATCTTCCCAAAAGATCCCAGTTCTGCAACGGCGTCGGGAAAAACCTTTTTGACCTGATCCAACAACGAGTCCAATCCCCTCACCCCCGCTTTCTTATAAGACGAACGATCAAACCCGGCCGGTTTCTAGTCACGAATATTGAGGGCCACCGGATCATTTCCACAGTGGAAAAGCTCAGGGACGGAAATTTTCTCATTTCCACCTATCAGCGAATTCAAAAACAGATGAAACAGAAAAGGTCGAGGTAGCGTGATATGTCCGTACATCAGAAAAAAGACGGCCGCTGGTTCGTACGCTACCGTGAAAAAGGCACCGGCAATCTAAAGGATGAATATTTCGGCCGGGGCATCGAGGCCGAACGCCGGGCACGCGCCCGAAACGACGAGCTTGACCTGCGCCCGTGGGTCCACCGCACCCCCAAACAGCAAAGCCCCTTTTTCGTCGATATCGTCAACGCCTACACCGAGGCCAAGCTCGGGCGCATGCAGCCCTCATCGATTAAAAATTTCGTGTGGAAAATGAAGGGCGTCGTCGTCCCTGCCATCGGCGAGGAATTCCAGGCGATTAAAATCACCCCCGCGAAACTCGATGCCTACGTCAAAAAGCGCCTTTCAGCCGGGGTCAAACGAACGACCATTCACCGCGAAATTACCGACATCAAGGCCGTGCTCAACTGGTCCGTGCGCCGCGGCTACCTGACCCACAACCCCGCGATCGGGTTCGAACCTCCCAAGCGCGACGATGAGATCATCATGCCGCCGACGATCGACGAGCTGAACCGCATCGCCGCCCATTCGCCGCCCCACCTGCTGCGCGCGATCTCCCTATCCTATTACACGGGCCTGCGTCCTGGGGGCGAGCTGTACGCGATCACCTGGGCCGATCTCGATTGCAGCATCCCCGCCGTGCTCGTCCGCTCCGCTAAAAAGCACGGTCGCCCCTCGCGCATGATCCCGATCCACCCCGAATTCATCGGCCAGCTCATCCGCTGGTACCATGAGGACATCGACGAGGGCTTCGGGGACGACATGGCCGTCATCAACTTTCGTGGGGCGCCCGTCCTCTCGTTGAAAAAGGCATTCGCCACCGCCAAACGGAAGGCCGGCATAACACGCCGCCTGCGCCCTTACGATTTCCGCCATGCGTTCGCCACCTATCTATTGCAAAACAACGCCGATCTGAAATCCACCTCGGAAATGCTCGGACACACCCGCACCGACACGACGACCCGGATATACCAGCACACCAGCGTCGACATGCATGCCGCTGCGATAAAGCTTTTGCCTGCGCTGAGGCTTGACCATAAAAAGATTTCCAATAAACATGGTGAATAATGGTAAGGAAATTTACAAAAAGAGATGGGCTTGTACCTGCTGATATTGTCCACTGTGCATTGGACCACCTTTCAGCTGCACAACTTTTGTTTGAATCTAACCCGATCCACTTCGATTCGGCAGGTTATCTTGCACATCTTGGCGTTGAAATGCTTCTAAAAGCTTGGCTATTGGAAGTCGCCGGTGAATTCGAAGGCACACATAATCTTGAAATGCTTTATTCTAATTTGGTAGCGCTTAGCGTAACTGAACCTCTCGATGCTAATAATTCAGCCATATTAAACAGACTCGATAAATATGAACAGCTAAGGTATCCTAATTTAAATTCCCCTACCGAAGTAGGAGATGGTGACTGGAAACACATTGAAATTTTAACTGGCTTTTTATGTCGATCCATGCCTCCTGAAATTGATGAGGCTTTATCTGAAATAAATCGGGGCAATCAAAATTACCCATTTAGAAAAGCTGGGCGTGTTCTAATGAAAAAGAAAATAAGTAACACCTAAACCGTCGCTGTTGGGGACGGCGAGGACCATACCGCCCCAAAGCTATTCGTTAACCGATAGCATGAGGAGGTGCTTTCGATGAAAAAGATAGCCTTTATGCTTCCATGTCTCTTGATGGTTCTAATTGGGTGCAACAAAATCGAGAAAGAATTAAAAGATACTCGAGCCGAATTTGCCCGGCAAATGGAAGAAACAAGAACGGCAGTAAAAGAGATTTCCTATGCTGCCATAAAGTCTGTACCAGGAGAAAGATACCTTCAATTGATTGACGACCTTAACAGCAGAGACGAAACCAAGCGCACAGCTGCCCAGCAGTTTTTGAAGAGTCTGGCAGGTATCGACCCGAAGATAGACTACAAGGTCTCAGTATGGTTTGTATACGATACCACGACCACCGGACCAATGCGAGCTGACTTTTTTCTTGGTCACACTCCGTATCAGAGTAACGTAGAGTGGTACATCAAGCAGAAGAAAATGAACCTATCCGACGTAGCCAGTTCTGATGACCGGCCCTTCACCGAAGAGGAATTAAAGAGTTACATGGACAGCCAAATCAAAAAATTTATCGCAGAGACTGAGATCGTCCAAGACAGCCCCGAATGGAGTACGGCCCGCGCTAAGGCTTCCACAACGGTTGTCAAGGGATATAGAGAGAGGATTGTCACGGGACCAGATGATAATCCCCGAGCTAAGGACCATGTGATTCGTGAACCAATTTATGAGACCAAAACCGATATCGGTGCCAAAGCCTATCTGGGGGTCGACCTACTTGCGCAGAAAGGGGTGACGGACTACCTTCGAAATGCGATTCTGAGCGGCTCAAAGCATTCATACATTCCTCCATACAACAGGGCCGGGGCGCTTCAATGCGACTTCAACGTATTGTCTTCTGCAACATACCTCTTTGTTTTGCTTAACAAGGAGGATTGGACGCAGCACAAGAAAGACAACGGGGGCAAGGGGATCATGGTAAGGTGCCTCGTTCACAAAGCTGACAACCCTGACATCCCCATAAACGGCACTAGGGTCTACACTTTCTCGATGGAGGAAATCGAGGCTAATGCTCCGATCAGTTTGGAAGGCACGACTGTCATGTGGGCGTGCCACAATATGGTTAAAGATCTTGAGCTTTCGGAAGAAGGACTGGAAGCACAGAAACGCCTGCTGGATATCATCGGCAAATGGGATAGTGGACCGGCACAATGAACTCGAGCGTCCGGCCAACATCAAAATTAAACTGACGCAAAAAAGCCGCGCCGATTATCTTAGCGTTAGCAGAGGATGACAAAATGAGTATGCCACACTGGGAATATTTTCTGTCAATAGAATCTGACTTAGAGGCTTGCTCAAGATATGTAGAGTTTTGTAAGGATAATTATAATACGTATTCTATTGAATTCGCGCGTATTATTATGGCGAGCTGCTCCGAGTTTGATACAATAATAAAATTGCTTTGCAAATCTATTGATCCGCAGAAAGAAACTAAAAATATTTTACAATATTTCCCAATCTTATCAGCAAAATACCCAAATTTTACAAATTACGAAATGTATATACCAAGATATAAAATATCGCTGAAACCTTGGGAACAATGGTCTGATTCAGTCTCTCCTGAATGGTGGTCAAAAGGATATAATAAAATTAAACATGAAAGAGACAAAAATTTTAAGGAAGCAAATCTATTCAATGCGTTAAATTCTGTGAGTGGCTTATTATGCGGAATACTTTATTACTATGAAGAATGCTTTCATGGTAAAGAGGAGATTGAGAAAAGTAATGCACCAAGGTTATTTGTACCGTATGATCCCTCACCTATAATATGGGGTGGCACTTTTTGGCATTACTACATACCAGATCGCTAACCCGCGTTTTTTGCGGATCGCAAGGGGCATGCGCTGGCTAAAACGAGCCTTTAGCTGCAAGAATAAATTAAGAAGGAGGAATGGATGAAATTAATTCTCTCAGGTATCCTGGCGATTTTGATTGGAGGCTGTGCAAGCATAAATATTCAGCCACCAGTTGAACATCCAATTGATAAAAGCAGAAACTATTCATTCCCATATGAAAAAACATGGCTACGAGCTGTTGATTGGTTCGCTGATCATGGTGTGATAATTGAAAAAATTGAGAAGTCGTCCGGTCTATTAACGGCAAAATATTACATCGATGCGGATAATGAGGACTTCTTAGATTGTGGGGATATAAAAGCCTCTGGAACATTAGGTAGCCCAGTTATTAGTAAATATGGGTTGCTGAATTTGACGGTTAGAGAAATCAACGGCAATTCAACAAAAGTTAATGTAAATTTCTTTGGTGAATTCGAAATAGAGGCTAATGATGCATGGGACGGCAGGTTAATAATAACCAAAGGGCAATGTGTTTCTACAGGAAAACTTGAAAATAGCATCCTCACATACATCAGCAACTAAAGTGCAAAACAGGATGTGTTGTGCATTGAGCAACTTGAATTTGACAAAATGAAACACCATAAAAGCTATGTAATATTAGGACGAATTTATAGAGGTTTTTTCATCAAGAGGCTTATATGAATGATCGTTTTAGAAACCTTGTAATGATAGGTTTTCGTAAATACGTCGAATTTGCACAAGCCCTTGGAAAAGGTTACCTGTGTTCACAACTATTAATCAATGGCAAATTAGTTGGAGCTCGCTCGAAAAAGCATTGCTATGTAGACCCAGCAACATATGCGAAAATTTTTGGTAAGCGACCCTCTAATGCTTTACCTGAATATTTCTATAATAGGGAAAGTAAAAAAAATTACGAACCAGATCTATTAAAATCAAATCAAGACAAGGTTAAATGTCCTAAATGCAGAAGTTTAATGAATCCAGGAAACGATCAAAGTGGTTATAGTTATAAATGTTCAAAATGTGGCAATAAATACTAACTGCAATATTTCTTTTTTTTCGCGGTTATCCACCAGAATTATGCAGCATGCTGCATGATATTAATATTAAGGGCAAAAGGCAGAATGCGGCCTTTAACGGGGTCGAAGGGTCAGCTATGGAATTCTGAACGGCAGCGTTTAAATCTGTTTGATTTCTATACAATAGTTTGGTGTGTTGGTTGAACTTAGCCTGTCAGAATGCAGGTTTTTAGCAAAATAATTTGATTTTTGTCCAAAATTTATTTGCCATTTTATTCGAATTGCCAATATAGGTATTAAATACAAATGGTTCGACCTTTTTTTTATAAGTAGTTGGGAATTCTTGGAAAAATGCCTGAGAAAGGCGGAATTCTGGATAATATTAATGTTAGCAGTTTGAATTATGAGCGATAAACACAGTACATTATTGAAAGAACTTTTACTACTGGTCTTGGGCGCACTTCTTGCTATAACCGGTGGTTCTATCACCAGTTATCTTAATCACAAATGGGATACTGAAAAGATTGATCAGCAGCGTTCACATGATCGACTTTCTTTCATTATCGCGCTTCAATCAGAAATTGAATCAAACCTTCTATTAATGAAGCGTGATTTTATGAGTTATAGGAAGCAACTATCGGATGGTGTCCCATTCACAATAAACCGCCCTGTGTTTACGACTACCGTATTCGATTCTCATGTCAGCAGAATTGGTGAAATACACGAACCAGAAATCATATCTGAAATTGTAGCATTTTATAGTTCACTAAATTATTTTGAAACTTGGTGTGAAGGTACAAAAGGGCTGATTGCTGAAGTGGGTAATCCAAACGGCTACGTAAGGTCACATGCCAATATTTTGCATGCTGGCATTTATCTCCAGAAGAGATTAGACAAAATTACAGGCACATACAGGAAAGAAAATTTAATTCCTACATTTTCTGATGATCAGAAAATGTTGCTCAGAGAAATAGAAACATTAAGAAAAAAACTTGGTGCGACAAAAAGCGATATGCAGCTTAAATTTCATAAAGAATAGTTTCAGCGTACGCTAACCTCACGCTATACGCGGACTGGTGCTCCGCTGCCGCTATGCACCAGTCGGTAAGCTTGGCGTTATGCAGAGTGTATATAGGGAAAACTACTATGATTGGCGACCCCCTTAATAGGGTATGGAAGGAAAATCCGGAATACATAAGAAGATTTTATGATAATTTGGATAGGAATAAGAATCTTTGCGATGAGGTGAGATATATTCTATGTAAGGCTCTTAAATCTGCAGGTATTGATTATGCCCATATCACAGCAAGAGCTAAATCCTTAAAGAGTTTTTGTGAAAAGATTTCTAGGAAAAAATACAATAAACCTTTTGAGGATATTACAGATTTTGCTGGCGTAAGAGTTGTATATCTCTATTCATCAGATCGGAAAGAGATTGAATCTATCATTGAAAGTGAGTTCGATATCGAGGAAAAGGTTGACAAAGTTTCGACAGAACACGCTGATAGATTTGGCTATGGAGCACTTCACTACCTTTTAAGAATAAAGAAGCACCATAGCGGCGCCAGGTACGATGATCTAAAAAACCTGGTGTGCGAAGTCCAGGTCAGGACGATTTTACAAGATGCATGGGCAGAAGTTGCGCATCATTTGGCCTATAAACAAGAATCAGATGCTCCACTTGAGCTTCAACGTAAATTGAATGCGCTATCTGGATTATTTGAAACTGCTGATGATCAATTCGAGAACATTAGGGTTGCGCGGTCGAAATACCAGGAAAAAATCCGAAATGAAATTACTCGTGATAAAGAATTATCATTGAACAATGAAATTAATTTAGACAGTCTAAGGGGCTACTTGAGTTGGAAATTCCCAGATAGAGAAAATATGAGTCTTGAACATACTTCTGAGTTACTCAAAGAGCTTGAGAGATTTGATTACAAAAAGCTAGTTGAGCTCGATAATGCAGTTGGTAGAGCTGAGAAGGCCGTTATTGCCTATGAAAAGAAGTATCCACCTACGGATGACCTATCTGGTGAGCCTTGTAAATATGCCGCTGTAGGATTTGTTCGAGCGGCATTATTATTTGTAGACAATGGATTTCAAGCGCTTTACGAATCAGAAAAGCTGAGAGAAAAACGTAGTGAATTTAATGATTTGGTAATTAAAAGGGTATAACCTGGGCTTTCAGTGGATCGCGAGGATCATGCACCCACTGAGGCTTGGCGTTGGGTAATTAAATTATGGCGATAGCACCTTACGTGGCGCCAATCTTACTAATCGAGGGATATGCAATTGCTGTGGGTAAACACAGCATCAGGATAACAAAATAGAAATACTCAAAATGTACATGAGCCGTGAAAATCGTACCTTGACCATACATAGCCAAAAACCAAGAAAAAGGGCTCGTGAGTCACCTCACAAGCCCTTGATTTCTTTGGTCGGGGCAGTAGGATTTGAACCTACGACCCCAGCGTCCCGAACGCTGTGCTCTACCAGACTGAGCCATGCCCCGTATGAAAGCGCCGTTTGTAAGTCAAACCGCACCGAAAGTCAATATATTTCCTCGCAATTATTCGACAACTTTCACCCAAAAGGGTTCTCCAGAACGATGGTTTGATCCCGTTGCGGTCCGACCGAGACGATTTGAATCGGGACACCCGTAAGTTTCTCAATCCGCTTTAAATATTGTTTGACCTTGATCGGCAGCCGGTCGTATTCACCGATGGTTGATATGTCTTCATCCCAACCATCGAGGGTCTCGTATATCGGTTCGCACTCACCCAACATCTTGAGGCTGGCTGGAAAGTTTTCCAGTGTCTGCCCTTTGTACCGGTAAGCCGTGCAAATTTTGAGTTCTTTCAGTCCACCCAGAACATCGAGCTTGGTGATGGCGATTCCGGTCAATCCATTCAACCTGACCGCATTGTTCAGAATTACCGTATCGAGCCAGCCACAGCGGCGCCGGCGTCCGGTGGTGGCACCGAACTCGGCCCCTTTGGACTGAAGATAGTCGCCAATATCATCGAAGAGCTCCGACGGAAAGGGCCCTGCACCGACCCGGGTCGTATAGGCTTTGACGATTCCCAGAACACCGCTGATGGTGCCTGGTCCTACACCCGAACCGCAGCAGGCATTGCCCGAGACCGTATTCGAAGAGGTAACGAAAGGATAGGTGCCGTGATCGATATCCAAATGGGTCCCTTGCGCACCCTCGAACAACACCTGACACCCGCTTTTCACCGCTTGGTCAATGACCACAGAAACATTGGCCACGTATGGTGTCAAGCGTTCGGCGAAGGCGGCATACGCTGAGATGATCGCCTCAGCCTCGATGGGCTGCTCGCCAAGAAACTGTTCCAAATAAAAATTGATCTCCGGCAATATGGCCGCCAGTTTTTCCTTGAAAACGTGAGGATCGATCAGGTCGACAAACCTGAACCCGTGCCTGGTGGCTTTATCTTCATAGGCCGGACCGATTCCCCTACCCGTGGTGCCGATCTTGTCCTTACCCTTTTTTTTCTTCCCGGGTCGATATCGATCAATTTATGATAGGGCATGATCACCTGGGCCCGCTCGCTGATCTTCAGGGTTTCCGGACCGCATGGGACACCCTTGCTGCAGAGGTAATCAATCTCATCGAGCAGGACCTCCGGATCGACCACCAGACCATTACCGATAAGACACGTTTTTCCTTGCAAAATGCCGGATGGCACCAGATGGCTGATGAATTGTTCGCCATTGACCACCATGGTATGACCCGCGTTATTCCCGCCTTGAAAGCGAATCACCAAGTCTGCCTTTTCCGCGAGAAGGTCTACAATTTTTCCTTTCCCTTCATCCCCCCATTGGGTTCCTACGATCACGATATTGGCCACTGATAACTCCTTAAATCCACTGTTTGACACCCCAAAGACGCACCACTGCGCTCTCATTCGCCCCACACAAAAGGTCAAATCTCAACCATCATCAACGAAGCCAGCGTAAGGCCACCTTTTAGATATGGGTGCGTCCCATGTCGCCAGCCTCTTGTTTGGCCTGAGCTCTTTTCAGTTTAAAAAAATCCTGGATGATTGCCCGGCAATCCGCTTCACAAACCCCTGATACGATAACGGGCTGATGATTCAAGCGAGCATCCCGAGCGATGTCATACAAAGAGCCCGCCGCTCCCCATTTGGGATCGGGGGCCCCATAGACAAGCCGTGCCACCCTTGCATGAATAATTGCTCCCATGCACATGACACAGGGCTCGATGGTAGCATATAAGGTTGTCGATAACAAACGATAGTTTCCGAGAATCCGGGCCCCTTCCCGCAGTATGACTATTTCGGCATGTGCGGTTGGATCACAGTGCCCAATGGCTTGATTGCACCCTCTGGCCAGTACCCTGTTATCAGCGTCGACCAGTACGGCACCCACCGGTACTTCACCAGCGTTACGCGCCCGCCTCGCCTCTTCGAGCGCAATCTTCATGAACAACCGATCATTATCGTCCTGGTCCACATAGCCGATCATCAATGGGCTTCCTGTTCGGTGCTTACAAATTCAACAACTAATCGTTGACAATCATATAACTATATCTTAAACAGAGCGCCTGTTTCAAACGCTTTCAACGCGCCCGTAGCTCAGCTGGATAGAGTGCCGGACTACGAATCCGTAGGTCGCAAGTTCGAATCTTGCCGGGCGCGCCATAAATATCAAGGGGTTACGGTAAAAATAAGCCGTAACCCCTTTTCAGTTTTTTACTTATGTAGCCATTATGTAGCCACATTTTTTCAATATAGCCATGGTGTAACGCGCCGGATGGTCTTGGACTGCGTGCCGTTACATCTTGCACTGGGCCTAATCCGTCGGATCCAGTGGCCCGCAGCGGTTGAGGCATCAGGGGCGTGACCCCTTTTGGTTTGGCATAGGCGGTTTAAAATCGATCATCGATAGGACCAAGTTTGCCCGAATAGCTTTTAATCTTTTTTCAAACTGTACGATAATATCAGTGTTTGGGGATCAATCAGCCATTCCAGGATTTGATTTGAATGAAACATTTATCACATAAACTAACCTCATTTATCGGTATCGTTACGATTCTTTTCGCGACGTATCTTTTTTACGAAACCTACCGCATGACCAACAAGCGACTCATGGGCTTGGATGTTCAACAAGTTGAGATGGTTTTAAAATTCGATCTGGCCATCCGCGATTATATCGGGCGGTATGTACGACCGGTGATGTACCAATTTTTGGGCGAAGACGAGTTCATCCGTGAAACGATGTCCACCTCTTTTGTTGCACGGCGTATCTTCGAGGACGTAAACAAAGATTTCCCGAATGCCATCATCAAGTTTTCTTCGGACAATCCTCGCAATCCATCCAATCAGGCTGGTCCCGAAGAACTTGAAATCATAAAATATTTTAATGAACATCCAGAGGAAAAGAGTTGGACCGGGCAAATCAATATCGACGGGCGATCCTTTTGGGCCAAATTCCGCGCACGTAGGATGGAAACTTCATGTCTGCGATGCCATGGTGATCCTAAAGATGCACCCCACTCCATGATTGAACAATATGGAGATGAAGCAGGTTTCTATCGTCCGATCGGTGAGGTGATCGGCACTGACACCGTAGCTGTGCCTGTATCTAAAATGACCGAGGCCATCTGGTCCGAATCCCTGAACACCTTCCTGTTGATAGGATCCACGGTGGTGCTATTTTTCATCTCCATCACGTTCATCATCAGGTTTTTCGTCACGACCCCCCTGTCAAAAATCAGTCATCACATGTCAAAGGCGGCTGCTCTCGATAGTTACAAAGATATTGGAAACATTCAGGCCCCTTCCCGCGACGAAATCGGAGCTGTTGCCACCAGCTTCAATACGCTTTTTTCTAAACTGCAGGGGTTTTACAATTTGCTCGAGGATAAAGTGGCCGAGCGGACCGCCGATCTGGAGAAGGCCAACCAAAACCTGGTTCGAGAAATCGAGGTTCGGAAAAAGACTGAACAGTCTTTGGAATTGACCCAGTTTGTCATCGATCACTTCTCAGACCCCATCTATTTCATAAGGCCCGACGGTCGCATCATGTTCGCCAACAGGGCCGCCGGCGAAAGGCTGGGATATTCAACCGAGGAATTGACCCAGATGACATTCTCTGAGGTTGACCCCGGTTTTTCCAAAACGTCCCTTGTGCCTCTCCTGAAAGAGCTGCGGAGCCAGGACACGATTCTGTTCGAGTCCTACCAAAAAGACAAACATGGCGACCTGTTTCCAGTGGAAATCAAAGCCAATCTATATTCAAATCACAATGCCGAATACATTTTTGAGATTGCCCATGACATCTCCGACCACAAAAAGGCGCAGATCGAAAAGCAACTCCTCGAAAAACGTCTTCGCAGGGCACTTAAAATGGAAGCCATCGGCACGCTTGCCGGAGGCGTGGCCCACGATCTGAACAACGTGTTGTCGGGCGTTATTTCCTATCCCGAAATGATATTGATGGGGTTGCCCCATGAACATGAGTTGAGGCGACCCATCGAGACCATTCTGCGTTCCGGGCAAAAAGCCGCCGACATCGTACAGGAATTGCTCACGATGGCCAGGCGGGGGGTATCAAAACTCAAGCCGGTCGGGATGAATGGGATCATCGAGGATTACGTCCATAGTGCCGAATTCTTGGAATTGAAAAAGTCGCATCCCACATGCACTGTCGAGACCCTTCTCGATCCCAATCTATTTAATATCATGGGATCCGAAGTGCATCTTTCCAAGACGATCATGAACCTTGTTACCAATGCATTGGAGGCCATGCCGAACGGGGGTGCATTAACGATCTCCACAGAGAATCGATATGTGGATCGGACGCTGAAGGACTACGATGATGTCGAAGAGGGTGAATATATACTCGTGAAGGTCTCAGATACGGGCCAAGGCTTGTCGGAAGAAGACAAGGAAAAAATTTTCGAGCCATTCTACACCAAAAAAAGCATGGGAAGAAGTGGCACCGGCCTCGGCATGACCGTGGTGTGGAGTACTGTCAAGGACCATGATGGTTTCATTGGAATACAAAGCGAGATTGGATCCGGTACGGTTTTTAAACTGTACTTTCCGGCAACGCGTAAACGCATCGATGAACACATCAGTCAATTTGTGCTTTCAGATCACCGGGGAAATGGAGAAACCATATTGATCGTAGACGATGTGCTGGAACAGCGCCAAATCGCCACCGCTATTCTGGAAAACCTGGGCTATGCAATAGTTGCCGTACCCGGTGGAGAAGAGGCCCTGGAACACCTCAAAGACCATCGAGCGGATTTGGTCATCCTTGACATGATCATGGACCCGGGAATCGACGGTTTGGAAACCTACAAACGGATCGTCAAGATAAGGACGAATCAGAAAGCGATTATCGTCAGTGGATTTTCCGAAGGCGCGCGGGTAAAGGAAGTTCAAAGATTAGGCGCCGGCCCCTATCTCCGCAAACCTTATACGATTGAAAAGCTATCGGTAACCGTCAAAACAGCATTGTTGCAGTAGTTCCCACGACAGGGCAAGGCTGTTTATGAAGTCGAGTTTTTCCCCCTGATCGCTGCAAGAAGATATTGTATTGCATTTTCCCTGTTCTTGAACATCTTGACATCGTATCCTGCGTTCACCATTAGAGTTTCGATAAAGTCATGCGACGTATCCTCCGGGGACGTGAGAAGTGCCACGCATGCCGACCGATCAATGTTTGCTCTCTCCAGGTCTTGATATGCAAAGTTGTAATTCTTAAAGGGGTTTTCGAAATTCTTCGCTTCGGTCGCATCGACCAGATAATGCCTGATGCCGTATTTACCTCCCAACGCATGCGATTCTTCGGTGGCGACCAATGCGACTTGGGAGGTGATGTCGCCGAAATATTTGAGAATAATATATGATTTATCTTCTGAAAGATCGATCATGTATTGCATGGGAAGCCCTGACTTCAACATGACCTCAACCTGACTTCAAATTGTTCAGAACCTAAGCCTTACCGAAACGGTGCATACTTCACATGTTTCATTTTCCTGTTTTGCCGTCTATAGCCGCAATTCTTTCCCTGAGGCGCTTTAACTCTTTCCATATTTCGGGCAACCGCCGAATCAGAAAATAGGATCTCTTGGCCTGACTCGCCTCGAAGGCCGGGGTACCCCAGAGCGTGACACCGTCCGGGACATCTTCAGTGACCCCCGCTTGTCCTCCAATCATGACGCCGTTGCCGATGTGCAGGTGCCCGCCGATACCCACCTGACCGGCGGCGACACAATGGTGTCCCAGTGTTGTCGAGCCAGCGATGCCCACCTGAGGTACCAAAAGGCAATGAGGCCCCACCTTGGTGCCATGGCCGATCACCACCGCATCGCCGATTTTGGAGCCCTTTCCGATGATCGTATCCTCCATGGCGCCTCTTTCGATCCCGCAACCGGCTCCCAGTTCAACGTCATCCTCGATGATCACGCGGCTTATGTGAGGAATTTTATGATGAATCCCCTTGTGGGTGGCAAACCCGAAACCGTCTTCACCGACTGTTGAGTTGGCCTGGATGATCACCCGATTCCCAACTTGGCACTGATCGTAAATCACGACATTGGGATAGAGGATGCAATCATCACCGACGACACTCTCAGGGCCAATGAATACCCCTGGATATAGGGTACAATTTTTACCGATGCGCACGTTTTCCAGGATATTGACATGATTCGCAATGGCTGAACCTTGGCCGATGAGGGCACTGGGTGCGATGCTCGCCCCGGTACTGACCCCACTGAAGGGATGACGACGATAACCGTGAAGCAACACCGCAATCCGGGTAAAGGCATAGTATGGGTCCTGACAAATCAGCAGGGCTGCATTAGACGCCATTTTTTCTTTGACGATGACAGCGGATGCCTGGGTCGATTTAACCAGGGGGGTATATTTTCGATTGGCAAGAAAACTGATTTGGCCCTCGCCAGCCTGGGCCAACCCTGCCGTTGCATGAATTTTGATGTTTGTATCCCCCAGGACCTCTCCGCCCACTTGGGAGGCTAAGTCACCCAGCGTGAATGTTTTCATATGTCTTGCCCCGATACATATTGACGGTAAGTGCATTGTCAGTCGCGCATGCAAAATTGTTCAGCTAATATGGATTGTTATGGTGTTTCGGGTCAAGAAAAATCGCACTACCTCAACTGGGTTCAAATGCTCACCAAAGCACCACCCGGCCCTTTACTTGGCGTGAATCCTTCATAATTTGGTGAAAAGTGTTTTGATAACCTTAAAATCCGTGAACACCCGTGGGACAACAACCTACAGAAATGGAGGCAAGCCATGCCTATTCGAAAAATATTATGGCCCACCGATTTTTCGGGGAGCGCACAGTATGCGATGTCTTATGTACGATCCTTGACTGAAAAATATGGAGCCGAGGTACATGTCCTCTATGTCATCGAGGATGTGGCCCACCATAAAGATTGGTATGGTCAGTTCGAGCCGGATCGTATCGAGAAAATTCTATCCTGGGAGCAAAAAAAGGCGGAGGAACGTCTGCAAACGATATGCAGCGACTATCTTTCCAACTGCCCGCTTTACGTTCGCCATGTCGCAGTAGGCGATCCGGCCCAAGAGATTCTTAAATTGATCGAAAAAGAAGGAGCCGACCTCGTGGTCATGAGCACCACAGGTGCAAAGGGCCATTTTACATTTGGGAGCGTTACCGAAAAGGTGGTCAAAAACAGTCCGGTGCCGGTGGTGACCATCCCGCCTTCCGGCGAAGTGTCCGGTAGGGTCGGTCAGTGAAAAACGTCGCCGCATCTATTTTCCAGAAAAGGAACGATATACCATATGTTGTTGTCTTTATATTTTTGCTATACCTCATATGGTATTTTTAACGTCGAAACGGTTCAGCCAAACATTCAAGCATTTTGGGAGCACCGGTTGCTCTAAGGCTATTTTCGCCTGGGGGCATGATAGTGCGTCGAAGTGCCCTGGAACACATCGGCCGCCTCCATGAGCGTTTCCGATAGGGTGGGATGGGGGTGAATCGTCAATCCCATGTCAGCCACGGTGGCTGCCATTTCCAAGGCCAGGGAACCCTCTGCGATCAGTTCGCCGGCACCGGGCCCCACTATCGCCACGCCAAGAATGCGTTCGGTTTCCGGATCGACGAGCAGCTTGGTCAAACCATCGTTCCGCCCCAATGTCGAGGCGCGTCCGGAGGCTGCCCAGGGAAAGCGTACGGCCTTGAATTTCACGCCCTTATCCTTTGCTTCGGCTTCTGATAGGCCGACCCATGCGATTTCAGGGTCTGTAAACACTACGGCTGGTATGCAGGCGGGCTCAAATGCCACTTTATGCTGTGCGATCACCTCGGCTGCGATCCTGCCCTCGTGGCTGGCTTTATGAGCCAGCATCGGCTCACCGACTACGTCGCCGATGGCAAAGATGTGAGGCTCGGCTGTGCGGCGCTGCAGATCCACGCGGATAAACCCCTTGTCGTCGAGTTCGATCTTGGTGTTCTCAAGACCCAGATCGCCGGAATTGGGTTTGCGTCCGACTGCCATCAGCACCTTGTCGAAATGCTTCGGTTTGCCATCGGACTCCGGTCCCTCCATGGTCACATTTATGCCATTTTTCTGGTCTCTTAACTGCGTCACCGTGGTTTCCAAATGGATGGCTTCGAACTTCTCCTTCAGATCATTTCGCACAAACCGCACAAGGTCCTTGTCCGCACCTGGAAGCAGACTTGGAGTCATTTCGGCCACCTGCACTGTTGAGCCCAGTGCGGCGTAAACCGTTCCAAGTTCCAGGCCGATATAGCCGCCCCCGATGACCAGCAGTCGTTTGGGGATGGTTTGAAGAGCGAGCGCGTCCGTTGAATCCCACAAATGCTCGGAATCGATGTCGAGATGCTTCAGCCGAATGGGTCGGGAACCGGTGGCGATGATGGCATGTTCAAATACCATATCTTGTGTTTTGTCTTCACCTGCTACAACATGCAGTGTCCGGCTATCCTTGAAGGTCGCCTTGCCTTGGATGTAACGCACCTTTTTCTGTTTAGCCAACTGCCCCAAGCCACCGGTCATTTTGGCGACCACCGACTCTTTCCACTCTTTAAGACGGGCATGGTCGATTTTCAGCCCGCTGAAATGCAAACCAAAATTTTCGGCGTCCCGCGCTTCGCGGATCACCTTGGCCGCATGCAAAAGCGCTTTGGAGGGAATACAGCCCCTGTAAAGGCAAACACCGCCCGGATTCTCACCCGGATCGATTAGCGTGACCTGTAACCCCAGATCCGCCGCCATAAACGCTGCCGCATAACCTCCTGGGCCGCCGCCGATAACGACCACTTGTGTAGCGTGATCTGTCATGTCAATCCCTCCGCATTTATAGATGAAGGTTGAACGGTTGTTCGAGGCATTCACAAATCCATTTCAGAAAACGGGCCGCATCGGCGCCATCGATAATTCGATGATCGTACGAGAGTGCCAGTGGCAACATGGTGCGAGGATGGAATTGGCCGTCCATATAAACGGGTTCGACCGTGCTCCGGCTCACACCCAGAATGGCCGCCTGGGGCCACATGACGATGGGTGTGAACTGGGTGCCTCCGATAGCGCCCTGATTGGAAATGGTAAAGGTACCGCCCTCCATCTCATCTGGTTTGATCTTTTTGTTTCGTGATCTTTCGGCCAGATCGGCAATTGCAGTGGCGAGTTCACGAATGGACATTTTATCGGCATTGCGAATCACCGGGACCAGTAGCCCTCGCTCGGTATCCACGGCGATGCCGATATGCGCATATTTTTTATAAATCATGAGATTGTTGGCCATATCGATGCTCGCGTTGAAACGCGGAAACTTCAACAGACCGGCGGCGCATACCTTGGCCAACACCGCCGTCACGGTGAGCTTGACATCCTTTCCTCTAGGGCCTGGCCCGTTTTTGCCGAGAAATGTTTCCAATGCCGTGATGTCGCTCTTATCGAATTGCGTCACATGGGGCACAAGGCGCCATGACAGGGCCGTGCTTTTGGCGGTTAGTTTGCGAACCCCGGGTAATTCGACCGTTTCGATATCGCCCCATCGGGCGAAGTCCGGTAAAGCCGTTTCGGCAATTTCGCCCAGGAGGGCAGTTTGCCCTGCAGCCTCCCGACCTTCTTTGACAAAGGCCTTTACATCGCTCTCGGTGATTCTTCCACCCGGTCCGGTGCCATGCACCTCGTGGATGTCGATTCCCAACTCGCGGGCAAAACGTCGGACAGACGGAGCGGCGGGCGCCGGCGGGCGATCTTCTCGGGATGGCGGTTCCTTCTCAAGGCCAGACGATTTGCCTTGTTTCTCATCGCGCTTCTTTTCTGCCGCCGGACGGTACACCGAATCATCGGGAGTCGGTGATTCAGCTTCCGCTTCCTTCGAACTGGCGTCAGCCTTCGTCTCTGCCCGATCCGGCTTTTTTCTCTCCTCGCCCTCTTCTTCGATCTCAACCCTGGCGATCACATCGCCCACGCGCAGCTCCTGGCCTTCCTTGACAGGCAGCTCGACAATTTTCCCTTTGGCGGTGGATGGGATTTCGACCAACGCCTTTTCGGTCTCGAATTCGATGAGAATGTCATCGATATCGACCCTATCCCCCTCTTGAACCAGCACCTTGACCACCTTGCCGGAGGTGACGTTTTCGCTGATCTCCGGGATCGTGACCTCTTTGATCATAAGGGCTCCCTCTCCTTGAGTTGATTATTATTTTTTTGATAAGGATGTGGTGGTTGGGTCGTTTCTCATTCGAACGAAAAAAGCGCTATACGAACAACGGATTGCTCTTTTCGGGATCGATCTCCAGAGCATTGGCCGCCTTTTTGACGATCGCGGCCGTGACGGCCTTCTCCCGGGCCAGCGCTCCCAATGCGGCAAATGCGATATGGCGCGCATCGACCTCGAAAAAGTCGCGCAGGGCCGCGCGGGACTCGCTTCGGCCGTAACCATCTGTTCCCAAAAGCACCATGGGGCCTGGCACCCACTTGGCGATGCTGGCCGGCAATGTCTTGACATAATCCGATGCCGCAACGAACACACCGGTTTCGCCGCTCAACTGCTTTTCCAAGAAACACGCTCTCGGCTTTCGATCCGGATGGCGCCAATTCCATCGCTCGGTGTCGATGGCATCCCAATAGAGGCTTTTATAACTGGTCACACTCCACACATCCGCCGCCACGCCGTAATCCGTTTCCAACAGATCACCGGCCTTGAGCACCTCGTTCAAGATGGTGCCGCTTCCCAGCAGGTGGACTTTCGCCTTGGCTCTTTTTGTATCGGATCGACGGAATCGGTAAATCCCGTTCAGGATCCCTTCGTCCATGCCTTCCGGTTTGGGCGGCATGCGGTACAACTCGTTCATGATGGTAATGTAGTAGATCAAATTTTCACCGGCCTCGAACATGCGCCGCATACCCTCGCGCACGATCACCGCCAGTTCATAGGCAAAGGCCGGATCATAGGCTAGGACCGAGGGATTGGCGTATGCCAGCAGATGACTGTGACCATCCTGGTGCTGTAACCCTTCACCGGCCAGCGTGGTTCGACCGGAAGTGGCACCCAGGAGAAAACCTCGGGCCTGGGCGTCGCCGGCCGCCCATATGAGGTCGCCGATGCGCTGGAAGCCAAAAATCGAATAGTAAAAAAAGAAGGGAATCATGTTGATGCCGTGGCTTGAGTACGAGGTTCCGGCAGCGATGAACGACGACATGGCGCCGGCTTCGGTGATTCCCTCTTCCAGAATCTGACCGTTTTTGGCCTCCTTGTAGTACAGCAAGCTCTCCTTGTCTACCGGCTCATAGGTCTGTCCCACATGGGAGTAGATTCCGATGGATCGAAAAAGGGCCTCCATGCCAAAGGTGCGGGCTTCGTCCGGAACGATGGGCACGATATACGGTCCGGTATTCTTGTCTTTCAAAAGTTTTCCCAGGAGGTGGACCATGGCCATGGTGGTGGCCACCTCGCGATCGCCGGTGCCCTCCATGAATTCGGTATAAAGCGCTTCCCCCGGTGGTCTCACAGCCGGAACCGACCAGCTCCGCGCCGGCAGATAGCCGCCCAATCGACGTCTTCGCTCCTGCAGATATCGGATCTCTTCACTGTCCGGTGACGGTCGGTAGAACGGCATCTTCTGAATCTCTTCATCCGGGATGGGAATCCCGAATCGGCTGCGAAAGTATCGCAACTCCTCATCGTTGAGCTTTTTCTGCTGGTGGGTGATATTGCGCCCCTCACCGGCCTCTCCGAGTCCGTATCCTTTGATGGTTTTGGCCAGGATAACGGTGGGAGCCCCCTCATGATGGATCGCGGATTGGTAGGCGGCATACACCTTATCGGGATCGTGGCCGCCCCGCCGCAGTTTGAAAAGTTGCTCGTCGGAATAGGAACGGACCATCTTTTCCAGTTGGGGGTACTTGCCGAAGAAGTCTTTGCGGATGTAATCACCGCCGGCCACCGAGTACATTTGATACTGACCGTCGGGCACCTCTTCCATACGCTTCACGAGCAGTCCGTCGTCGTCCTGGCCCAGCAGCGGATCCCAGTCACCGCCCCAAATCACCTTGATGACGTTCCATCCCGCACCACGGAATGCGGCCTCGAGCTCCTGAATGATCTTACCGTTGCCCCTGACCGGTCCGTCCAAGCGCTGCAGGTTGCAGTTGACCACAAAAATCAAATTGTCCAACTGTTCACGGGAGGCGAGCGTGATGGCGCCGAGGGATTCGGGTTCGTCCAGTTCGCCGTCACCGAGAAAGGCCCAAACCTTCTGATCGTCCCGTGGCTTTATCCCCCGGTCCTGCAGATATCGGTTGAAACGCGCCTGGTAGATGGCCATCAGGGGCGAGAGCCCCATGGATACGGTTGGGAATTGCCAGAAATCCCTCATCAGATAGGGATGCGGATAGCTGGACAGCCCACCCTCGGGCCTCAGCTCCCGACGAAAATTTTCGAGTTGGACTGTCTCGAGGCGCCCCTCCAAGAATGCGCGGGCGTAGATACCCGGCGACGCATGCCCTTGAAAATATACGATATCTCCAGGATGGTCGGCGCTTTTGGCACGGAAAAAATGGTTGAAACCGACTTCATAGAGCGTGGCGCAGGAGGCGTAAGTAGAAATATGGCCGCCGATGCCACTGCTTTGACGGTTGGCGCGCACGACCATGGCCATGGCGTTCCAACGGATGATACTCTTGATGCGACGTTCTATCTCACGGCTGCCTGGATAGGCCGGTTGCCGATCGACGCCGATCGTGTTGATGTAGGGGGTGTTGGCGGAAAAGGGAAATTCAGCGTCCCGCTTCTGGGCGCGTGTTTGCAGTAACCGCAACAGTTCCCTGACCCGCTGCGGTCCCTGGTTCTCATAGACATAATCCAGGGATTCGATCCATTCCCGGTTCTCGTATGCGATCTGTGCACTCGCGCGGTCGCCGCCGTCATCATGATTGGCCATGGCAAAATCCTCCATTGAATGAAGGCCTGAAATAATAATATCTTAAATATGAACAGACCTCCTGACAAGTGCCCGATGACCTGAGGTTGAATTTCTCCTGATCGTCGAATCGGTTTATGCCCTCCCCGGGCGACATCCTTTTCAATGTTTCGGAGACATGTTAGAGTGTTCGAAACGTTTCGAATTTTATGCTTTCAAAATTTTTCTGCCGATTTCAGCCCAAGAGAGATCATGCGTCATTATCACAAAGGAGAAGGTCATGACGATCCATGAACGCGCCGGCCAGCCGGTATTGCCGGAGATGCTGGTCAACCTCCCCGATCTGATTACCGCCTATTTCAGCCGGAAACCGGATGTCTCCATTCCAGAGCAACGGGTCGCCTTCGGCACTTCGGGACACCGGGGTTCTTCCTTCAAAAACAGCTTTAACGAGGATCACATTCTGGCCACCAGCCAGGCGATCTGCGACTATCGCCGCAGCCAGAATATTACCGGACCGCTCTTTCTGGGCATGGATACCCACGCCCTGTCCACACCCGCCATGGTGACAGCGCTCGAGGTGCTCGCCGCAAACAATGTCGAGGTGATGCTGGCCGAAGGCAATGCCTACACGCCCACGCCGGCCATCTCCCATGCCATTCTCCTCCACAATCGGGGCCGTACCAATGGCCTGGCCGACGGTATTGTCATCACGCCTTCCCACAATCCCCCGGAAGATGGCGGATTTAAATACAATCCACCCAACGGCGGGCCAGCCGGCAGCGAGATCACGTCCTGGATCGAGCAACGTGCCAACACGCTTCTGGCCGATGGTTTAAAACCTCTTCTCCGCACACCCTATGAACGCGCGCGCCGCGCGGCAACCACTCATACTTATGATTACATCGGCACCTATACGCTCGACCTGGCCAATGTCATCGATATGGATGTCATCCGCGCGTCCGGCATACCCCTGGGCGTCGATCCCATGGGCGGCTCTGGCGTGGGATTCTGGCCGGCCATCGCCGATCGTTACAATCTGAATCTCACGGTGGTGGATGGTGGCGTGGACCCCACGTTTCGCTTCATGTCCCTGGATTGGGACGGCCGCATCCGCATGGACCCCTCCTCCACTTACGCCATGCAGCGCCTGATCGGTTTAAAGGATCGATTCGAGATCGGTTTCGGATGCGATACCGATCATGACCGGCATGGTATCGTCACACGTGGAAAGGGATTGATGCCGCCCAATCACTACCTGGCCGTTTGCGTCTATTATCTATTTCAACACCGGCCCCATTGGCCGGCGACGGCGGCCGTGGGCAAAACTTTGGTCAGCAGCCAGATGATCGACCGCGTGGCCGCCCATCTTGGCCGCCGGCTCTATGAGGTACCGGTCGGATTCAAATGGTTTGTGGACGGCCTTTTAGACGGTTCGCTGGGATTTGCCGGCGAAGAGAGCGCCGGCGCGTCTTTCGAACGCATGGATGGTTCGGCGTGGTCCACGGATAAAGATGGCATGATTGCCGCCCTGCTGGCGGCGGAGATCACCGCGCGTATAAATCGGGATCCCGCCGAAATTTACACCGACCTGGAGACCCGATTCGGATCGCCGATTTACGCACGCATCGACGCGCCGGCCAGCAAGGCCCAGAAATCGGCGCTATCCAAACTGACACCCGAAAAAGTCAACATCGACACCCTCGCCGGTGAACCGATACAAATCGCTTTGACGCACGCTCCTGCCAACGGAGCGGCCATCGGCGGGCTGAAGGTGGTTGCGGCCAACGGTTGGTTTGCTGCCCGCCCCTCGGGCACCGAAGATATCTACAAAATCTACGCGGAGAGTTTCAAGGATGAACAGCACCTGAAACAAATCCAGGCGGAAGCGCAGGCCATTGTCTCCTCCGCGGTAACGTAGGCACGAACCATCATAATCGATCTGCCTAAAGCTCCCGAAACACCATTTGGCCGTTAATCGGCATTTGGGGCCCGCTTCTCTTCTCCGTGTGGTGCTTCTGTTATTGAAGGCGCCGTTTCATCCGGCGCCGGCAAATTCCCCGATGGTGCCGGCTGGATATCGGTATCGGATGGCGCCTGCCCGGCCTCCGGTGCGGGTGGCATCGATGGTGCGGGGGCCTGACGGTCAACCTCCTCTACGGTAGGAAACCGCTGCTCCGTGTCCTGAATCTCCTGCCGGATGCGCTCCTGCAAAGTGGCAAAAGCCTTTTCCAGAGAAGTCTCCATAACCACCGCCCGGCCTTCACTCATGATGATTCGCTGTAATTCCGGGATGCTCACCCTCGAGGTGGATTTCAAATAGACCGGCTGGATAAAAATAATGCTGTTTTCCACGGGGAGAATAATCATTTTCCCACGGACAACGGAAGAACCGATCTGGTCCCACAGGGTAAACTGCTGGGCAATGGCGGGATCTTGATTGATGAGGGCATTGATTTGCGCAGGGCCGTAGACGAGTTCGCCTTTGGGGAAATCATATACGATAATCTTACCGTAGTTGTCCTCATCGCAGCCGACCACGGCCATGGATCTCAAGTTATCGCGGCCCTTGGGAAACATGGGAACGAGCAGCATGAAATCAAGCTGCCCCCGTTCAATGAGATCGAGAGTCAAATAGTAAGGCTTGAGGGGTACGGATGTCTTTTCGCCGAGGGCTTCGGCAAATGTCCACAAATCTTCCTGCTGATAAAAAACCTGGGGATCCACCTGGTGATATTTGGCATAGATGTGCATCTGGACATCGAACATATCTTTGGGATAGCGCACATGCTTTTTTAATTCCGCCGGCATGCTGGCCTTATCCTTGAATAAACCAGGATAGATGCGCTGATAGGCCTTTATGATTGGGTCGCTCTCATCGAAGGCATAAAAATCCACGCTGCCATGGTAGGCATCCACCACGATCTTGACGCTGTTGCGGACGTAATTCAACGTCTTGCCGCCGTATTGGTAGGACGCGGCGCCGGGATACCAGTCGGATGTGGTATAGGCGTCGATGAACCAGTGGATCCCTCTGGGCGTCACGACCAGATAGGGCGTCTGATCGAGCTGCAGAAAAGGTGCGAGGTGACGTATCCGCTCGATAACCTGTCGTCTGAAAAGGACCCTGCTCTCGTCGGTGATCTTAGACGAAAAGAAAATATTCTTATCTTTCAGGTAATAGGCGAATAAAGCTTTTCGTGCCAGGGAAGAGATTGCGACGCCTCCCCGCCCATCGTAGTTATTGGTCACATTACTGCCACCCTTGGGGTAGTCCATTTCACCCGCCTTGTTGGGCGCAATCGCATAGGGATAGGGTGACATACCATAGTAAATGCGGGGTTGACCGATTTCGATCCCGTATTGGGATTCGGCGGGAATGTTGCGCACGAACCATGTCATGGGCGTCCCACTGACCTGGCTGGCCGGTGTCATGACAACTCCATTGCCGTGCGTATAGATCAGGTGGTTGTTAATCCAGTTTTTGGCGTCGCCGGGCAGATTGTCGTATTCAAGCTCCCGCGGCGACAAAAAGACCTGTTGGGAATGGCCGGATACGTCATACCGGCCGACGCTGACCAGCGGGAAAGTATAGTAACTTCGCAATTCCTGCAGCTGTTGAAAAACCGTTTCCAGTGTCTCGGAATCCCACACCGGTATGTTCCGCAAGATACCCTCCACCTCGTGCACGGCCGATCCGATGGGGAACCGCTGGTGTTCAAAATCCAGGGTGGTGACCCGATTCAATGCATAGGCATCCAGGGTGGCCTGGATACTCCTGCTGATATACGTGCTCTCTTTTTCGATTTCGTTGGGTTTGACCCAGTAAGTCTGAACGAACTGAGGTAAAAAGGGGGTATATCGAACCGCCAGGACTAACGCCAGGGCGACGACTAATCCGACAAACAGCTTGATCCCTTTTCTGAACTGAATCGCCACGATGAGCATCACAGCGGTAGCCGCCAGCAGACCCATGCCCAACCAGAGGAGCGGGACGACCAGATTCATTTGCACATAGCCCGGACCCGAAAAAAGAGGCTGATGGCTGGGATCATAGACCAGACTATGGCGTTGAAGGGCCAGATCCCATATCTCCATACCGAATATGCAAAGTAGCAAGAGGCTCAGATGCCATTTGGCGATGCCTGAAAAACGAAAGAGGCGCTGGGTCAGCAGCCGATTTTTGATGATGTACATCAGCAACAGGCCGGCCAGAAGGACCAGCAACGCGAAAAAGAGTCTCCGCTGCAGCAGGCTGTAGATGGGCAATGAAAAAAGATAATAGCTGATATCTTTGGCAAAAAACGGGTCCTCGATGCCTGCCTGAGAACCAAAGACAAAAAAGAGAAATTTTTCCCAGTGCTGGTAGAGCGGCATGGCCAGGGGGATGCTCATCACCAGAGACAATGGCGCATATAGTATCATGGAGCCGCTTTGGAAGGCCTTCACGATCGAGCGATGCCCTTTTGGGTTGCTCCCGACGTCGGTTTTCGATGCACGCTTGAGCGAACGTGAGGCGATCCAGAAATTGAGAAAGAAAATCATGAAAAAAAGGAGCGAAACTGCGGCAAAGACCAGGTATCGGTAGAGCTTGCGCTGCCAATAGTAAAATTGGTACCCCAGGCTGTCGAACCACCAGATGTCCACAAGCTCATTGGCGGCAACCAGGCTGAGCGCGGCGAGACCGACCGCAAGAAGCGCCAAGAAAGCGCCGACAACGATCAAGCGACCGGAAAATCTTTTCCCGACTTGTTTGCTTTCCATCTTATCTGATTATTCCTTGTTTGTGATGATTGAAATAGGGGGTGATCAAGCGCGGCCATCTTACGCATGATTGCTGCAACATGCAATACCCAGCTGATGATCTGAATAGGCATGGCGAGCCGATGGTTTAACGATTCAGCGCCAGGCCTCGATCCGCGCCGTCCCATCACCCCTGGCCGGGGGAACCCCATCTATTGACAACTTATCCTTGAAATGCCACAAGGTGGACCGGATTTTCCTTATGAAAACAAACCACCAGATCGTCATTGGCAACGCTTCGGCCATGGAGACGGTGGCAGACCAGAGCATCGATCTGGTGGTCACCTCGCCTCCCTATCCCATGATCCAGATGTGGGACGAACTGTTCTGTGCCGCGAACCCGACCATTGAAAAGGCCCTTTCCACTTGCGAAACGGATTTGGCTTTTGAAAGCATGCACCGCATATTGGACAGAATCTGGAGCGAAGTCCGGCGCATCATCCGCCCCGGCGGCCTGGTATGTATCAATATCGGTGATGCCACCCGAACTTTCGACAGCCAGTTTCGGCTATTTGCCAATCACGCTCGCATCATTTCGGCTTTCAACGCCCTCGGATTCAGCCAACTGCCCGCCATATTGTGGCGCAAGCCGACCAATGCACCCAACAAATTCATGGGGTCGGGCATGCTGCCGCCCGGTGGGTACGTCACCCTGGAACATGAGTTCATATTGATATTTCGGTGGGGAGCCAAACGTGAATTCCCCCTGGAAGAACAAAAACAGTTGCGCCGGGAAAGTGCATATTTCTGGGAGGAGCGCAACCATTGGTTCTCTGATGTCTGGTTTGATCTGCGCGGCGTCGCGCAGCAAATCAACGGCCAAAAGAACATGGATCGAAGTGGTGCCTTTCCTATAGAACTGCCCTACCGCCTGATCCACATGTTCTCTGTGAAAGGCGACACGGTCCTGGACCCTTTCCTCGGCACAGGCACCACCATGCTGGCGGCCATGTGCAGCGGCCGAAACTGCATTGGGTTCGAATGCGATCCGGCCTTAAAAACGGTCATCCTTCAGCGGGTGGCAGCGATACCCAAAATTGCCAACCAAATCGTCGCCCGCCGAGTCGAGCAACACTTGATGTTTGTAGATGAAAAAACCAAGACCAGGGGTAGTCTCAAACACAACAACCGACACTACGGCTTTCCTGTGGTCACTCGCCAGGAAGAGGATTTGCGGCTGGACACCATCCACGATATCCGTTTCATCGGCGCCGATCGGGTTTGTGTGACGCATGAAGAGTTTAAATTGCAGAGAGGACAAACTCAGGGCCAGCCATCCTCAGACCAGCCGGGTGTCATGCCTGCACCCGTCCATCGAGGCCGTCAGTTAAAACTGTTCTGAAACACTTCAAAGATGGTTCAGGTGATTAGGACTTGCCCAAAATGTTGCGGATCTTGGTTGAAAGCTGATTCATGTTAAAGGGTTTTTGCAGGAAATCACTACCCCCTTCCTGCAGCAGGCTGCTCGTCTCTTCAATGACGTAATACCCGCTGGCGAACAAGACCTTGACGTCGGGTTTGATAGCGCGCATCTGCTTGAAGACGGCTTCGCCATCCATATCTGGCATCACCATATCGAGAATTACGAGGTCGATACGCGACTTATTCTCCTTGAAGAGTTCCATCGCGGATTGACCGTTGTTTGCAATCAGAAGCGTATATCCAAGGCCTTCAAGCATGAGACGGGCCACATCGATGATGTAGTCTTCGTCGTCCACCAGCAGGATCGTTTCCGACCCGAGCTCGATGGAGTCGGCCGGAACCGGATCGACTTCAGGATGCTGGTCCGACGCCGGCAGATAGACCTCGAAGGTGCTGCCCATACCCGGGCTGCTTTTCACTGTGATAATACCGTTGTGGTTTTTAACGATCCCAAACACAGAGGCCAATCCGAGTCCCGTGCCGCGACCCGGCTCCTGGGTCGTGAAAAAGGGCTCGAAAATACGCCGTTGGGTCTCTTCTGTCATACCGATACCGGTATCGGTCACACTGATCTTGACATATTGCCCGGGCGCCGCCTCGAACGGCTTGGTAAAAGTCTCGCTGAGCGTCACATTACTGGTGCTTAAGTATAGATCACCGCTGCCATTCATGGCTTGCCAGGCATTGAGAAAAAGGTTGACCAGCACCTGTTCAATCTGGCTCCCGTCGACCATCACGGTCCACAGTCCCTCCTGATAATTGCCATGGATATTGATCGCCTTGCGGGTGCGCCCGAACATATCCGCCGAACTTTGCAGGATTTGGTTCATATCCATGGGCTTGACCACATACTTGCCCCCCCGGGCGAAACCGAGCAGCTGTTTGGTCAGTCGCGAACCGCTGTCGACACAATTTTCAATGTTTTTAAGCTTCTCGATCAACGACGGATCAGACTCGGCGTCGATGTACATCAAGGAGACATTTCCCTGGATGCCCATCAACAAGTTATTGAAGTCATGCGCTATTCCTCCGGCGAGGGTGCCCAGCGACTCCATCCGCTGAGCCTCCTGGAAGCGACGTTCGAGATCTTTGCTTTGTGTGATGTCCCTGACCAGGTTGAGGGTACCCGGTCTGCCTTTCCAGGTGATATTGACGGTGTTCAATTCGACCCACAGGATCTCGTTGTCCTGATCGACGACCCTAAAGGAAATTGCATGCGGTTTGGGGTCTTCGCCATTTAATCGACGCATGAAAAGACCCGGATCTTTGCCCCGGTCGGATTTGTAGATATAGTCGATCAATGGTTTTCGTAACGTCGGCATGCCCAGCCGACGGGCGATTTCCCTGGCCTTGCGGTTGGAAAACTTGAACTGGTTTTCCTGAAAAATAAAGATACCTTCGTTGGCATTCTCGACCAGCAACCGGTATTTTTCTTCGGATTCGACAAGTGAGGCCTGACTGTGTTTCAATTCCGTGATGTCACGCCAGTGCTCGACGATTCGAAACACCCGTCCGTCCATGTCCCGAATCGGATAGGCGCGGATATCCATCCAGACGCCCTTGGCATCAATATATTTTTCGAGTTGTGCGGGCTGATTGGTCTCCAGAATTTGCCGCGTCACGCAATTTTCGCAAGGCGCCCCCTGATCGATCAGTTCATAACAGCGTTTGCCGATCACCTCATTTTCGACTTGGTTGAAAAATTTGTAGCCAGCCTTGTTAAAACGAATGATGCGATGATTGCTGTCCTGGACACCGATAATGTCGGGGATGGCGTTGAGCATGGCCTCCAGCATCAGTGATGCCTCTCGGAACTGATCCTCGAAGGCGCGCCGTTCACGCTCGGCCATTCGACGCTCACGGTTTTCAACCATGAGCTTTTCATTGGTGGCCATCAACTCTGCCGTGCGATTGGCGACCAGACTTTCAAAATGGTCCCTGTAACGCACCAATTCTATTTCGAGCCGTTTGTGATCGGCGACAACCTTTCGGATCCGTTCTTCGGCCGCCTGTCGCGCTCCGCGCTCCTTTTGCAGTTGCATCTCCAATGATTCAATTGCGGACGTCTGCAATATTTCCCTTGCATCACTACTCATTGTTTCAGGAGAAGCCTTTGATAGTAATGAAAATAATAAACCTTCGCCGGGACAGACGCGATCACCCATCGGCAGTCCAAACGAAAGATTTTGACCTCATATTTTAAAAAATCTTTATACCATAGTGGTTATGAGAATTAAACGTAAGATATTGGCTTTGAAAAACGGCAGCGACCGGCGCCGTTCTGCCTGTTCAGAAACACCACGACCCATGCGAATTGCCATTTCTCGAACGCGGTGGTTCCCTATTCAAGTTTGGATCAAACCTGTCGATATGACAGTATATAATAAGGAAAGCATCAGCCAGGCCCATGCTGTTAAGGGGGGGGCAACATCGGCGGTCGATCTAATTTATTTAATATATTTAGTGGATTGTAGCGATGGCAGAGATGGATCAAGACAACAAGCGGGATAACGAGGATGCTGATTTTGATGACGAACTGGCCAGTCTAAGCGCCGATGAAAAAGCCGCTTTTGAGAAAATCATGGCTGAAATCAACGCTGCCAGTGGTCCGTCTGAGGAACCTGCCGGCGAGGCTTCCGAAAAACCACCGCTGAAAGCCGATACAAATGCCAAGGACGGTTCAGGCTCGGAAATGGCATCCGACTCGGCAGTTGCATCTTCGCCGTCCGCCGATGTCGACGTATCACCGCCGGTGAAAGCTGAAGAGACCCAACCCACTTCAAACACGACGACCGATTCTGGCGCCGGGGGCAGGGACGCCTCCCCGGATGATGCCTCTATCAAAGCCCCAGACGAACTGGATTCGGATCAACAGGCAGCCCTCGATCGCATCATGGCCGAGATCAATTCCAAAAGCGAAGGCCATGCATCAGGGGATGAAAAAGCGAACATCGGAAAAAACACCGAGGGTGAAGACCTGTCCGAAGATCAGCAGGCCGCCCTCGATGCCATCATGGCCGAAATTGACGCCAAACGGAAAACCGAAACGATCGATCCCAAAAATCAAATCGAAAAGAACAACAACGGGGATGACGATCTATCTGAAGATCAGCAGGCGGCCCTCGACGCCATCATGGCCGATATCAGTGCGAAAAGGCAGGGAGACACGAAAGAGAAAGCAAAACCCGCTTCCGAAAACGATTCGGGAGATGACGACCTGTCTGAGGATCAGCAAGCGGCTCTCGATGCCATCATGGCCGAAATCAGTTCAAAAAGGCAGAAAGATACGACAGAGGAAGAAAAGCCCGCTTCCGAAAACGATGCGGGAGATAACGACCTGTCTGAGGATCAGCAGGCGGCCCTCGACGCCATTATGGCCGATATCAATGCAAAAAAGCTTAAAGATGAAGTATCCGCTGATGCTGCTGTTGGAGAAGAGGAAGCCGAGGAAAACAAAGGGTTGACCATCGAAGAATTTGACGATGAACTGAGCAATTTACTAACCGAGGCAACCCCGGAAGCATCATCGTCGGATATGAAAAAAGCGCCCCCCGTGGAACCATCGGCACCAATTGACGATCCAATACAAGAAACACGGACACAGCCGTATCCCATACTTCAAGAAATTCATCCTGAAGATTCAACAATCCCAAAAAAATCCGACCGACGATCTTTCCTCCGGCAGCGTGGCAAACGAATCGCTGCTGTCATTGCGATCGCCGCGTGTGTCATCATTTTCGGCGTATACCTGTTGGATCGCTATGACATACGTCCAAAATCGACGCCAATCAGCGCGTCCAGCAATACGCAAGTCGATCCTACCGCGGAACCCATGACGGTGTCCGAGAACCATCCGACTGAAACAGAGCCTGCTCCTGCGGATAATGAAAACGAGAGCATCAAAAGCATTACGTCGGTCATTGAAACGCCTGTCGACGTTGACCCTGAAAGTGGATTTTTATCCTTGAAACAAAACCTTTCCAAGGCCAGGGAGCAAATTCAAATCAAAATCAACGACATCGAACAGCTGAAAAGTTATTATGCCCGTGGCATCGAAGAAGAAAAAGAAAAAATCGAGCAAACTCTGGAACAGGGCCGTATTCCAGCTTTCAGCGAGGCGATGAACGACAAGAAAATCGAGTTGGCGCTCAGAGCCATTCAACGTCGTAAAACGTATATCTCGAAACTTAACACCCCCAACGCCCAGCTCACGGCCATGGCAGAAGAACTCCTCTATTTGGAGCGCAAAACAGATACTTACGACATCCTGTCTACGGGTATCTATGGGTTGCCGATCGACGATTTTGTGCGAAAGGCTCAAACGGCACTCACGAGCTACATGCAGTATAACACGCAGCTTTCCATCGATCAGGTGGACGTGCCGGCCGTCCAACTGGCCTCGATCTGGACTGAAATCAGCGCGGAGATCGGTCAGCGGGCTAACTTACTAGCCCAGCGGGCGCCTCTGAACAGAGCCATCAGCAAAGAGATTTGCCAGGGGAATTACGACCGAAAATATCAATTAACCGCCATGTCGGCTGAAACAGCACGCTGCCTGGTCAAGTGGCCTGGAAAAGATTTATATCTCAATTCGTTAAGCGAGTTGCCACCGGATGTGGCCGAAATATTGGCGAAATGGCCAGGTGAATGGATCAGCTTGAACGGATTGAAGGACTTGCCGGTCGAATCTGCAAAACAGCTGGCTGCCTGGCCCGGCAAACGGCTCTCCTTGAACGGATTGACGCAACTGTCCCCCGAAGTCACGGCCCATCTTTCACGATGGCGGGGGGAACAGCTCGAACTGGTCGGGTTGCATGCCATCGGCCCCTGGGAAAATTACGGCACCCGATTGTTTCTTTCGGAAAAGCTCAGAAGACAACTGGAGGCACAATAGCGCTATGAAAGCAAAGCAATATTTTTGGACCATTTGCTGGATAGGCATTTTGATCGGAAGCCATGCCACGACTGTCGAATCGGCCTGGGCCAACCCAAAGGCCGTGGAGCTCGAACAGAAAATTGCCGATATCGATTTGCTCGTTCAGCAACTCGAGGATCGTTCGGCCCAGGTGAAATCCATCCGTGAGGGTCTCGCTGGGCAACACAAAGCCCTGGCCGCCGAAATCCAAGTGGTACTGAAAAGCTTTGGAATTAAAAATCTCTCACAAGCCCAACGACATCTGCGCCTACACTATAATCTGGAGTTGTTGCGGACCGTCTATACCTATATGGATGAGCTGGATGCAAAACTGCTGGGGTATCAAACCGGCCGTGACCGCCTGGCCTATCTTCGTCAATTGGCAGAGGACGACATTAAAATGATCACCACTTTGAACGACCTCAAAATCGATGCGCTGACCACACAGATTTCCCTGGTCATCAATAGATATCTTCCTGAAGCACATACGATTCAAATCGATCCACAACGCCTGTCCCTGGCCACCATCGATCAAGTCTGGGAGCGAGTCAGCAAGGGCCGATGATCATATCGTTTTCCTGTTTTTCAGCTATTGTTTGCATGATCCTGCCTTCAGTTTGACCTGCCGCCCAGCCGTTTTCCTTGATAAATGCGGCGCTTCAGTTTAATTGAGTGCCTGTGGGGCTCCACCATAGAAAAATGGATTGGGCCATGATGTCTGGCTTCTCAACCAGTACCGGAATTGATGCATATTTTCATTCCGGCCAAAGGGAGGAAAATCATGAAGCGTGTGATCTGCAGATGTCGTTATGTATGGGTCGCCGTCCTGGTGCTCAGCGTGTGCGCTCCGGTCATGGCGGACCAGTTCACCGAGACCATCGCTCTATTTCAAAAATCAGAAGAGTTGAAGCCCTATTTTGATTCGGCATATGGGTATGCGGTCTTTCCAAGCATCGGAAAAGGGGCGGTGGGTATCGGTGGTGCTTACGGGCACGGCAAGGTCTACCAGCACGGCCAGGTCACCGGTGTCGCGACGCTTGCCAAGATCTCCGTAGGCTTCCAGGTGGGCGGGCAGGTATTCCAGGAAATCATATTTTTTCAGGATAAAAGAGCCTATGATGAATTTACCAGCGGTAGTTTTGAACTTGACGCAACCGCCTCGGCGGTGGCCATCACAGCAGGTGCACAGGCCCAGACCGGCACAGGGGGGACAAGTGCGGGGGTAAGCACTGGACCGGATACGGGTCTTCAGTCCGCCCCGGGTTACACCAAGGGCATGGCCATTTTTGTTCACGCCAAAGGTGGTTTCATGGCCGAGGCCGCCATCGGTGGACAGAAATTCACCTTTGAGCCGATTCGCTGATTCCCTATCAATTCAAGTTTGAAGAATTCGCAAAGAGCAATCCTCGCTTTCGGCTTGCCCGAGGAGATTTCCACGCCTATATTGTCACGAATGAATTCAACCCCAACGACAGCCAACAGAAAGGTACGCGTTCGTGTCTAAAACCAATGCCGCCCTAAAAGGTTACATCAAAACAGAGAATGTCATTTTGCTGATCGCCATCGCCCTGGCCGTCGGATTTGTCGGTGGTGTGACCTTCAGCGTTTACCGTTCCACCCGATCGGCCATGCTTTCGGGGGACGCACAATCCCCCCAGATGACACCGCAGCAAAAAGAACAAATCGCCCATCTGGTCGCGAGAACCGAAAAAAACCCGGAGGATGTGGATGCGTGGACACATCTGGGCCATCTCTATTTCGATACGGGGCAACCCGACCTGGCCATCGAATCCTATGAAAAATCATTGCGTATCGACGGGAACCGTCCGGATGTATGGACCGATCTGGGCGTGATGCACCGCCGCACCGGCAATCCCCAAAAAGCCATTGAAAGTTTTGATCGCGCCTTAATTTCGAATCCAAACCATGAAATTGCAATGTATAATAAAGGAGTGGTGTTGATGCACGATATGCAGGACCCTGCCGGTGCGCTATCGGCCTGGGAGAACCTGGTAGCCATCAACCCGAATGCCAAGACCCCGACCGGTGAACCCCTGAATCAAATCATCCAACAGGTAAAGCAAACCCTTTCAACCGAACAGAAAAGGCCCAAATCATAAAAAATGGAACCTCTTGTCCATAAAAAGCAGATCCTGCGCAAAGGTCGGGTATTCAACGTGACGGTTGAAAATGTCACTCTATCCAACGGCTATACATTGGATTTGGAGGTCATCCGCCATCCAGGCGCTTCGGCCATCGTACCGGTGTTGGACGGGGATCGGGTGTTGATGCTCAAACAATATCGCCATGCCGTGGGCAGGCTCATCTGGGAAATACCGGCCGGAACATTTGACGGAAAAGAAGATCCATTGATATGTGCACAACGAGAACTGACCGAAGAGACGGGTTATACGGCAGACCATTGGGATCATTTGGGATCCATCATACCCGTACCCGGCTATTCCGACGAAACCATCCACCTGTTCATGGCTTCGAATCTATCGCCGGCCAGACAGGCTCTGGACCAGGATGAAATATTGGAAGTCCACCCCCTGCCCCTTGCTCGAGTCGTTGAGATGATTAAATCGGGCGAGATCCAGGACGGCAAAACCATTGCCGGAATATTTTTCACCTTGACCCAAAAATTCCATTTGGCGCCCTGAGTCGATATCATCCGGAAACGCGGGCTGAATAAATGGCCTTGAGTTCAGCCTGATCATAATCATACCGGGTATTGCAATTGTGGCATCGAATCTGAACGGGAAATGGACCGTTTTCGGCGAGATCCTGGATATCGGCGATTTCGAGGAGCATTATCATGCTTCTGATCTGTTCTCGATTGCAGTGGCACATGAACTCCACTCCCCGCGAATCGAGATACCTGGGGGACATGCCTTTGAAATTCTGGTCGATCCATGCCTGCGGAAACCCCTCGCCGTGCACCTCATGTCCTATGGACGGGAGGTTGGTGACCACTTGTTCCGCCTCTTTCAGCATCTCTTCCGATGCTCCTGGCAGCGCTTGCAGAAAAAGCCCGCCGGCCCCGGTGATTTCCCCCTGTTGATCAAAAGCGATGCTGAGTGAAAACGATGACGGAATTTGCTCGGATCGCAGATAATACAGTGCCAGGTCCTTGGCCAGGGTCCCATGTTCCATCATGACTTTCCCCGTGAAAGGGTGCTTGGCTCCCTCCAGATATTTTGTGACCGATAAAAAGCCTGCGCCAAAGAAGGGAGACAGATTAAAGTCCACGGGCGGCGTATCGATGGGAATCGGCACCTGTTTCAGGTAGCCCCGAACCTCCCCGAACGCATTGGATTCGACATGGAATCCCTTTATAGGCCCCGAGCATTCCACAGAGATCGACAACCGGTCGTTTCCTTTCAGGCCTGCGCCCATCAAGGCTGCCGCCAGATAAGCATGGCCCAGCACCAGGCTCTCTAAAATCCCCAGTTCATGGTTCCAGCGCATCTCATTGACCATTCGGGTGCCATTGACCACGACACCACGAATTCGGTCATCGGCCATCATGAAGTTGTAGATGCGATCCCGGGTACTGGCCAGCAACTGCTCTTTGAGGGTGTTGCCGTAACGTTTGATCTTATTCATTTTCAGTTTCCATATGTTGCTGTGACCTTCCCATCCGAACAGCTGCGATATCGTTGGCCGATCAGTGTCCGGCGACGGCCTCTCGGGGATAAATAACCAATCGATCGCCGGGATGGAGCGTTTTTCCTAAATCGATACGATTCCAAATGAGCAAGGATTGCAACGGGACAGCGAATTTTTTGGCGATGGAAGAGAGTGAATCTCCGTTTTGAACCACGTAGATGCGTTGACCGAGCTCCTGGCTATGGGCTTCGAGCAATGCTTCGAATTTGGCAGAAAATCCGAAAGACCTGCCTTCCGGGACCCGCAATTGATGATGCCCCGCTTGAAGATAATGGCCCCGCAGATGAGGATTGAGGTCCTTTATCTCCTTGAAATCGGCATCTGCGGCTTGTGCCACCAGCCGAAGGGGTGCCTCCTGAAAACAATCGACAGATATGGTGTCAAAACCGATGGGTGCATAATAATCTTCGGGGGAAAGCTGGTATCCGTAAGCCACCGGGTCATTGACGATGAGTTTTACAGAGAGCATCCTGAAGACAAACCGTTGGGTTTCCAATGGCAGATAGAGCCGGTAGTAATCATGGGTCCTCTGTTCGATAACCTCTGCATCCACCCCCTCTTCTCCCATGTTGTAAGCGGCCAGGGCAAGCGTCCACGAAGAGAACTTTGCATACAACGTTTTTAAATATGCCAGCGCCACCGGGGTCGATAAGTACAAGTCGCGGCGTTCATCGACGAATTCATCCACAGTCAGTCCAAATTTTCGTGCGGTCGCCGGCATCAGCTGCCAGAACCCCATGGCGCCCTTGGGGGACCCGGCATGCGGCCTGAGCGCACTTTCCACAATGGCCAGGTACTTGATATCGTCGGGCATACCGGCTTGCTCGAGCGCTTTGGAAATAAAGGGCATATAGCGGGTGGATCGCTTGAGCCACAACAGCACCTGAGGCCGGTCCCACAAAGAGAGCAGCATCTCTTTTTCAAATCGCTCGCGCACGTGGTTCAACTCGAACGGTACAGGCTCGCCGCACAACGTGAGCCCTTCGGGCGGCCTCACATCCTCGGCCGTTATGATCCGATCTGCATGGGCCGATGCGGCTGCCAGAATGCCGGCCAAAAAGAGAGCCCATCGCATCCATTTTTTCATTTCACGCTCCCATTTTCCTGCCAACATGCTTTTGCTTTCGTTAACACCATGGTTGCCACATATCAGCCACGCAAGCCAATGCTGATGAGCCCTCGCGGGGTCGTTAATTTCAATGCAGCTTCCCGCAAGCATTCGTGGACCTGCTCGTTGGTGGGCAAACTCTCCATTCGCATGATCGCTTCGGAAGCATTCGGAGCCGACTCTTTGCGCGTGAGAAGTATCAATCTGTACCAGTAGGGTAAATCGTGATCGTTCAATTCCACCAATTGCATCGCCAGACGACGCATATCCTGCATCCGCTTTTTGCCCAGACGGTCTTTTGGTCGTTGATCATTTCCTTCGGGCAGGTCCCGTGACAGATCCCCGAGGGCCCTTAAGAGACGACCCTTGATGCGCCGGTATCGCAAAATGGGAATCATCCAGAAGCGAACCATGACATAACCGCTGGCACCTGCGATGAAGCTGAATAGCGCTGCCCAATAGATCGGATCCAACACACACTCCTTTGGCATTTTTCGGTGACGAGATGCAGCCCCTGTCGTGTTGAAAGTCAATCAAGCGGAGTCTCCACGCCATTTGGCCTGGTGATCGAAAAACCTTTTGAGAAAATCCCGATAGTGTTCCGGCCGCTGGATCTTGCGGATCGCCTTTAAGACATTTCCGCCGTCTTCGAAAAAATGGTGAAAGTAACCCCAGTAGCCTTTCATGGCATCGACCAGGTGGGCCGGGCCTTGGCGAACCACCGAAAGACGATCGAACAGGGTATCATGAAAATCTCGAAAATGGTTCACACGCTCAATGGGATCGGTCACAAGCCCTTTGATTTCCGCCGGTAAAAATGGATTTTGAAGCAAGCCTCTTCCAATCATCCAAGTCCCGACACTGGGGAACCGGTCTCTCAAGGATTCAAACTTAGCCCGACTGACGATGTCGCCGTTGTAGATAACCGGGCAGCGACTCAGGGCCAGGCATGCTTCAAAGCCATTCAAATCCACCGTCCCGGTATACATCTGGACGCCGGTGCGCGGATGCAGAATCAGTTCCTGAACCGGGTAACCGTTCAACACCGGCAGCAAGGCGAAAATCTCTTCGGGTTCATGACGCCCCAATCGCAATTTGATACTGATACGATTGGGGATTTTGGGTATCACCGCCTCGAGAAATGCATCGACGATATCCGGATAGGGGAGCAGACCTGACCCACGCTGTTTTTTGGCTACCCTCGGAAAGGGGCACCCGAGATTCCAATTCACGGTTTCGTAACCGAGATCGAAAAGTGCCTTCGACAGAGTGATGAATTTATCCGGACGATTTCCAATGACCTGGGGAACGATGGGTATGCGGGTATTGTTTTCGGGCAATACATCCTGGAGCTGGCTCGGCTTGATGCGCGATCCCTGTGTGGTCGTTAGAAAAGGGGTGACGGCCCAATCTATGCCGTGGAAAAATTCGCTGTAGGTGTTTCGAAAAAGAGCCCCTGTCAAACCGCGCAGGGGCGCCATACACAACTGAATCCGAAGCACATCCATTGCCGGGGCGCTATCCGATCCTTGCCTGCAGAGCTTTGGCTCGCTTCTGGGCGGCACGAACGCGATCGTTGAGCAGGGTTTTTAATTTGAACCAGGTCAGTTTAGATTTGCTTGTAAAACCACAAATGAGCGCGTCTGGGGACAGCGGCTCACCAAAAGCATGGAGCTTGTCGACCTCGAGACGTCCGGCATGTGCGTATAAAACAAAATTATTGCCTGTGTCACTCAAAAATTCAGGCGACAGGGTAATCATCAATCGCGTTTCACCCGTCGCCGCCGTCTCTTGGGCGAGAATGTTGCCGACGCGATGGCCTGAGTCATAAACACCGTCATCATAGAGATTGGGTGCATCTTCAAACACTGCGGCATAGCCCGCTTGCTGGTCCTTGGATGCACATCCTACTGCAAGCACTGAAACCAATAGGGTAATTACAAACCCCACCCAAAAGCGCATACCCCCTCCTTTGGATCTTATCCCCTTGGCGTCGTCCGATGCCGGTGGGCTATCGACGCGCCTTGAAATCAGATACGATCTGTTCGATACGACCTTGGATAAAAGCGGCCAACTCCTCTGCTTGCTGCATGCTCAGTGCGGGTATGCCTTCAGACAAGGCTTCGATCCTGTCTTCTTCCAACCCCACGATCTTGTTGATCAAAAAGGTATCAATCTCGTTACCCTCGAGCAGTAAACCACATCCGCCGGCGGACCCGAGGAAGGTGCCGTCGACAGATATGGGAACGACCAGTTTGATCATACCGGCGTCACATTCGTCAATCACCGGTTGTCCACTCTGCCTGGCCTGATTGGCCATATTCATATGGGCGGTGGCACAGATAAAACTCTGCCCTTTCGGATTTGCCTTGATCTCCGGGCACAACCGGTTGGGCCAGCGAGGACGCGGATTGATGCGCACGCCCGCGACATCAAATACAGCTGGATTCACACCAGATCTCTCATAAATTTCATCTTCCAGAGCTGCCCAAGTTTCCAGAGGGCTAAGATCAACCAGTTCCATTGAAGCCTCCTTTTATAACGGACGTCCAGGCGCCCGTGCTTCACGTCTCTTTTGTTTTCCGAATATGACCTATAGTCGCAATGATTTGAAAATTCAAGTCATGCAGGTAATTCAAATTCAACCATCACCAGAGAGGACGGCCTTGGCCAATGCTCGATGACGATCATTTCAGCAGAGAAATCTTGACGTGCAGGACATTCTTTGCTTTAGATTTTGTTTTTGTTTCTAAATATTGCTGCCGGTGAGGCTGTTGTGGCGCAACAAAGGAGCCTATTGTGAAGAAAGATTTTTTGCATATCGATGATTGGTCGACGGATGAGATCCTCGGCGTCCTGGATTTGGCGACAGCGGTGAAGACCAAACTCAAAAGCCGCGAACCGTTCGCACCGTTCAAGGACAGGACTCTGGCCATGGTCTTTGCGAAACCTTCGGCACGCACCCGCGTCTCTTTTGAAACCGGCTTTTCGCGCATGGGAGGCCATGCCGTTTACCTTGGGCCTTCAGAGGTGGATGTCGGCAACCGGGAACCGGCAAAGGACGTGGCACGCGTCCTGAGTGGATACAATGACATGATCATGGCGCGATTGTTCGACCATGCCCATCTGCTGGAGTTGGCACAGTTTGCCACGGTGCCCGTTATCAACGGTCTGACCGACTACAATCATCCCTGTCAGATCATGGCCGACCTGCTGACCATCAAGGAGCATCGAAGGCATCTGGATCAGATCAAAATCACATATGTGGGAGACGGCAACAACATTGTGCACAGCTGGCTGCGTCTGGCGACCCGTCTACCCCTGCATTTTGTCTGTGCCTGCCCGTTGAACTACCCGCCTGACCGCAGCACCCTGGAGTTGGCGCGACAAGGGGGGCTCAGCAAGGTGGACATCAGCCACGATCCCTTGGCAGCAGCCAAGGATGCAGACGTCATCTACACGGATGTATGGGCTTCCATGGGGAAAAAACACGAACTCGCCGAGCGCAAACGCCACTTCATGGGCTTCACGGTAACCCCTGAAATCATGGCGGCAGCCAAACCGGATGCGTTGTTCATGCATTGTCTGCCCGCCCAGAGGGGCCTTGAAGTCGTGGATGAGGTGATCGAATCACCGGCATCCATCGTTTTCCCACAGGCCGAAAACCGCATGCACATGCAAAACGCCATCATGCTCAAGCTCGCCGGACTGGGATAACCTCTCAAAGGATTGTCTTTTCCACAAGAGCGCGTCCGGTGGTAGAATCAATCACTGCATCACACGCGATAGGGTGCGGGGGATGAGATTTACCAATCCGACCGGCTATGGCGCTGCCGCTGACCGTGTCGCCAGCTCGAGCCATTCAAA
The DNA here is from genome assembly GCF_001293685.1 of Desulfatitalea tepidiphila. NCBI lineage: Bacteria > Pseudomonadati > Thermodesulfobacteriota > Desulfobacteria > Desulfobacterales > Desulfosarcinaceae > Desulfatitalea > Desulfatitalea tepidiphila. Next base: position 1,358,546 of record NZ_BCAG01000003.1, on the reverse strand, counting down.
TAACTCTCATCCAGATGCCGGTGGACCAGGGGCAACGCATCTTCCTCGGGCGGGGAAAAATCAAACACCCTGGCCAGAAATTCCTGGGTGATGCGGTAGGTGGCGCCCCAGAGCATCTCCCGGCCCTCATCGTCTTCATGAATAAATCCAGGAAAATCATTGTGATGCAGCTGTTGCACATCGCCGTTGTCGCCTGTGGCCACCATCGGCCGAAAACGCCCGTACTGGCTGGGATCGAGTAATTTACGCAAGGGAATGGAGATGATGCGCTCGACCTCCCAGTTGGGTTTCAGCGACTGGTGTGGCGCCCAACCCACCATAGGGTAGATCTCCCGGTCAAACATCACCAGCCGTTGTGTGGGCAGCATGCCTAGAAAAGTGAACCGGAACGGGTTGAAGCGCATCTCCTCCCACGCCTCACGCAAACCGGCCGCCAGCAAGAGGGCAAGTGTGCGACTGCTTTCGGCATGGTTTTTCTGCCAGTGCGGCCATGGTGTCCAGCGATGCAGAGGTGCGCCGGGTATCTTGACCAAATGGGCCAACCTGCGATCCAGCGGCAGGGATACTCCTCCCCCCGGACAGCACAGGTCACCTGCCTGACGCACCCTGGCCGATCTCTTATTCAGTATCAGGCACGGTTCCAATTGCCCCTCGGGCCCCTCACGAGGGCTGATGATAAACAGCACCACCGATCCCCTCTTGAGCTTATCCGAATCCATGCCGGATAGCTCATCGGGCGAAAGATCCCCCAGTTGCTCATGCACAAATTGCATCAGGGTCGGGGGATTCTCGAGAAGTGTCGATCGGTCATTGTCTTCCATGGTTACGGTTTGTACACTTTCATTCCCTGGGGTGTGTCCTGAACGACGAATCCTTTGGACTGAATCTCGTCGCGAAGGCTGTCCGAAAGGGCCCACTGTTTGGTTTCACGGGCGTTCTGACGCGCCTCTACGAGCGAGGCGATATCGTCAGGCAAGGCTTGGCCGGTTGATGTCTGTTTGAGGTCAAGTCCCAATACCTGGTCGAAATCAAAAACGGTCGCCAATTTGACATCCGGAGAAAGGTCGGATTTGAGCAGCTCCTGCACGACAGCCAGCGCCTGGGGCATGTTCAAATCATTGTTGGTCGCCTGCTGGAACTTGGTCTGATAATCGACATCCGCCCTCCCGGGTTCGGTCGCATCCATCAAGGTCCGCACCTGGTTGCGAAGATGTTGCCAGCCGTTCTGAGCTGCCGCGATAGCGTCCGGGCTGAATTCCATGGGTTTTCGGTAATGGGTTTGGAATGTCGCGAACCGGTAAGCGAGAGGATCGATCCTGTTCTCCTCAATGGACTTTGAAAGGGTGAGAAAATTACCTTCGCTCTTGGCCATTTTCTTCCCTCCGGCGATGATCAGGAAAGCACCGTGCATCCAGAATCGGAAGAACGTCTTTCCGGTGGCCGCCTCGGACTGCGCAATTTCATTGGTGTGGTGGACATCGATATGATCGGTTCCACCGCAATGAATGTCGAGCATGTCTCCTAAATACTTCATGCTCATGGCCGAGCACTCGATATGCCAGCCGGGAAAGCCGACCCCCCAAGGGGAATCCCACTCCATCTGACGGTGCGCCTCCGGAGGAGAAAATTTCCACAATGCGAAATCGGTAGCATTGCGCTTTTCGGGATTGCGTTCCACCCGCGCGCCCTCTTTCAATGCGTCCAGATCCTGGTGCGACAACTTGGTGTAATCGGGGAACTTGGCAGTGTCGAAATAGATCCCGTCACTGGTGCGATAGGTGTAGCCCTTTTCTTCCAGCGTCCGGATCAAGGCGATCTGATCATCGATCGTATCGGTCGCCTTACACCAGATGGTGGGTTCTATGATATTGAGTTTCTTCAAATCCTTTTTAAAGGCCTGGGTGTAGTATTCCGCGATTTCCCACGCGCTTTTGCCTTCACGACGAGCACCGCTCTCCAGCTTGTCTTCACCCATATCCCGATCGCCGGTGAGATGACCGACATCGGTGATATTCATGACGTGTTTGACCTTGAAGCCATTGTAGGTCAACACCCGCTTCAGGATGTCGGAAAAGACATATGTCCTCAGGTTCCCGATGTGGGCGAAGTTGTAAACCGTGGGACCACAGGTGTAGAGACCGACATGGGGTGGCTTGATGGGCGTAAAAACCTCTTTTTGGCGGGTCATCGTGTTGTACAGCTGAAGTTCCATGTGTTCTCGCATGTTGTGGTTATAAAAATAATCCTGAAACCATTTCACTCAGCGTTCAATTTATGCCTCAACGTCCGGGTTTTTGTCAAATATTACCATTTAAAACAAGTTGTCAGCGCACCCGGTCGAAAAGCTGATCCCTACGACGGATGGTTCCTCGATTCAAATCATCAACGAGGTGGACGAACCGTAGATTGGGAATTATTATTGGCCAACTCAAATTCAAGGAGGCCTCATGCGCGCATTTCTCGTACACGATCGGAACAAGAATCAGGATGTGGTGGTTTTACCCGAAATACAACGGCTGGTCCGCGTCGACCAAAAGGTTTTGAACGATTTTATATCGGTTCATCCGGAATTTTCCAAGTGGACGGGCGAAGCGGTGAAAGGCCTGCCCCCTGAAACTTTCGGCCAAATCGTTGCAACCCGCGACGAAAAGGGGGACGTGTGCATCGTGGATGCGGATTTATGGAAAAAGCTGATGACTCTCCACCTTGGCAATCCATAGCAAGCCCGGCGGATATGCCGAGGATGAAATTGTTGTCGCAACACCGATATCGGGCCAATCAGCCATTTGTGGACGTGCTATAGGTAGTGTCCAACCACAAATAGGCAAATTGGGTCGAGATCAAGGCGCGCGAAAAATTTAGCCGCAGGCATATGGTCGATATTACGAGGATTAAATTTTTCGCGCAACGCCGATATCGGGACAATTGGTCATTTGTGGATGGGCACTAGGTAAATCTGTAGTGCATCACCATTACCCCCGGTTCAAGCTCCCGATAGGCGATGAGCTCAAGGATTGCATCCATCGGTTCGGCAAACAGGGACACCCCCTCTCCAAATACCGCAGGCAGAACCGTCAATACCATCTCGTCGATCAATCGGTCCCGCGCAAAGAGGGCATTAATGGTCGCCCCTCCAGTCAAGGATGCCTTCGTGTATCCCATGGATGAGAGATGGGCGAGTAATTCTTTGGGCGAGAAGGAGGTGAACATCAGGTTGCTGCCACTGGAAAAACGCTCCGGATGGCGGGTCATGACCACATTCAATCGATTGGGAAGCGGCTTGCCGATGGTACTATAGGTGCGCGAGCCCATGATGACCACGCCACTTTCGGTGGTGAGTTCCTTGAACATGCGCTTGTCCGCCTTGCCGGTCCAATCGGGATAGTGGGTGTTGTGGCGTGCGATTTTGCCATCGACCGTCATGGCCATGATTAACGTCACCTTCATCTTCCCCATCCCTCCTTTTCCGTCAAGGCGCGCTATGCGCGTTTTACTGGCACTTGACCGCTTGGTGTGTGGCATCGGCCACCTGCCCCACCCGATCGGGTTTTAATGAATGTCATTCGGCTACTCCCCCTACAGACCGCAGTCCGTAGAGCGGTGTTCAGGGCAGCAGCAAGGACGACCCCATCGTGCCTCTGCTTTCCAGCACCTGGTGGGCTCGAACCGCATCCTTGAGCGCAAACTCCTGGTTAATTTCAACACGGACTGCACCCTTGATCACCACGTCGAACAAGTCCTCGGCATGGACCAGCAAATCTTCACGTCGAGCCGTATAGGTCATCAGGGTCGGCCTCGTCAAAAACAAGGAGCCATAGGCAGCCAGCTTTCCCAAGTCCAACGGAGCCACCGGACCCGAGGACTGACCAAAAGAAACCATCGTGCCCAGAGGTCGCAAACACCTTAACGATCGCTCGAAAGTCGCCTGGCCCACAGAGTCATACACCACATCCACCCCCTTCCCGGATGTCAGCGCCATGACTTTCTCTACGAAATCCTCTTTCTGATAGAGAACCGGATGATCGCATCCCCGCTCCGAGACATAGGCGGCCTTCGCCTCGCTGCCCACCGTGCCGATCACGGTGGCGCCCAAATGATGGGCCCATTGGCACACCAGGCTGCCAACTCCTCCGGCAGCGGCATGGATCAAGATCGTATCCCCGATTTTCACCGGATAGCAACCGAAAAGGAGATATCTAGCCGTCATGCCTTTGAGCATGATCGCGGCCGCTTGGGCGGTGCTGATACCCTTGGGCAGCTTAACCACGCGATGCGCCGGAATGCACCGACGTTCGGCATAGGCGCCGGGAGGCAGTCCTGCATAGGCAACCCGATCCCCCAAATTCAAATCCGTCACCCCGCTGCCGATCGATTCCACCACCCCGGCGCCTTCCATGCCGATGACGGCCGGGAGTTCCGACAGCGGGTAAAGACCGCTACGGTGGTACACATCAATATAATTCAATCCGATGGCTTCGTGCCTTATCAGCACCTCTCCGGTTCCAGGTTGGCCGGGATCATGCTGTTCCACCCGCAGCACCTCGGGAGCTCCTGTTTCATGGATGCGAATGGCGATTCCCATGGGACACCTCCTTCTGAATGAGTGAATAGACTGATGATCGCATGGATGGGAGATCAACCCTCTGTTCACGTTAAAAACATCCTCAACTTTCCAACCCATAAAACCGATAATAAGACTGACCGTGACCCAGAAAAGGCAAAAGGTGAATATTTTGTCGGGATTTACGCGGTCTGATACGCGTGCCGGCAATTTTGCCCGGTTGGGCGACGAAAGGTCCAATAGAACCAGTGAGGACATCTATGCAGATTGCTTGTAAAGAGTGCGGCAAAACATATACCCTTCCGGATGATCGTCTCCCCCATGGAAAAGTGGTCTCCTTTCCATGTCCCGCATGCAAATCCAAGATCACCTTGGATCTTCGCGAACCCGCCAAAGAGGACGCATCAGACGGTGATCGCCTGGTGTTTAAGCCGTTGAACGAAGAATCCGAATCGCAGCTGACCAGCGATGACATGAAGAAAAAAATAATCAAGCGCATCAACGACCTGCCACCGATGCCAAAGGTATTGTTCAAGGCGCGCCAGGTATTATCCGATCCAAATTCAAGCTTCAAAGATATTTCAAAAATCATCGAAACGGACCAGGCCATTGCCGCCAAAATCCTGAAAGTCGCCAACTCGGCCTATTACGGCCTCAGCGGCATGGTGAGCTCCATCCACCAGGCTTCGGTCGTACTAGGATACCAGACCCTGGAACAGGTGATCACCATGGTCTCCTCCGCCTCGATGCTGGGCCAACAGCTGAAAGGGTATTGCCTGAATGCGGGCGGCTTGTGGAAGCACAGCCTGGCAACAGCCCTGGCGTCCCGCCTGATCGCGCTCAAACGCGCGCCGAGCATGGAAAACGATGCATTTTCGGTCGGCCTCATTCACGATGCCGGCAAACTGGCCCTGGATCCCTACATTGCCAAGCATCGCAAGGCGATCGATCGATATCTTAAAGATGTATCGCCCTCATTTTTGTCTGCCGAACATCACATTCTTGGGTTTGACCACACGGAAATCGCTCAAGATCTTTGTCAAAAATGGAAACTCCCGGATAGCCAGGCAGCGGCCATGCGCTTTCACCACTGTCCGGAGAAATCCGAGGACAACCAGTTGGCCCATATCGTCCACCTGGCAAATTATGTCGCCTGCCTGGCCGGGTTTGGGGGCGGTCCCGGCTTTACGGACCTGCCCGTATCACCCGCCAGCCTTGAATTCATGGTCCTGAAAACCGCTACCCTGGAAGAGCTGGCAGCCCAGGTGGCCTCGTCCGTAGAGGAAATCACGGCGACACTGAGCTGACCAGGCATAAGAACATTTCACGATGCGCAAAGCGCTCCTTTTGACGCCTCGAGGAAAAAGCGACCGCCATCTTTGAGCCGTCGCAACCCCGCTATCCAAAAGGATCTTGATGAAATTGTAACAGGCAGAGGGTCGCAAACCGGCGACCCGATTGCACGGGGGCGGTCAAGGTACCCGCTCTTGCTTATTGCATCAGATTTTGAGATGATCTGAAGGCTTCATATGTTGATTTTTGATTCATCGACCAAGTGTCAACTGAAAGGAGTTTGCAGATGACCACTTCAACCCATATGTTCACGACCCAGCAATTCGCCGAACGCGCCTCCGTTTCCCCGTCAACGGTTTCCAAATGGTTGCGCGATGGTAAAATAAAGGGCATCAAAAAGGGTGGGAAATGGATGATTTCCGCCGATCAGCTGCCCGCACAGACCTCGCCTGAAAAAGAATCGACAATCGCAGCACCTGCCGCTGAAAGCAAAACAGCGGCTGCCCAAAAACCGGCGGCTGCCAACCCGCAAAATGGATACTCCCTGGAGCGATTCAGCCAAATCACCTACCTGACGCCTTATGGCGTGGAACGCTATCTGAAGGATGGCCGCCTCAAGGGCGCGCGGGACACTTCCGGCAAATGGGTCGTCGACGCATCCAATTTGGAGAGACGCGATATCAAACACCTCGTGAGATAGGATTTCCACAGGGTTCCGGGACGAACCCATCAGGTTGCATTCAGATCATTAGGGTGCGATCGGTGAATCTTGCCCCATGGGAGCTTCAACCAGTTGGGGGTATGGATTTGTGTCCAAAAATGGGGACTTACATCAATATTCCCCGATATAAGAACAGACCATATGCCGCCGCAAACACCAAACCCATCAAGCGCGGCAGCCGTCCCAAAAAAGCAATAAAAAACAAATGCACCAACCCCGCCGCACCGATGAGGATGATTCCCAGATGAAAGTAACTGGGAATACTGATCGGGTTGAAAAGTGCGAAAAGACCGATACACATGGGGATACAGATATGGCCATCCCCGATTTGTGAGCTGTATACGATGTCGGCTCGTTTGATATGGGCGTAATAGATCGCTAACAGGCCGTTGGGCAAAACCATCAGCAAACCACTGAGCCATCCCAGGTTGTCGAGCACCAAAATTCCTGGCCCGGTATGGGGGATCCAGGCCACCAACCCCTCTATGGCATGATACACGCAAAATCCACCGCCAACGACCAGACAGACGTCCCAGGCGATGGACCATTTCAGAGAGTGACCGCGATAGATGTTGTGCTTGAGCACATCAAAAACATGAAAAATCTGCCAGAACAAAAACACGCCGACCAGAACCAGCCCGTCACTGAAATCCAAAGCCCCATCGCGCGCCAGTGCCCACAGGACACCGGTGAAAAAAAAGACGGCCAGTAGAGTCAACATCAACGAAAGGTAGTTGAGCCGATGGGTTTTGAAGGCAAGCCTCTTGGCACCGGCCTTGCCTTTGGCTGGAAAAATGGATAGAGGGCACAGCAGTGCCGGCAAGCCGATCAACAGCGTAAGGTTGGTGACGTTGTTCACGAGGCAGTTCTCAAGGACCAAGGTCCCACTCCCACCTGAACGACCCATGACGAATGCAAACGCCAGATTCGAAAAACCAGAGGCGTAAGGCATGATGACCGTTCCCAGAACCGTTCCCTCCAAGCCTTTACGCTCGAGCACGCCGAGTCGCCAAATCATGAGAAAGGAGGCCCCGACAAACACAAAAAGGGAAAACCAGGGTTCCATTTCGGAAAGAACCTCGACCAGCGTTTTCCAACGCGGGTAGATTTGCCCGTGTATTGCCGATAAACTGTCACTGGAAATCGAAAAAGCCATCGGCCTCCCACCTGCGGCTATGCGGCCTTGACCAATGATTGCCACTGACGGTTCAACCGGCGAAATCCCTGGACGATGGATTCCAATTCGTCCACATCCTTGCGCGGTATATCCAAGTCCTGGGCATAGGTGTAAACACGTTGACGTTCGGGGAGTGAAAAGTTGCGATCCATCGAGGCTAAAACGATCGCATCCGTGAGGATCATAAAGGCAGTCAAGCGCGACACCCTCTTTTTGGTCAACTGATAATCCTTGTCGGTAGTTTCTAAGAAAAGATCGTAATCGACGCCGAGCGCAAGCGCCTTTTTTCGAACATAATTGAACTCGGCCGGGCCGTTGTCCTTATCGGCCTTGGCAATCGCAATGAGCATCCGTATATAAGTCTCGATATCGAATTCAGAGCTATCGATATTAAAAAAATCAAAATCCATATGCACCAATCTTTCTTGTTCGATAGGGTTGGCGTGAGTTGACCGACACAATCAATATCGGCCCTATGGAAAAAAAATTTAATCCACTGGCCGGACAATGCACACTACCGCACGATCGACTGGACGTAGGTTTCAGTTTTGTTCCCCCTAAGCATTTTGCATTTTGCAACTTGTATTTGCAAATAGCATAAAAAGGACGGACGATTCAGCTGACAAGACATACTGAAAATATTTTATGTTATTGTATTTTATGTTATTTTTTATTTTCTCGATTTTGTTTTGGTTCTGGCATCAATTCTGCATTAACTCATAACGAAGCCTAACTTTTTCATCATCTTCCTCTCTTGCAAGCAGGGTGGCATTTAATGCCACCCTGCCACCTCCTCCAAATACAATCAGTCATGAAACCCGATTTTCCAGCTCCTGGTAAAGTGCCAGAACCGCTTTGAGTTTAGCGATGTGCGTCCGTTCTTCCGCTATGATCTTGTCGAGTTGCTGCTTGGTTTCCTCATCATCCAAAAAACCGGACAGCATTTCGTAAAACAAAATCGTATCTTCTTCGAACTCAATGGATTGATCCAACATGCTTTTAGGGCTGTCCGTGCCCGCCAATTCCTTTGGATCTAAAGAGAACGTCTGAGCCGCCATCATATCCTGGAGCAAATCTCGCCCGATGCGGGCAATCTGCTCATCCTTGATCTCGACCGTTTGCGCGACATCCATTTTTTCGAACCAGCTCAGATGGTTTGCTTCATCATCGGCAAGCATCTCGAGCACACGGGCCACTTCAGGCACTTTGGTAGCTTCAGCGGCCTTTCGGTAGGCTGCTTCGCCGTTGCGCTCGATCTGTATGGCAATCGTACAAATATCGGCCAACGTAAACATGCGCCATCTCCTTTGGGATAGGGGGTAATACAAGCCATTGACCGCTTGGCGTGTGGCATCGGCCACCTGTTCCACCCACGCCGGGTTTCATGAATACCATTCAGTTGGAATCCCTGACATCCAGATCAACGTATTGACAAAGTTCTAATATCATAATAGGTTTCTTTGAATTAGAAAATACCGGATCAACGTTGGACGTGAGATGGGATCCGGTGTCGTTCCTCCAGGGCATTTTCGAAAAATTCGACTAGAGCACACAAAATGACAACGCCACGGGCTAAGAAAACGCTCAAGGGCCTTGAAGCTTATCTTATTCCATTTCCCGCGGAGTCCTTCTCCAAACCGGTGCCCATAAAATTGGGTGACACGACCATCGGCCGGGATCCGGGCAATGTCGTTCAGATCGCCCATGATTCGGTGTCCGGGAATCACTCCCGGATTTCATTCAAAGACGGACAATATCTGATCACAGACCTCGATTCCGAAAGCGGTACGCTGCTCAATGGGAGGAGAGTGAAAACAGCCGCTCTCCAGCATCATGATAAAATTTCTTTCGGCGACCGCACTTTTATTTTTTTGACCAAATCCCATCCAGAATACAAAAGCGGGTACAAATCGATCCTGCCGTCAAGCCATACGGATATCACCATTAGCGAGGAAGATGTCGACCCCTCAGAACTTTTGGCCCAAAGAGCGGAAGATGCCGCACTGTCGCTTTTTTTGGATTCGGAGAGTGCTGCGGCACAACCTCCGGATAAAAGTTTGCTGGCGCATCAACGGTTGTCCCTGCTTTACCAGCTGAGCGAAAAGCTGCGCTCGACCAACGAATTGGATGAAATTCTCGACAAGGGCCTGGAACTGATCTTGAAGGCCATCGGTGCCGCCGAACGCGCCATGATCGTATTGATATCCAATCCCCGGCAAGAGCTTCGCATTGGTGCCGTCAAGTATCGCGACACCCGCAAAGAGGCCGATTCGTTTCCCATCAGCAGGACCATCGTGGACTGGGTATTGACGGAAAAAATGGTCCTCGTCAGCCAGGACCTGTCGGAGGATTGCCGATTTCAAGACTCCGAATCCATCCGCATCCACAATCTGAATTCGATCCTCGTGGTGCCGCTGATCAAGAAAGACAAGGTCATCGGCATGCTGTATATCGACGGCCGTACAATTTTGGATGCGTTTGACCAGCAAGATGTCGCATTTTCCGCGGCCGTCGCCAACGAGCTCTCCCTGTGCATCGAAAATGTCCGCTTGCAGCAAGAGTTGATCCAAAATGAACGAATGGCGGCCATCGGACTGACCATGTCCAACCTGGCGCACAACATGAAAAACCTTCTGGCCCTGAACCAGAATGCGGTGGATCTGCTGAAACTTCAGCTCAAAGAGCTGCAAAACGAAAAAATCAACAAGAGCTGGAGTTACATCCAGCAGAGTTTCACCCGGATTCACAACCTGACGGTCAATATGCTGGCCTTTGCCAAAGAGCAGGATATCGTACTGCGGCCGGTATCGATCAACAAAGTCATCCTCTCCAACCGGGATGCCATCGAGCAGAGCCTGGAAAGCAAAGGAATCGAACTGGCGTTGGACCTCAACCCGGACATTCCTCCCTGGATGATGGACACCAATCAATTTCAGAGAATTTTGCTGAACCTGTTGGTCAATGCCATCGATGCGGTCAAGGGCAAACCCAACGCCAAAATTACGATTGCCACCCAATTGGACAACGACGATCGGTTGAAGGTCACCATTTCAGATAACGGATGCGGTATCGCCGCAGACCGCCAGGAAAAAATATTCGACCTGTTTTTTACCACCAAAGGCTCTGGCGGCAGTGGACTCGGGCTTCCAATGGTCAAAAAATTTGTGGAGAAGATGGGGGGTTCTCTAACCCTGCAATCCGCCCCCGACGCCGGCGCCACCTTCATCATGTCGTTTCCCCGAAAGACCGCCCCAGTCGGCGACCCTGCGTCGAGCGACCCAGATGATTCGCAGTGACAGAAACGATAACAGGGGCGTGCAAATTTCCCGCCAGGCCAGCATCGATCCAATGACCGCCACCCTACATGAAGTGACCTTCGGCCCAGGTTGCCCCGATACGGCTTGCGATGCCTTGGCAGCGCGAACCGGCTTATCCAAATCGTCCATCAAACAAGCCATGATCAAAGGCGCCGTGTGGTTGTGCCGGTCCAAATCCAAGCCACGACGACTACGAAAGGCCACCACGATTCTTAAAGCCGGCGACACGTTACAGCTATATTATGACCCGGCGATCCTGGCCGTCTCTCCGCCGATTGCGGATTGTGTCCGAGATCTGGGGCACTATACAATCTGGTTCAAACCCGCCGGTCTCCTGACCCAGGGAACGCGCTATGGCGATCACTGTTCACTGGCCCGCCAGGTCGAGCAGTATTTCAAAATGAAACGGAACGTCTTTCTGGTTCACCGAATCGATCGGGAGGCGTCCGGGCTGGTCATCTTGGCTCACAACCAGCCGGCCGCAGCCAAAATTTCGGGCCTCTTACAAAAAAACCGTATTGAAAAAGAGTATGCGGTGTGGGTGCGGGGAGATTTGACCCAAAGCCCCTCCAATGGCCGCATCGACCTCGATCTGGACGGGAAAACGGCACTCACCCGGTTCCGTTTCATCCGCTATGATCCAGAAAAGGACCGGACCTTGGTCCATGCTCAGATCCATACCGGGCGCCTGCATCAGATTCGTCGCCATTTCTCGCACATCGGCTTTCCGGTCATGGGCGATCCGCGTTATGGACGAGGCAACCACTGCCCCGAGGGGTTGCAACTCGTCGCCTTCCGAATCGCCCTTGATTGCCCTTTTGGCAACGGACACATTGAAGCGAAAATCAACCTCAAGGGGTTTGAAACGTGAGCCGGCCCCTCGTCTTCGACATCGCAGTGGTTGGCGCGGGACCGGCCGGTGCCACGGCCGCCTGGTTGTTAGCTCGCCAAGGCTTCCAGGTTGGCCTGATCGACAAGCAGGTTTTCCCACGCGCCAAGGTATGCGCCGGCTTGTTGACCTGCAAAACCACCCGGCTCCTCGAAGAGCTGTTCCATACGAATATCGACCAATTGAATAACGATCGGGTCATCGACCATTCCTGCGGGAAATACCGTATCTTTTACCGCGAATCCGAGATCGCCCGGGGGCATCTCGACACCCCTTTTCACTTTACCGATCGCCGCACCTATGACACCTATTGGGTGACGCGGGCCAGGGCCGCCGGAGCAAATATACAAACACCCGCGAAAGTCGTCCGCGTCGATCATGAAGAGGGCCTGCTCGACCTATCGGACGGGCAGCGGATCAAGGCCCAAATCATCATTGGCGCCGATGGGGTCTGGAGCAAGGTGCGCAGTGCGCTTCAACAGACCCCTGCCGCGTGGAAGAGATGGACGTTGAACCTGGCCGGCACCGTGGAGACCCGTTTGCCTTATAATGACCAAAGACTGCGTCCATCTTTCGCAGCCCTTCATTTTGGCCATGTGCCATGGGGATATGGCTGGTCGTTTCCCGGCGCCACCCATCAGACCATTGGCATGTGCTTTCTGCCACGCCACCATAAGCGCTCAATCAAGCGCGCCTTCAAATCATTTCTGGCATTGAACGGCATCGGTCGGGACGCAATTTACCAAGTCATACACAGCCATCCCCTGCCCTATGGCAACTATCTCCAGTGCCCCGCGACAAAAAGGGCGCTTCTGATCGGGGATGCGTGCGGCCTCGCCGACCCGCTGCTCGGCGAAGGAATCTATTATGCCCATCTCAGTGCCGCCCTGGCCGCCCAGGCGATCACCGATTGTGCGCCTGACTGGCACAAAGCAGCCGGTTCATATGCCAAACAGTTGAATGAAAAAATCTTGAAGGAGTTACGGTGGATCAGGGCTTTTCGAAACGCCCTCTTTTTAGGCGGGCATCATCGCCGTTACCGGGGTCTGAAGTTGTGTCTTCAGCTGTTCCCCAAACCCTTTGAAGCGGCGGTGCAAGGCACGCGTTCCTTCAGACGCCTTTGGTGCGCGCAAAGGTCATCGGGTCGTTTGTCTCCATTTTAAACAACAATTCCCATCAGTTGGAACTCACTTTCGATCCGCTCACGCCAACCTGCATTGGCCTTGGGATTGGCCGGACTGGGGTGTGTGATTTGTCCCACCCGCACGTTCACATCGTGCAGTGCGCGCATGGCCTGGGCCGCAGCGAATCCGCCGACACCCACCACGATCGAGGGACGCAGCTCAGCCACGATTTGAATCAATGCCTCGTCACAGGCGGCCAAAAGGGGCACTTTTTCTCTGGCCGGCAACTTGTCTGGTGTGCGGTTGCGACCGGTTGCCTCCAGAAAGGCCAATGGGCAATAGTTTGCGACCCAGAACCGTTCGAAGAAGCGTTGCGGCGTTACGAATCGCTCGCGAGCCCATCCCCATAGGCGCTTGCCGCTGACTTCAGACCGCCGGCAGTCAAAACCGCTGATGGGACGCTTGGGATGCTGCCGCGGTGGCGGGTCGACCGGTCCACGCATGCCCAACCAGCCCGTGACCATCTCGACATCGCCAAAAGGGACCCCGGTTTGCACCATGCCCCATGGTCCCGGATTCATACCGAGAAGCATGATCTCCTTCGGCCCGGCCCCATAACGGTGCCAATATTCGAGGTGGCTGCTTTTTGCATATAGGAGCGGATTGTAAACAAATGCAACCGGTGGTCCGAACTTGAGCCCGTCGACGTGTCGCATCAGGTTGTCAAAAATGGCATCGATACGCGATGGGGGAGTTGACATGCCCGCATCTCCTTTTTCACCTAAACCTTACAGCGAGGCTGTCGATAATAAAACAGAACAGCAATGCAGCCAATGAGTTTTAAATGGCGACAAATCATTTCACGGGAAATAACGATGTTGACACATAAAGAAACATGTCGAAAGCCCAAAACCGTAAACGAAGCCGCCGAAATGCTCCTGTCCGACCTGTTACTCCAGCACCTGAATGCCTTATCAAAAATGACCGAGCAGGAATTCAATCGATTGTGCGACCATGTCACCCCTTTCTTGATCGATGAGTTCCAGATATGGCAGGGCAATAACGAACTGTTGGCGTCCTGTTACCAATCCGTCGACGGAGAACACGAGGACCCGGCGCGGATCATATTGAATCGTGTTCGCTCTTTACTCAATAATTTTAGCGGGTATCTGGTTATTACCTAAAGTTTTAAGTAAAGCGCCGATGCCAATATCGGGCCAATTGGCCATTTGTTGAGGGCTACTACCTAGTGCCCGTCCAGAAATAGGCAAATTGGGCCGAGATCAAGGCCTGCGAAAAATTTTACCGCAGGCATATGGTGAATATTCCGAGGATAAAATTTTGAGCGTAACGCCGATATCGGGCCAATTGGCCATTTCTGGATGGGCACTACCTATATCTGACATCCCTTACACAGATGCGTACTGCGTTGCCCCACGATGATGCGCTCCACCGCCTGCCCGCATCGGTGGCAGGGTTGTCCTGTCCTGCGAAACACCTTAAGCAGCCTTGCGTTGGCACCCCGAGCCGTGCCCAAGGAAGCAAAATTACCCTGTCCGCTCCCCAGTGTCGTCCCCCTGTTTTTCAGTCCCTGCCGCAATACCCGGCGAATGGCTGCGTGCAGGTCGCGAACCTCCGGCATCGTCAATGCGTCCGACCTGCGCAGGGGGTGAATCCCGGCCGCCCACAAGGCCTCGTCGACATAAATATTCCCCAGCCCCGCAATGAAGGTTTGATCCAGGAGCAACGGTTTGATCTGCCGCTTGCGACCGGCAAGAGCATCGGCCAGTTTTTGAGCGGTAAATCCACGCGATAACGGTTCAGAGCCCAGCGCACCCAAGAACTGTTCCGGGTCATCGATCAAATAAAAACGACCGAATTTTCTGGTGTCATGGAAACAGAGGATTCGGCCACCACAAAGTGTCATGACCACGTGCACATGCGGGAGTCGAAGGGCCCGCCCCTCGGCCAGGAAAAATCGACCGGTCATTCTCAGATGAACGGCAAGTATCCGAGGACCTGTCAGTTGAAAAACAATGAATTTTCCGCGGCGATAAACGGCATTGATCGGTTGCCCGCGTAGTTGCCTTACGAAATCCGACTGGGACGGCATCGCGATCGTAGCCGGCCAAAACACGCTGACATCGATGATCTTCTGTCCAACAATCCCCGCTCCGATCAAATCGTTTACGATGGTCTGGACTTCAGGTAATTCAGGCACTGGACCCCCTTGGGATGAATCGCTCTATTACGAGAATGACAACCAACTCGAAAATGGGAAAATAGCATCAGCAAACGGGGATTGTCGAGGCGGTGGCGGGATCTTTTTTTGACATCACTTGAGAGCGCCTGCGCCAGGGACCGTAAGGGATATTGCCATTCCCCTTTTCATGTCCTAAGATAAAACCACATTTCTTAACAATGGCAAAAACATAGCAGCCGTTCACGCAAACGACCGCCTGAAGCCAAGGAGTCGTGACAAATGAACACCATGATAGCGTCCCCTCTCGATTACTTCAGACAATGGATACCGCGACGGCCCGACATATTCCTTCATCTGGAAACCGAAGCCCAAGAGGAGCAAATCCCCATCGTCGGGCCTGTAGTCGGCCGCCTGCTCTATTTGCTGGCTCGCTTGAAGAACGCCAGAAACATCCTCGAATTGGGCACGGCCACCGGCTATTCGACGCTATTTTTGGCAGAGGCGTGCCATACCCAAAATGGCCGGGTCCTGTCGCTGGAAATGAACGAAGCGTTGGCCCAACGTGCCCGCAACAACATTCAAAACGCCGGGTTGGATCATGTCGTTGACGTAATCTGCGCCAATGTACTTGAGACTTTGCCTGCGCTGGAGGGACCGGTGGATATGATTTTTATGGACATCGAAAAGGCAGACTATGTGCGGACACTTCCCGAATGCCATCGCCTGCTGGCACCCGGTGGTCTTCTCGTGGTGGACAATACCGGTTTCAAGGATGCGGATCCATTCAACCGGGTCATGCACAAAGATCCGCGCTTTCAATCGGTGAATCTGTGGGCATTTTTACCAACCCATTCACCTGAGCATGATGGCATATGCATTGCCATTAAAAACCGATCGCAATGGTCAAAGATTGAGACAGCCGTAAATCAGTGAAAAGGGGAAAGCCTCATGACCGACGCAAGTTTCGAGAAAATCGGACGATCCGACAAATGCCTGTACGGACCACGCAAGCTGTTGCTGTGTGGATTCCCGATCGACGCACAATCCAAGTTTAAAATGTTGTTGGATATGCTGGGACTGAAAAGCATACCCCTGGTATGGACAGGAGAACAGGACAGCGAAACGAGATTGGCCGAGCTCATGCAGAGATCGGACGGCAGCGGCGAAGGCATCCCGTCGGAATTGCCGCGAGCCATAATTTTAGCAGGTGTGGCGGAAAATGAACTCCACCGGTTGATGTCGGGTTGCCGCCAGGCCGGCATGCAAAAATCCTTGTGGGCCACCTTGACCCCCACCTCGGAGGGATGGACCCTTGGGGCGTTGCTGACCGAACTCGCGGCCGAAAATCGAGCCATGGCCGCCCGCACCCCAAACAGAAAATAAAAAAATGGAAAAGCCAGGTGTCCATTCACAGATGGTAGATTGGGGTTCAGATCAAGGCCGCACCATTTTTGAAACCGCAGCCGTAGTCATTCTACGTCGAGGATCTCAAAAATGGGAGAACGCAGAGATGGAGCGCAAGATGCCGTCTGTGAATGGACACTACCGGAGCAGGTTGAACACCAACCCACTAATCACTTTCGGAAAAAAATAGGTCGATTTTCTCGGCATGATCAGTCCGTTTTCGGCGACCCGGCGCACCTGATCGATTTTGGTGGGATTCAAAATGAATGCCAGGTCCGCCTCCCCTTCCATGGCGGCCGCCACCGCATCCGATATCGTGGTGCGATAGGAGATCTTGGTTTCATCGTCGAGCCGGGCCTGGTCAAACCCCATCACATGCACCATGATCAGCTGCGTCAATACGGTCACATCCAAATCCCTCAGGGCGGCAGGTATCTTTTCGCCTAACAACCTGGCCATCACGCCCTCTTTCAGGGTCATGACCTGCAGGAGCGACTTGTCCCTGGAAAAGAATCCGATCGCCTTTCGATCCGAATGTGCGGCCAGCGAAGCGCTGAATTCAGAAAGTGCGGCCTCCATGCCGCCACTCGTGTCAAATGACAAAATATCGAAATAGTCCGTTATCCCGTTCATCAGCCTGGCGAATTCCTGGTCCGAAACCTGTTTGAGAAGCCGATGCGCAGGCAGTATGATCATCCCTGGATCTTCAATGCTGCTCAAACTCATCATGACAAAATTGGCCGGATGATCAGGGGAGTAGGACGGATCGGTTTCCTTCACCCAATCGCGGTAATTCAGTGCCGTTTCATATCGATGGTGGCCATCGGCGATGTAGATGATCTTGTGCTGAAAAAAACTGGTGATCCGATGGATCATGTGCGGGTCTGAAATGGGCCAGAGACAGTGGCGGTGGCCTTTATCGTCGACCAGGTCCACTTCAGGAACGGTCGTATCGGCAAGCCTGTACAGTGCCGACAGGTCATCCTCCCCATCTGAAAAAAGACTGAAGATCGGACTGAAATTGGCGTGGCAACACTTCATCAGTTGCAGCCTTTCGGACTTGACCTTGGAAAACGTCCGCTCATGCGGCAGTATGATTCCTTTGTCAAACGGTTCCAGTTTCACACGGGCGACGATCGCCGAACGTCTGTACTGTTCGCCCTGCCAAGAAAACGACACCGTCGTCAGGTAAAAGGCCGATGTGGAATCTTGAATCAAGATATTTTCGGACCGCCACGCTTCGAAAAAACGGCCTGCCCGAAGGTGGACATTCTCGTGTACGCTGTCCGAGGGGAACTTTTGTCCCAGAATGAGGCGGATGACATTGTTGGGGTGACGCTGATGAAACCCATCTTGCTCTTGCGGTGAAATCACATCGTAGGGAGGCGCGACCACATCTGCCATTTCATGAATCAACTCAGGATTGTACCGGACACCTTGGAACGGAACCACTTCAGCCATTGATCTCTCCTTTGGGCAGCAAAAACCTTGTGGCCAATAGCAGCAATTCCGATGCAAGTCAATTCTGGCATTCTACTCTGAGCCATTCTACTCAGTGTCCTTCGAGGAGGCGAATGGCACTACTTAGCGTCCGTCCACAAAAAGGCAAATTGGGTCGAGATCAAGGCGCGCGAAAAATTTAACCGCAGGCATATGGTTGATATTCCGAGGATTAAATTTTTTGCGCAACGCCGATATCGGGCCAATTGGCCATTTGTGGATGGGCGCTACTTAACGACTCTGAGCTTGTGACTCCGACCGAGATCCTCCCATAATGCCCGCAGGATCACCGCGCATGCCTCGTCTGGCAGCGGTCGAATCAGGCCGGCATGCTGCGCGCATGATTCCAAAAGCGACTGGTTTCCGGCATACAAGCCAAAGTGCTGCTTGATATATTCTCCCAAGCCCGAACGAAGGTGATCCAATTCATCCAATTGCATGTTCGCCAAAAGGGTTCGGTCTTTCAGGGTAAGGGTCGTCTTAAGAGCTTTGACGGCGTCAGATACAGTATGCGGCAAGCTTTCCACACCAGGGGCGGAACTCACATCGGGACCGCGCATAGTTTGTTGAACATCTGATTTAATAAATCCAAGATAAAACGCTGTTTCTAATATCTTTCGGGTTTGATCATAAATGGCGGGATCTTCGCTCGACAGCAGACCGGTCACATGGACGATTTTGATGTGCTTTTGGGCCATCCATGAACTGACAAGCGAAGCGGCCTCGAACAGAGGATGCTGGGATAGATCGACATGAAGCAGCTGCCGTTCAAGTTCGAGTGTCGTCCGCACGGCCTCTTTCGTATGGGGGGTACTCTTTCCCCTGGAAATCACTAACGTGCCGTCCGATTCAGACACATTTTTCCGCAAAGCCTCCTGAAATCCCAGGATCGATGTCTCTTCGAGCCGGTACATTTCAGGAAGCCGTCCATCCTCGTTGTGTCGACCCCTCGATGTCCAACCACCATGCGCAATACCCAGCTTGATAGCAATATCCAAAGCCGCCAGCTCAACGCCGGTCTGACCGGCCGATACAATTTTTCGAATCACGCCTTGCCCCCCTTAAAAGCATTCTAAAAAGGATCTGATAAACCGCCATTTGCCCCTCTGGCAAGGTAAAAACGATTTCCCCGTCGTCGATCGGTTCGCTTCAACTTGACATCATTCCGCTCTGCATGCGATCTATCAACCACTATTTTGTAGCGAAGCCGATGAGCCATCAATTCAATCGAAATCATGACATCACATGCTGCTATCCTCTGAAAAAATCTATCAAACCATCCTGTTCGCAGATATCGCCGGAAGCACACGCCTGTATGAAAAGCTTGGAGACGAGCGTGCACGCCTATTGGTGACCACCTGCATGGACAAACTGGCCGCCCTCACAAGAGAAAAAAAAGGTACGGTGATCAAAACTATCGGCGATGAGGTGATGTGCACCTTTGACACGCCGGATCAAGCGGCTTCGGCCGCCACGCACATGCAGGAGCAGATATCCGCCGATCCGCAAATGTCGGCCGAACACATTCAACTGCGCATCGGCATGCATCACGGCCCGATCGTCCGCCAATCGGACGACGTATTCGGCGATGCCGTCAACATGGCCGCGCGCATGGTGGATCAGGCCAAGGCAGGTCAAATCATCACCTCGGGTTACACCATAAAGCTTTTTACAGGGGTTCATCTATCCTGTGCAAGGCTCGTGGATCAAGCCCGGATTAAAGGCAAATGGCGGCCTGTCGATATTTACGAGTTGTCATGGGGTCGTCCCGAAGAACTGACCATGATCACCACCGTCGGTGGTCAACCACAGGCATGTCAAACGGTTCAACGTGCCAGGTTGGTGTTGACCAGCGAAGGCCAGCGGGTCTGCGTCGACTCATCTTGCCCGGTAGTTACCCTCGGACGAGACAAGATCAATACGATCGTGATTAACGATCCCAGTGTATCCAGACTGCATGCGAGAGTCGAATTGCGCAAAGAGAACTTCATCCTGATCGATGAGAGCACCAACGGGACCTATGTGCTGAAATCGGACGGTCAGACAGCGACCGTCCGGCGAGATGAGATGCCCCTTCCGGAAATGGGCGTGATTGCGCTGGGACAGCAGATACCGAAAGACTCACCGCTGGCGATCCGGTTCCAGACCGTCCCCGGATAGAATGTCAAGAATAAGCGGTTATCTTTCAGCCAGGGTATGCCAGCGCCCATCGACGGAAATGGCATAGTGCCGGCCATCGAAATCGATGAGACCCGCAATTTTGAGCAGAACCCGATCGGTAAATTTGATCCGCTCTGCCTCCCTCTCCATGTACAGATCGTCACCGTGGACAAAGAGCCGATCCGGAATCAACGGCAACCGCTCTCCCGTATTGAGCAAGAAATCAATCGGCGGTCCCAGACTCACATCGACGACAAACAGGGGGGTGTCCTCATAGAGAAAATAGACCTTCTCGCGAACCGTTTCCCTGATTTGCTCGACGAAGTATCCGTGTCCATCCCTGCGGATCGAGGAATTGAAGTAGTCGATCAACTTTTTATGTCTGAACCGGCCACTTTCATTGCACCATCGACCGAATCGATCCATCCAGAACACGGCGCGCTCGGGCGGTATGACGACCTCTTTCAGCTCAGTTGGCGTTTCCATCTCTCCTATCTCCCATGTCGCCGAAAAAAGCATCGCGTCTCTTCGGCGATGATGGCATCGACATAGCACAGGGTCACCCTTTCCGACAAGAACTGGCGGGAATACCAAGAAATTCATGCGCTTTTGGCCGACAATCATCTTGACAATTTTAAGGAGTCACCCTAATGAAGTGGGTTTACAATGAATCGCTCTAAAAAAGGAGAAACACCATGCTAACGGTCGGATTTGTCGGCTGGCGCGGAATGGTCGGTTCGGTGCTCATGGAGCGCATGCGAAGCGAAAATGATTTTGCAAATTTTAACTTTGTTTTCTTTTCCACTTCACAGGCCGGACAACCGGGCCCTTGGATCGGTCATGAAACCGGTCCCGTGGAAGATGCAAACGATATTGAACGCCTCAAGCAGATGGATATCATCGTGTCGTGCCAGGGCGGGAATTATACCCAGGCATCCTATCCCAAATTGCGCCAGAGTGGATGGAATGGATACTGGATCGACGCGGCCTCGACCTTGCGGATGGAAAAAAACAGCGTGATCATCCTCGACCCCGTCAACCTCCACGTCATCAAGGAGGCACTCGCCGCCGGGGTCAAAGACTTCATCGGCGGCAATTGTACCGTCTCCCTGATGCTGATGGGGCTCGGCGGTCTATTTGCCAACAACCTGGTCGAATGGATGACCTCGATGACCTACCAGGCGGCCTCGGGTGCGGGCGCCCAGAACATGCGCGAACTGGTTTGCCAGATGCAGGTGATCGGTCAACATGCCTGCGATTTAATCTCAGACCCGGCATCCGCCATCCTCGAAATCGATCGGAATGTGTCGGAAACGCTGCGCCGAGAAGATTTCCCCACTGAAAATTTCGGCGCGCCGCTGGCCGGCTGCCTGATTCCCTGGATCGACCGCCCCATGGAAAACGGGCAGACGCGTGAAGAGTGGAAGGGCATGGCCGAGACGAATAAGATTCTGGGCCGTGAAAACACCCCTGTTCCCATCGACGGCCTCTGTGTCAGGATCGGCGCCATGCGCTGTCACAGCCAAGCCCTCACGATCAAGCTGACCAGGGATGTCCCTCTGGATGAAATCGAGGCGATGCTGGCCGAACACAACGCCTGGGTGCGGGTGGTTCCGAACCAAAAAGAGATCACCCTGCGCGAACTGACGCCGGCCAGAGTCTCGGGCAGACTGGAGGTACCGGTGGGCCGCATCCGGAAATTGAATATAGGCCCCCAATACCTGACCGCCTTCACCGTAGGAGACCAGTTGCTCTGGGGAGCCGCCGAGCCTCTGCGCCGCATGCTGGGCATTCTCAAAGAGCATCTTTCATAAGGCATCCATAACGCGAACAGGCCTGCGGCTTAACCGCCGCCGGCCTGGTCTGCTAAACGAATCCATACAGCCGTCGAACCTCATAGATTCGGCAATCTTCTCACATCCCTGTTTCGGCCAACACCGACAGAAACGAATCCCGATACTGAATCAGGATCTCCACATCCTGCCCGAAGGTATCTTGAAATTCGTTGATGGCCGCGGACAATGCGTCGATGGTTCCGTGCAGCTCGCCGGATCGGTCCGTCAGCTCCGGGAAGGTGGTTTTCAATCGACGGATCAACTTCTCGCGATCCGATGAAAAAATTTCCCGAAGAATATCGGCATCCCTCAACCAGGCGGGTTGGACATGGTAGATGGCGCCAAGTGCCACCAGTACCGGTTCCGGAACTCCCTCGACAGAAACCGGCCCGAGTTGGGTTGGTCTCTTCCTGAGAACCTTGGATTTCATGCTATCCCACAAGCTGAGCCGCTTCGGTTCGAATTTCAACCGCATGGCCACATAGCGCAACCGGTTGAGAAAGCGTTTAATGGTGCGCGGCGTGCGTCGAACCAGAACAATCCAGGGATGCCAGATCGCCAGGGCATCGCGGAAGTTCTTTGAGTCTGCGGTGAAGCGCTGGGGCCGCTGCACCATGTAGAGCGTACCGATGGCCAGCAACCCGATACCGGCCAACAAGGCCATCCATTGACCGGTCTGACTGTTGTCCTCGGCTCCCGGCATGAAATCCGCGGCATCTATTTTTCTCTCTTTCGGCGGCTGACCCAACGGTTGTTCGCCCCTGGCTGGGGAGAGGGTTGTTTTGGGAACATCTTGAGGTCGATACCGCAACACCAGTTCGGCGGTGCGATCGTCCTTGCCGATTTTGCCGATGGCAAGGCCTTCTTCAAGCACCCGGGGCGTTCCCTTGAGCACGAGCTCCAGTGGCCGGCCATCGGGCACACCCGGCATGTCTGTGTTCTCATTCAGGGGAATTCGAATGCGCCCCTCTTCCAGAACCAGCTCTCCCTGTTGCGTATGCGCCGGTAGTACCAGCAGCTCCTCTTGCGTCGGGGGTTTTTCAGAGGGCGTCATAGGAACGAGCAGATCCTGAAGCCCCACCGCCAACAGGGCCAACACCGCCAGGCAGATCACCGGCGCGTATTTTTTCGATCCCTTGCCGAGGGTGGACAAAAAGCGGGCCATCGGTGAACCCAGAGCTTTAATTGGAGGTGTCAGTAGAGCCCGGGTGGCATCCGGTGGGGGAAGCGGCACAGGCACTTCGATGTTGATCAGTTTTTCCAGGTACTGTCGGGCAAACTGCCTGCGGTGGACGAAGCCGTCCCCGCTGCCACCCTGTTCGTTTCCCGTCTCTTCAGCCAACTCCTTGAATTGAAGGGCCACGCAGGTCTCCACCCACTGGCGAGCCATGCCCAAAATAATGAAACACCGTCCGGAGACTGCCAGAAAATTGATGGTCTCCAGTATCTCGACCACGTTTTCCTTGCTGCATCGGTCCAGATCATCGATAAAGATCACCATGGCCCCCAGGTCCAGACTGGCCGCCACATCCTGAAACTCCTGGGCAAAACGTGACCGCGCCCCTGGATCCAGACCGCTCTTTTTACCGCTCTCGGACGAATCGAAGGCGATCAGGCGCTGAGGAGAAAGACCGAAGGCGCGTATACCCTTCAACACTGCGGCGACCGCCGGCGAAGCGAGCAGCGCACCGATCCAGTTGTCTGGAATCACCGACACCCATTCACCGATCGAAAAAAGCTGCCGGATTCGCGCCGAGTCCTCTGCCACCAGGGCACTCACCAGTGCGCCTATACCGCCGACGATCGCCAGTACCACATCTTGCAGAAACGGATATGCTGCAAACAGTAAAAAAGCCAGAGCGCCGAAGGCGAGACGGTTGCGCCGTCCCCGTCGGAACAGAAGACGCAGCCGGAAAATGACACCGCTGGGATGCCACAGGGGCGGCACCGCCTGATTGCGAATGTGGGCATACAGAGAGGCCAACAATTGCTCTCCCTTCTGGTGATGCCAGGCATTGAACCAGACCGGCTGGAAGTGGCGCTGCTTCAAGTCATGATAAAGAAGGTTCATCAGAGAGGATTTACCCGTGCCCCATTCGCCGGTCACCGCAATGGTCAGAGGGGGGTCTGTGTTGCGGTTGGCGATGAAACGCGCCAGTCCCGATGAGATATTTTTCAGATTCAACGGATCGGGATCCCCGGCCACCAGAGGCCGATCGGAGGCGAGCAGGTCCGCCACCGTCTCGCTCCCCTGTTCCGGCTGACCCCTCCGCTGCACCACAAACAGGGATACCAGGATCAAAGCCAAACAGAGACTCCAATACCAAGGCGCGGGCAGGCGCCGATAGTTGGGCAGCCGCCAGGTCTGCCCGCCGTCCGTGGTGGACAGTATCGTACCGCCTGTGCCGCAGGCCCATCCGCGGTCGCGATCTTTAAAGTATATGCGGTACAGGCCGGCGGATGTGCCGCCATCCTGAATCCGCCAATTCACTCCTCCGTCGACCGTCGACAGGATCGTACCTTTTGATCCACAACTCCACCCACGGTCGCGGTCTATAAAATGGATCGATGAAAGGTCGAGAGATTCTCTGCTGAACTGCGTCTGCCAGCTGGTACCACCGTTGCGCGTCGACAGGATCGGACTGCCTGATCCACACGCCCAGCCGTACTCGCGGTCAACAAAATGGATGGATGAAAGGCCGAAAGATTGCCCGCTCACCTGTGCTTCCCAGCTCGCACCACCATCGCGCGTAGACAGAATCGTTCCGTTTGCCCCACACGCCCAGCCGTACTCGCGATCAATGAAATGGATCGATGTCAGGTCGACGGATGTCCCGCTGACCTGCGTCTGCCAGCTCGCACCACTATCAGTCGTCGACAGAATCGTGCCGTTCCTCCCACACGCCCAGCCTTCCTGCCGATTTGGAAAATGGATCGAAACCAAACCATTAGGCAAGGTATTAACTTGCGTCCGCCAGTTTGCACCACCGTCGGTCGTCGACAAAAGGGTACCATCGTACCCGTAGGCCCAGCCATGCCGTCGGTCCGAAAAACGGATCGAGAATAGAAAGTCCCGCGTCCCGCTCGACTGCACCTGCCAGCTTGCACCGCCATCGGTTGTCGACACGACATTACCAAAGGTGCCGCCGGCCCAGCCATGATCGAGGTCTGCGAAATGTATGGATGTCAGAATGAGATGCTGACTTCTGCTCCGCGCCTGCCAGGTCGCACCGCCGTCGGTCGTCGACAGAATCGTGCCACCGGCTCCACACGCCCAACCGCTTTTGCTGCCTGTAAAATGGATACCTCTCAGGGCAGGAGATGTCCCGTTGGT
Source organism: Desulfatitalea tepidiphila (assembly GCF_001293685.1). Taxonomy (NCBI): domain Bacteria; kingdom Pseudomonadati; phylum Thermodesulfobacteriota; class Desulfobacteria; order Desulfobacterales; family Desulfosarcinaceae; genus Desulfatitalea; species Desulfatitalea tepidiphila. The sequence continues at coordinate 1,333,028 of NZ_BCAG01000003.1, read as the reverse complement.
CTGAGGTTGCCAGTTCCTGCCGCCATCGGGGGTCATCAATATCGTACCGCCGGTGCCGCAAATCCAACCGAGATTGCGATCTGCGAAATGAACGGCGTTCAGATCAAAGGATGTACCGCTATTCTGGGCTCGCCAGGTCGCGCCGCCATCGGTTGTCGACAGTAACGTGCCCCCAGCTCCACACGCCCAACCATTTTTGGGATCGGCAAAATGGATGGCCGCCAAATTGCTCGTCGTGGGACTGCGTTGCGGCTTCCAATATACACCGCCGTCGATGGTCGACAATATGAGGCCATCATTCCCGCACGCCCAGCCCCGTTCACGGTCCGCAAAAGATACCGAGCCCAGGAAGACAGAGGTGGTACTACGCTGCCCTTTCCAATTCGCCCCGCCATCTTCGGTCGACAGGATCGTGCCGTTCGAACCGCAGGCCCAACCCCGGTTGCGGTCTATAAAATAAATGGCCGAAAGATCACGGTCGCTGCCGCTGGGTTGTACCCGCCAACTATTTCCGCCGTCGCCGGTCCACATAATCAAGCCGCCCGATCCGACAATCCACCCGAAAGAGTCATCGACGAAGAACACGGATGAAAAATCAGGCGGTGATTCGACAAGCGCGATTGGGATTTCTTCCGGAGCAACCTTCTGTAGTCGTGGGTCTATCTTTCTTTCGGGCACTTTTTCCGCCGGTGCCTGCTGGCGTATGTCCTTGGACTGGTTCGGGGTGTCTCGTGTAAATTGCTCCTGGCTGGCCGCATTGGCGCTTCGGATGCCCAACTCGACCCGATTTCGCAACGATCCAGATAGCTTCATGGAGCTTGGCGCGGTGAGGCTAGGGGCACTGGGGACGCTTGGAACTCGCCTTTGAACGGAAATCGGTGAGGTTTTCCGCTCCCACGATTGTCCGTTGTCGCGGCTGACGATGATCAAACCGCCGCTGCCGACCCCCCAGATGTGTCCATTTTTCGGTGTGACGAGAAGATCGTTCAGATTGCCGGATATTGCCGGCAAGCGCATGAATGCGTTCTCTTCATAGGGCAACATTATTTTAGTTTTGAGCGTCGCCGGTTTAAGCGGATCATTGCGGGGGGATTGGCCGAGGGCGAGGTATGTGGCGTTGACGAACAGTGCCAGGCACATGCCGATGAGCCATCCAGTGATATGGATGCGCCGTCCGCCAGGGGCCGGAGCATCGGTGACCGTGGGTGCACTCATAGATGCCACCCTTTTCGATAAAGACGCCACCGTAAAAAGCCCAATATCTGCATTGTGCTCATCCCGTCGTCCTTGCGGCGTACGACAAGTACGCCTCAGGACACGGAATTTCGCACGCCTTGATCTTGAACTTTTTACGGCGCCGTCCGACAGCGACTTTTTACGGTGCCATCAATTAAGGAATATCGTGTCCACCCAAATCGCCTGGAAATACCGGGTGCAAATGGAGTATAGGAGAGACTCGCAACGGGAGAGGTTCGCAATTCAGCTACCGAACGCGTCTACAGTTGGAAATATTGTATATTTTTAAATAGCTTACATACTAATTGCTGTCAAGCACGCTTCTTTGGTGAGATGTCTCTTTTCCACTCAAAGTCCTTCTTTCCTATTATTTTTGACTGAAGTTCAACCGTGCAATTTTAAATTAGTTTTGATTTCAAATAGCTACAAGGCACAAAAAAGCTGTTGGCACTACCCTTTAAGGTTTTTTGACGCCTGTTCACACCTGCTGTATCGTCGGCGGCATGGCTACCCGGATGTGAAAGGACACGATCTCTGATCACCTCGACCTTGCGGATCCGCGCGCCCAGGATGCACGGGATCTGGTTGTCGTGCGCTTCCAGTGCCGCGATGGTCTTGGTAAGGATAAAGAAAACCGACTCCCACATGAGATCTACTCCTTTCTCATGGGTAGAGGGATCGGTCCGCAGATAGCACTCGCAGAGAAGCATGCCCGAGGAGATCCTCTACCGAAGAAAAAAGGGATACCAGTACAATAAAGGTTGAGAAAAAAGAAAGACTGCCTCAGCGTAACGTATTCGGAAATTGCTTACAGCAGAATCCCCCGCCGTCTTTTTATTCTTCCTATAGTGATAGCTTACCGTATTGTCGCCATTATAAAATGCGCGGAATGAATGGATCTAATTGTAATGGCGGCAAAGAGTGCCCCGTGAGGATAAGATCTTTTTATTTTGACAGCTTAGCCCAGGCATACTGTCAAGGAGTTTAAAAGAATAAAATTGTAATGTCCCGCCTTTCGTATTACCGAACAAGACCATCGGTTTTGTTCACCATTGCCGAACATCCAGGCTTGTGTGTTAAAGGCAGGATTAGGTAGCGGAGGATAGCAACATCAACGTGGGTCCCATCTATTTCTTATGCTTCTTTCCTTCATTCTTTCGTTGCTGCAAATCATTGTCGTAACGCATTCTTTCAAGGATTCGTTTTTGCAGGTCCACGCTCGTGGTGATTCGTTGATCGTCATCCCAACGAATGACCATCGTATCCTTATGTATGGAAACGACCTCGTAGGCGCCTTTCATATTCTTATAAGTCGAACCAACTTCGAATTTAAAATCATCTCCCATTTTTCTTCCCTTCCTGGTTGAGGTGAGCCGATGCAGACATATATCGGCAAAGGCGCGATGCCGCCTTTCTATTCTTATACGAATTGGCCAACATCAAATTCCTGTATCAATTGCAGTCGAACATCTCTATATCGTCAAAAAGCAATTCCGTCGAACCGTCCTCGGAAGAGCGGTAGAGGCCCATTACCGATTCCGCGATTTTATTGGCCAAAACTCCAATGGGAAACAAATTATCAGTGCGCAACGCTGTGATAAGCTCATTGATTCCTTTTGAAGTCCAAGGTTCGATCTCCTTGCCTTTGTAATTCTCCTGATAGAGCAAGGCATATTCATCCTGCAATGGTGTAGACCCGTATGTTTGATTGGGGGCTTTGCCGATGACGGCATATTCCCTTATTATCAGATCATTGTCCAAACCCTCTTTAGATATGGTGTATCTTTGTTTCATAAAATTTCTCCTTGTGATCTTTAGAGACAGCCCATAGTTTTTAACATAAGCACAAATTTCTAAAAAGCTCGGATAATCTGAAAATTTTAAAACCCTGACCAGTTTCAAAACAACGATGGCAGACTAACATTTTTGGAAAAAATGGCGGCATTTCTTTGGCCATGTGAGTTGACATACTGCTCATTTTAAAGAAGGAAGAAGAGGAGTTTCTCTCCCCACAGGAAAACAGCCCATAAACCATACAAAATGCATTAAAATCGGGTTGCACCAGACAGACGAACCTGCGATATATACCTCTCAAAAAATCCAATGTCATCGACATCAAGGAGCGCAAAAATGGAAATCAAAGTCAGCGATCTGCCAGGGATCGGTAAAAAGTATGCCTTTGACACATCTCACAGCGGCCATTTTGTTCTGATCATCCATCAACAGGGGATGCGTGAATTTTTCCACTTCAAGCATCCGGACGACGATGAGGCCGAATACAACTTTCAACTCAATGACGAGGAGGCACGTCAGATCGGAGCAATCATGCTCGGCGTGGATTACCAGCCGATCGCCGACGACCGCATGGAACTTTTCCTTCGCAATGTGCGCCTGGAGTGGATCAAAGTGAAGCCGCAGTGCACCATCGCCAACAAACGCATCGACGAAGCGCGCATTCGCTCCCTGACCGGATGCACCATTATTGGTATCCAGCGCGAAGGGCAAATCATGGGCAGCCCGGACGTGAGCGAGGTGATCCGCCCGGGGGACACCCTCATGGCCATTGGCAAACGCGAACAGGTCAAATCACTGCAAGATCTCTGTCAGGGGTAAAGGAGCGGTCAAGTGGACAATGTCCCCTTTCTATTATTGGCCGGATTGATCCTGTGCGTCTTTTTCGCGGTCAGCTTCGCGTCGCAAAAACTACGCCTGCCTTCGGTGCTGGTCTATATCATCCTGGGCGTCGGGGTTTCGTCGCGTTTCGTAGATAGCAGCGCCATTCATACTGTGGCCGAAATTGGCATCGTCATTCTCTTCTTTATTCTGGGAATGGAATTCCCGTTGGGCCGGATGGTCGCGATCTCCAAAAAAATTTGGCCTTCGGGCTTGATGGATGTCGTGCTGAACCTCGGCGGCGCCACCGCCCTGGCATGGCTATTTGGATTGGCGTTCCCGGCCGCATTGGTCATCGGCTCGGTCGCTTATGCCACCAGCTCTTCCATCTCGGCCAAAATGCTTCAGGAACAAAAGCGACTGGCCAACCCGGAAGCGGAATTCATCCTGGCCATACTGATTTTCGAGGATCTGGTCGCGCCCATCCTCGTTTCCTTCATCGCCGCCATGGGACAGGGAGAGACGCTTTCCCCGCATTTCGGTGCCCTTCTTCTCTTCAAAATCGTCCTCCTGGCAGCCGGCGCCATCTTCCTGGGACATTTCGGTTTCAAGCGGCTCAACGATTTCGTGATCCGGCACCTGCAAAAGGATTTCATGACCCTCATGACGGCAGGCGTCGCCCTGTCTTACGCCGGGCTTGCCATCGCGTTGGGCCTTTCCGAGATACTGGGGGCGTTTCTGGCCGGGATGATGCTCTCCGAAACCGGCCGTTCGACAGAACTCGAGCACCTCGTGCTTCCTATTCGGGATATCACCCTGCCCTTTTTCTTTTTTTGGTTTGGCACCACTATCAGCCTGGGCGAAGGTATCCCCCTGATGCCGCTTCTGGTGGCGCTGATCGTCTGGGCGGCCATCGGCAAAATAATCACAGGGTACGCCGGCGGCCGCCTGTATGGCCTCAGCCCGAAGGTGTCCATCCGGGCCTCCTTTTCACTGATTCATCGGGGGGAGTTTTCCGCCATTATCGCCAGCCTGGCCGCGCCTCAACTCAAGTTGTTGAGCGGCATCTACATCCTGGTCACGGCCTTCATGGGGGTTTACTTGTTTCAGAAGGCACCGACGTTGGCCAACTGGTACCACGAGCGCTGGTGTCGGAAATGCGAAGCCGAATCTTGACGACGCCGCTGAAAACGTGTCCCTGCAGCGACTCGCTTTGATGAGGTCATCGATGGAATCTGCAGGTGAAACGGTCACCGACTATGTGGAGAGTTGACCGGCAACCGGCTCTATCCGGTATCCGGCCTGGTCGAGTGCGGCGGTAATCGCACGAATATGTTCGGCGTTGCGCGTTTCGAGTTCCAATTCGACGCTGGTTTCGTCTATGGAACGATGCGCGACACTGCGATCATGGTGGATGTGCAGAATGTTGGCTTCGAGTTCGGCGATCTTCTGAAGCAATTGGGCCAATGTGCCCGGTTTGTCGCTCAATGTCAGGCGAACCCGCATGATCCTGGCGTTCTTCAATAACCCCTGCTGGATGATGCGACCGAGCAACGGGGTATCCACGTTTCCGCCCGATATGACGAGCACCATCTTTTCGCCCTGGTGCGGCCGTACCGTTTTGTTCAGCAAGGCGGCCAGGGGAACCGCACCGGCACCTTCAGCCAATATTTTTTTTCGTTCGAGTAGCATCTGGATGGCCGCGGCGATATAGCCCTCCTCGACCGTCATTACGTCGTCCACCCGATCTTGAATGATCGCGAAAGGCGCCTCGCCGAGCTGGTTCACGCTGATCCCGTCTGCAATGGAGGACTTGGCCTGCAAAAGCACCCGCTTGCCGGTGCGCATCGAGACCTGGGCACAAGGGCATGCGGCCGATTCCACGCCGATGATCCTCACGCCGGGTCGTATCGATTTCGCGGCGCTGGCGATACCTGCGATCAGCCCCCCACCCCCCACCGGCACGAGAATGGTATCGACTTCAGGCAGATCGGCCATGATCTCGAGCGCAACAGTACCTTGGCCGGCGATAATATCCGGGTCATCGAAGGGATGGATCAAGGTCATCCCGCTCGCAACCATTCCCTCGGCATGCCTGAGGCTCTCTTCCATGGTGGCGCCGTGCACGATAACCCGACCGCCGTAGTTGCGCGTTGCCTCCTGCTTGCTGATCGACGCCCATTTGGGCATCACAATGGCGGCCGGCAGTCCGGCCTCCCGCGCGGCCAGCGCAACGCCCTGGGCGTGGTTACCGGCGGACGCGGCCACTACCCCCTTGGAGGAAATGAAACCTTCTCGTCGCCCCAGGATAAGTTTATATCCAGCCCCCCGCACCTTGAAGGATCCGGTTTTTTGCAGGTTTTCGAGCTTCAGGTAGATCTGGGCATCGAAGCGGCGGCTGAGCGTCGCGGAATAGACAAGCGGTGTTTTGACCGTGAAGTGTCGAATCAGTTGGGCGGCTTGGGTGATGGTCTCCAGCGAAATCATGGCATTTCCTTATTTGCCGTTTCATCGGCCGATTCAGACGCTTCTGACGGGAATGTCGCGCTGACTTGTGTCCGTCCACAAATAGGCAGATTGGGTCGAGATCAAGGCGCGCGAAAAATTTAACCGCAGGCATATAGTCGATATTCCGAGGATTAAATTTTTCGCGCAACGCCTATATCGGGCCAATTGGTCATTTGTGGATGGGCACCAACTTATATTTGGCCTGATCGGGCGGCGTAGCACTTTCTTTCGACGTAACCGCCGGTTGACGCATCGAAAACGGCCTCATGTTCATGAATCAAGCGTGCCGTGCCTTCCCAGGCGCCGCAGGCCAACACCACCGGATCGCCAAGATTAAACGGACGGTTGCAGGCCGAACAGGTTTTCAGTCGCATCAGCTTTTCACGATCAATAATGGTCTTCATGGGACCTCGATCACCGATTCGCATGTGCGCCTCCTTTCTTCAATTTCAATCCATCAATTCTTTACACTGTTTTTGAAACAGAACATGTTGATCAACTCAATCCAATTTGATTAATCTAGTGCCTATCCGGAAATTGGCAACTCGTTCTGGACGAAGAGTGATTACAGCAGAACCAGACGTCATGAAGCTTGAGCCCCTGACACCACCAACCCTTGACATGTGCAGCAAGGATGCCGAATTTTGAAATAATGAAGATGCTGGATGAATATTTAAAAGAGGTATATAGAAAAGCGGGCTGTGAAAAACAGATTGATTGTCTTGCGCCAGGCAGGACAAGACGGAGCCTGTGATGAGCTGATCACCATTAAAAAACTGCCCAGCCCCCCGTGTCTGCCTGCGTGCCATTTTCTCCCCGAAGATATTCCCAAACAAGGACGTCCATCTTCACCACCTTCGATATAAAACACATTGAAAAACGAGCTGCGTTGGGCAGGGCTTTGCGCTTGACGGTCTTCACATCAATGAGGAGTTCCCCATGGCTATGAATGTCACCCAAAAATTGATCGTATCGCATCTGGTAAACGGCCGAATGCGTCCCGGAGAAGAGATCGGTCTGCGCATCGACCAGACCCTCACCCAGGATGCCACGGGAACCATGGTCATGCTTGAATTCGAGGCCATGCAGGTGGGGCGCGTCAAAACCGAGTTGTCGGCCCAATATGTGGATCACAACCTGCTGCAGACCGATTACCGCAACGCGGACGACCATCTGTTTCTTCGCAGTGCATGCCAGAAATTCGGGATATGGTACAGCCGCCCGGGCAATGGGGTGAGCCATCCGGTCCATATGCAGCGCTTCGGTATTCCCGGCAAGACCCTCATCGGATCAGACAGTCATACGCCGGCGGCAGGCGCCCTGGGCATGCTGGCATTCGGCGCCGGGGGGCTTGAAGTGGCGACGGTCATGGCCGGCGAACCCATGTATGTACGTATGCCCGAGGTGCTGGGAATCAGATTGACAGGCCGGCTGCCTGATTGGGTCAGTGCCAAGGATGTCATTCTGGAGATGCTGCGCCGGTATGGCGTGGACGGAGGACGAGGCAAGATCATCGAATACTTTGGACCGGGATTGGACGATCTGTCGGCGATGGATCGTCATGTCATTGCCAACATGGGAACCGAGTTGGGCGCCACCACCACGGTGTTTCCTTCGGACGACGCCGTGCGCAGGTTTCTCGACACCCAGCAACGCGGTGAGGTGTGGCGCGAAGTCAAGGCCGATGCCGACGCCGGCTATGACCAGACCGATCACATCGATTTGGGAACATTGGAGCCGCTGATCGCGTTGCCCAGCAGTCCGGGCAATGTCGTCCCTGTTCGTGAGGTCATCGGCCGACCGATCTATCAAGCGTACATCGGTTCCTCGGCCAATCCGGGATTGCGCGATTTTGCCGTGCCGGCCCTCATGGTGGCCGGCCGCCGGATTCCGGATCACATCTCCTTTGACGTGAATCCGACCTCTCGCCAACTCATCGAAAATATGATCGAACTGGGCTTGATGGCCCACCTGATCAATTGCGGCGCGCGCTTTCACCAGGCCGGCTGCAATGGTTGCATCGGCATGGGCCAGGCGCCGGCCACCGGAAAGATCAGCCTTCGTACCGTGCCGCGCAATTTTCCCGGCCGGTCCGGCACCATAGAAGACCAGGTCTACCTGTGCAGTCCGGAAACGGCTACGGCTTCGGCGCTCAACGGCGTCATCACAGACCCCCGAACGCTGAGCATGCCCTACCCCCGGTTCAAGGAACCCGAGCGGCTTTCGGTAAACACCACCTTGTTGCTCGGCCCATTGGAGAACAGCGAGGGTGTGGAATTGGAAAAAGGTCCCAACATCAAACCATTGCCTGAGTTCGATGCGCTGCCCGATCGGATCGAAGGCCCTGTCCTGCTCAAAATGGGGGACAATATCTCCACGGACGAAATCATGCCGGCCGGTGCATCGGTGCTGCCATTTCGCAGCAATATCCCCGAAATCAGCCGTTTTGCCTTCAGCCGGATCGACCTCGATTACTATGATCGGACGATACGGTATCAGAAAACCGGTTCGTTTGTGATCGGTGGTGACAACTACGGCCAGGGATCGAGCCGCGAACATGCCGCCCTTGCGCCCCGCTATCTGGGTTTGCGTGCCGTTATCGCCAAAAGTTTTGCCCGCATTCATGCCCAGAATCTCATCAATTTCGGCATCGTGCCCCTGACTTTCGAAAATGGGGACGATTGGCGGAGGGTCGAACAGGGCGATCAACTGCGTATGACAGGACTGGTGGCCCGCTTGAAGGCGGGAGAGCCATTTGACATCGAAAACCTGACGCGAAACTGGGCCTTCAGGGTCGGTTTCGCGTTGAGCCAACGACAACTTGAAGTACTTTTAGCCGGCGGCCTGATCAACCATATCCGCCATATCCGACAAACCGCGGGCAACACCGCTCCGTAACATAGAAAGGAGATATCGATGAACGAGCAGCTAAAACAGGACGAGGCATGCAGCATGGGGGTGACCGACAGCCGGGGAAGAACCAATCTATGCTGCTGCTATGTTGTCGACGAGAAGGACGATCGCGAAGAGCCGGCTGTTGAACCGCAGGACGATTGCTGCTGTTGCATGTAACCGTCTGGGCGAAACCGTTTCCGGTATAACTGCAAAGTGAACCAGAGGAGGTGTGCCATGTCAAAAACCGCTACTAAAAAAGCCCGTCACTGCTGCACGGAAGAGCGTCACCGATTGGTGCAGGAACTGCGTGCATGCGATTACTGTTCCACCAGTTATGATGAGTTCCAGAAGTGCTATGTCGAAGCGGCCCGCGTCAGCGGGGAAAGATCCCGTTCGTGCGCGACCTCGGCATCATAGTCACAGGGCAGAAAAAATCAAAATAGTTGTGACGAAGCCCGATCACCATGTCGGGCTTCGTTCGAGATCGACCATGGATCCAAGCAAAAAGCGACACTACCGCCAACAGCGCGTGGCATTGACCGAAGACCTTCGTCGCCGATTTGCATCATCGGTTTTCAGCCAACCGGCCCCTGCTGTCGCCAAGCGATTCGGACTTCCCTATCTTCTCGCATACAACATCATCAACGGCAGGGTGTCGTCCATCACCGAGCGGCACTACCGTCTGCTTTTCGGTGAAGCCCCACCCGAGGCGCAGATCCTGCGGGTTACCAGTGACTATTTCAGGGACATGGTAGAGCTGTGGCTGTATCTGAACGATGACACGACCAAGCTGGATCTGTACCGAGATCTGTTTGCCGGCAGAGATGTTGAAAGACCGGATTACCGGGTATTCACCGGATACATAAAGACCGTTCCCCCTGAAGTGGAACATCGGATGGAACAAAAATTTCTGGATAACGGCATCGATCGCAAAACCATGCTTCATTGGATTGAAACGTTCAAGCAGATTCCCAAGCGTGAGCGTGTACCGTATCGGCGGATCCGGCCACACCTGTTGTTCCTCCAGGAGCAGATCGGCATCCATCCCAGCGCGATCCTGCATCAGCAATTCAATCGATACGAATCGGGTCGATTGAAGAGCGTCCCTCGCCATGTTTTCCAAAGAGTCGAGGCGATGAGAAGAGCCGCCGAAAAAGCACTCAACTCGGGACGGGAGATAAAAATCCAACGGTTGCGGGAACGCGTGTACGGCCCCAAGGCCGGGTATACGCTTTACGCGGAGGTTGCGGAAGAATTGCATTTCCTGAAAAGTGTGGCCGGGAAAGGACCAAAGAGATATCTGGGAAGGACGGCCGCGCCCTATGAACAGGGTAAGGTCAAGAGAATCGCCGGCTGGCGGGCCGCAACAATCCAAAGGGAGTGCCGCCGTTTCCTGGATCTCAATCCAGGGGTCCCCCTCCAAATACTTCCGCGAAGATTAAGGCAGCACCAACTTGCCGGTCTATTCAAGCTCCTGATCGAACGGGCGGCCGATATCTTGTCCCGGCCCGATGGCGTTGTGGTCGAACAACAGATCCTGACGCCGTCTCACCGTAAGACGGAATACGAAAAAGAGGTTTACGGATTTACCCTTTTTGAAAAGGCACCCAAGACCTTGGGCATGCGGAAGAAAGCGTTCGATCTCATGGTCGCCCGGAACTGCGACATCTTCAGGCAGGTCGGCAGATACACTCGACGTTGGTATCTTTCCGATTTGTATCTGAAAGAGCTTACGGCAAAAAGAGGTTTCAACCTGATCAGCGCTAAATATGAGTTATTGGCCGTCCAGATGAAACAGGGCGTTTCCATCGGCCGCTGCGTCAATTAGCGTCGCCCCACAATGCCTCCCGCAGGCCGGAACTGCGCTGAATCCGGCGCGACACGGCCGCGCGCAGGAGCTCGGGCTCGGCATGAATCACGACCGAGCGCCGCGCACGGGTCACGGCGGTATAGATCAACTCGCGCGTGAGCAAGGGGGTATCCTGGTCCGGAAGAACCACCATGACGCGGTCGAATTCAGACCCCTGACTCTTGTGGATGGTCATGGCATAGACGGTTTGATGCGCCGGCAACTGGTGGGGCGCCAGTTTGCGAAAGCCGCCATAAGCTGCGGGAAACACCACGCGCATGTCATCGTAACCGCCGTTCGGCGGTCCAAAGACGATGCCGATATCGCCGTTGAACAACCCCTGATGATAATCGTTGCGCGTCACCATGACAGGCCGGCCCCGATACCAGGTCGAGCCGGGTCCGAAACCCTTGGCGATCCATCCGCGATGGCGCAGGACGCCCTCGACCATTTGGTTGAGTCCTTCCGCCCCCCATAAACCTTGCCGCAAGACGGTCAAAATCCTGAAACGGTTCATCTGAACAAAGGCCTCCTCCGGATCCTCGGTGGCAAAATAGCCGGACAGATTGTCGGCGATCTCTTTCGCCACGGCCGACGCCAATGCGCGTGAATCCGAAAGCGGCACCATGCAAAGCGCCGTCGATCCCTTCCCGGAGAGCAGTTGGACGACCCCTTGTGCATCTCCCTCGTTTATCGCCCGGCTGAGAGGCCCCAAGCCACTGCGTGCATCGAAACGGTAGCTTCGCGTCAGCACTTGGATGTGTTGATCCAGCGCACAGGTGCGCTCCGGTTTGGGGCGGCCGGCAGGCTTTTTATTGGCAGGCGGAGGCTTGGGTTCACCGACCGTGGAGATCCCATGGCAGATATCGCCCAGGACCGCCCCTGCCTCGACCGATGCGAGCTGGTCTTTGTCTCCCACCAGTATGAGCCGCGCTTCGCGGGGTACCGCCTGCACCAGTTGGTGCATCATCGAGAGATCGATCATCGAAGCTTCATCCACGATGACCGCGTCGGTGGACAGCTGCCGTTCCGCCCCGTAACGAAACCGCGACTGTGCCGGCACGTATCCCAATAGCCGGTGCAGAGTCTGGGCCGCAGGAAGCGACGGGGACGCAGGCACCTCCGGTCCTGAAGCCTTAAGGGCCGCTTCGATGGCTTCCTGGAGACGTGCCGCCGCCTTGCCGGTGGGTGCGGCCAGGTGGATCTTCATGGGGCACTCGGGATGGAGCATCTGCAGAAGCATGATGATTTTGGCGACCGTGTAGGTTTTCCCGGTTCCCGGCCCACCGGATATGACCGTGAACATGCGCGTAGCGGCCATCCGGGCAGCCTGGCGTTGATCGTCCCATGGCTCTTCTTTCCCGGCTGAATCGCGAATTGTGGCGGGATCTGGAAATAAACGGTCCAGGGCCTGGTCCAGCAGGTCGGCACGAAAGGCGGTGGCCTGAAAACCGCATCTTTCTTTGAGCGATCCGGCAAGTACCTGTTCGAAGCACCAGTAACGATGGAGATAGAGACGTTGCCCATCGAGAATCAAGGGGCGGAAATCGCCCGGGCCGCCCACGGCGCCGCATGTCATCAACCGATCGCGCCACTGCTCCAATGAAAACGGAAACGGCCGGGCCGTTCCGAGCCGCTCCACTTCAGAATGAATTCCTCCTTCGCCTTTGGCGTGGGCAAGGGCCAGGTCCAGGCAGACGTCTCCCCGTGAGGCCGATCGGCTGACCAGGGCCGCCGCCAGCCCGACCCAGGGATCATCGCAACGCCCCAACCGTTGCACCGTGCGCCCAAATGTCCAGTCCAGGGCGGAAATGGTCTGGCATTCATACAAATCAGATAGATTCATCGGCACTCTTCCAATAGCGCCTCTCGCAGGGTGTCTACCAACCCTTCACCGGGAAGGTCGTAATAAATGCCGGTATCCGCATCGGGCTCCCCTATCCCCCGCAGAAAAATATAGTAAACACCTCCGAAGTGCGCCTCGTAACGATAGCCGCCGACCCGTCTGCGCAGCCACTGGTCGAGGGCGACGACGTACAGGTGGTATTGCAGATGGTAAAATGCGTCGGCCATGGTGTTGGACAGGTGTTGCGGATGATACTCATCGAGGCTGTTGCCCAGGTGATTGGACTTCCAGTCCACGAGATAGTAGCGGCCGTCGTGGGCAAAAATCATGTCGACATATCCCTTCATGAAGCCGTGGATCGGCGAAAAATGGAGGCGAGTCCACTGGTGTGGCGTCAGAGACAGACCGTGGCCATCGAAAATCCGCCCCAGCGTTTGAGCATCGATCTGCTTAAGTGGAAAATGAAACTCCATTTCGTTGATCCGTTGCCCCCACGGCACCTGCGAAAGGCAAAAGGGGGCCCCCTGCCCATGGGCACCGAGGCGCACCCGGCCCAATCGCGACATCATGCCCACAACGGCATCGAGCCACTCGATGTCATATTCATGGTGGGTCAGCTTGGCGACCGCCAGTGCGCGCTGCTCTGCGTCGTCCATATTGGTAAAGTCCCAATGCTCCAGCAGATCGTGAAAAAACAGGCCGGCCTGGGCACCCTTCGGAAAGCTGAAGATGGAAGGCACTCTCGACGCCTCGCCTTGGCCTGCGGGTGCCGTAACCTGATCGGCATCCCGGTCGGCAGCATCCACCTCATGGAGTGCGGCACCGGCCGTCAAGTTCGAAAAGCTGGCAATCCGCCATCGGGTATCCAAGTGGCTTCGGAACCGGCGCGGATCGATCAACTCCGCAATATCGTGAGTGGCGTTGTGGAAAGTCCCGGTGGATTGCGGCAAAGGTTGAACGCAGATGGTTCCCTCGGCCCGCTTTTCCAGGAGAGCCAACTCCGAGATGAGCTGAGCATCGGTCATCGCCGCCATTTTGAGTTTCAGCGCGCCAATGCTTTTACCCGTCAGTTCACCATCGAATGGACCATGAAACAAATAGGCCGGCGCCGATATTTCGGTGCCTCGGATGCAGCCCCATGCCAGGTAGCATGTCTTCTTGGCTCGGGTGACGGCCACATACAGTAATCGTATGTTCTCTGCCAACGTCTCCTGCAAGGCCAGTTCTGAATATCCCGGGTCGATGTCCGGCCCGATAGCGTATGTGAGCCGATGACCGGCGTCGGGATCGTGGAAGGCGATACTCTTGTCGTCGGTCCGGGCACCGGCCCAGACGAACGGACAGAAAACCACATCGAATTGCAAGCCTTTGCTTTTATGAATGGTAATGATGCGTACGGCCTTGGCATCGCTTTCCAGGCGAAGCTTTTGAACATCTTCGCTCTGACCCCCATCCCGGCGTTGGCGTTCGAACCATGCGAGCAGCATTTCCGGTCGCAGGGAATTGAGAGACGAGGCCTGGTGCAGCAGTTCTGCCAGATGGAGCAAGTTGGTCAAGCGGCGCTCGCCATCCGGGTGGCAAAGCAGGCGTTCTTTGATCCCCTCGCCCGTCATGATCCGGGTGAACATGGGGTAGAATCCCTCTTGCTGCCAGACATGATGATAGTCACCGAACCTTGCCCAACGCGCCTCCCACTCGGGGGTCGGCGCCTCGACCGAGGCGCAAAGCTCCCTGGCAGGGGCACCGATCAGCTCGCATGCCAGAGCGGCCCTCACCCGAAAGGGATCCGACGGGGCGGCCACTGCTTCCAATAGGAAGCCCAAGGCGTCGGCCTCACGCGTTTCGAACACGCTTCCCGCGCTGTGCAGTACGGCCGGCACCCGGCGCTCGGAAAGGGCGCTTTTGACCTTCTGGGCCTGCCTGTGAGTGCGGGTCAGCACCGCAATTTGCTGGGGTTCGAAAGAAATTTGGGCCTCTTTTCGGCTGAGAAGCGCCACGATCTCCTCGGCCACGGCGGCGACGATCAGGTCGGTGGCCGCCTCCTGGGCAATGGGTCGTGTCGGCTCCTGCGTTTCCCCTCTGGTTACATACCAAAGGTGAAAAGGCGTCATTCCGGGTAGCGTATCCGGTCGCGCGGCCACAGCCGGCGGATAGCCGATTTGCGGGTATCCGAACGGTGCCGGATGGCCGACGAACAAGGCATTGATGGCCCGGACCAACTGGGGGGTGGCGCGCCAGTTCTGGGCCAGCGTGTATTGATGTGGGGCCTCTGCCTTGGCCCTTAAATAGGAGAACAGATCCGCCCCGCGAAAGCTGTAAATGGCCTGCTTGGGGTCGCCTATCATAAAAAGCAATGCACTTTCATCGGAGAAAAGACGGGTGAAAATTTCATATTGAAGCGCGTCGGTATCTTGAAATTCGTCCACGAGGGCGGCTCGGTATTGACCGCGGATTGCCTGGACGAGTCCTGGCGCATTTTGGCTTTGAAGGGCACGATGCACCTGAATCAGCAGGTCATCGAAAAACAGCATGTTCTGCCGACGCTTTTTTTCGTCCAATCGCTCTCTGGCCTCGTTGAGCAGTCGCGCCTTGAGATAACGCAAATAGGAGGCCATCTGGGTTTCCATCTCCACCTGGCAGGCGAGGGCATGCTCGCAGAGTTCAAAAAAAGAGTGCTGTGGTGTGATGAATTTTTTTTTGGTGGCCTTGACCAAAAAGGAAGGTGCCAAACGCTCCAGCAGGTCGACACATGGATAGCGTCCGTCCCAGCCATCCATTTGACTGGCCAGCAGGGCCAACAGTGCTTGTCGCGGGGTGGTTTTGGCTGATGACTTCGGGTCGGGCGCACATTTACCGTAGTATTTGGCATTCAACCCCTCTGAGGCAAGCAGTCCCAGGACCGCCTGCCTTGAGGTAGGCCACGCCTGAGCAACCTGACGGGCCGCGTTTCGCCAATCCTCGATAGCCGTCAGGGGTGGTTCTATGGCCGGCGGCAGGACGTCCGCTTGAGGGGCGCGGCATTGGTGAAACAAGGCGGCCAGTTCCTCGGGTCCCTTGAGATGGTTGATGGCAAAAGCGACCAACTCAGCGGGGGCTGGAGAGAGGTAACGCCGCCAAAAATCCTCGGCCATTTCCAGCACCACGGGTTGATCGTCCTGAACGAGTCGAGCGTCGAACAGGTAGCCGGTCTCAAAGGCAAAAATGGTTCAACAGACGCTGGCAGAAACCATGAATGGTGAAAATAGCGGCCCGATCGAAATCCGTGAGCGCGTCGACGATACGCTGGAGAGCGATATCCCGATCCCCGCAACGCTCAACTATCGCATCAACTAATTTATCTAAACTCCCATATATCAGGCATGTTTTGGCACTCACCAATCTGTGCCTTATACGACTCTTCAACTCTTCGGTGGCCGCCTTGGTATAGGTGACCACCAAGATTTCATGGATCCCCAACCCCCTCTCCACAATCAAACGCAGAAAAAGAGCGGCAATGTTGTAGGTTTTACCGGTACCGGCACCTGCCTCTATGAGTTGGACGCCCGCCAGGGGCGATTGCATCAATTCAAATGATTTCATCTGCTTCGATTCAGGCGATAGACAAAAACCAATACCTCTGCGACGGCCTGGTAAAGCTCGGACGGAATCTCGGTGTCGATATCGAGCGTCTCGAGCATCTGCACCAGATTGGGGTCCTCGACAAGCGGGACACCATGCTCTTGAGCCGCCGCCACTATCCGCGCCGCCATTTTGCCACGCCCCTTGGCCACGACCTTCGGCGCTCGATCCTGAATCTGATCATAGCGCAGGGCTGCCGCTTTCTTGGGTTGCTGATCAGACATCGTAAGGTATCCAACCCCCTTCTGGTTGTCAGGATGTCAAGCTCTTAAATCGTCACATCCACCTTGCCGGCCGGCACGCCGGTCAAGTCCTCGCCTTCGAACTGGTCGATCTTCTCTTTGGATACAAAGGCGGCGACATCGACTTGATCGAAATATCCTGCCAACAGTTCGTCTATCAGGTGCAGATGGTGATCGAAGATGTCGCAAACCGATCGATCCTCGACAAAGAAACGGACACTCAACAGCCGCCCGACCATGGCGATGTCGGCGCGCACCGACCCCAGGCGATCCATGGTCAGCAGCAGCGCGATCCGGTGCGGCTCCCGCTCCTGGCCGCCGGCACGCTTTCGAGGATAGTAGATCTTGATTCGCACCGGCTCGGCATCCTCTTTAACCGGCAACAGGTGGGCGAACACCTGAAAGGTATCGCCGTCTCCCGAACGCTGAATCCCCCTTTGTTGCTGCTGTTCGACATGGCCCAGGAGCCGATCCACGGCTTGGCGCAGCATGGCGACTTCCTGGGCGTCGGCGCGTTGGGCCAATGCGGCGACGACCTGATCGTCCGATGCCGATAGAAAGCTTTTGAGGGTCAGCAATTGGGGTTTCAAATCATGCCTCAGGACGCCCTGCAATGCGGGTTCAGCGCCCTTTTCGGCACCCTGGTGGGCGGATTCCAGGACATGGGCCAACCGCGTTTCAAATAGGTGACCGTTGTCCTCGACGTGCGAGCGCAGCACCTCCACCCATTGTTGAACCGGCGCATCAATGCTTGGCTTTGCCAGGAAAACGCCCAACTGCAGCAGGGACTGTTCGATAGGCCGCACCGCACTGTTCGCCTGCACTGCGCCCTTTACCACGCCGAGAGCCGGGAGATTCCCCCTCGAGTTGAAACCTTCGGGAAGCGGCTCGACGGCAACCGGCTTTCCGCTGTCAGCCAGGGTCTGGGTTTGGGCCGGCATGGGCACCCGGCCGACGAGCCTGGCAATGGTTTTGGCGATGAGTTGCAGTTCGGCGGGTTTGAACATAAACGTCGGCGCCATTTCCGGCACAGGCCGGGCCGCAGACGCATCTGCTTGCTGTTGCAACCGCAAGTGAATCGGATCACCAACCGTCTCGACAATCAGATTCAGCCGTTGGCCGGGCTGGGCAGGAATGTTGGCCTGAGCCAGGGCCCGGAACCTGCCCAAATCGATCAGCAGTCTGCCGTCGGCTTCCACCCGCAGCACCTTGCCCGTCAAACTCTCGCCCGGACGCAAACCTTCAAAAGGCCCTGAAATCTGTTCTTGATCGGGCGAGAGGATCGCCTTGAAGATGCCGGTAATATCCATAATTTTTTTAAATGATGACGTTCATGTCTGACACGTGCCAGGCTGCGGTCCTGGATGGATCTTCATGAAAAATTAATTTTTATCATAGCGGATTTGCACCCCAATGACCACTATGTTAATGTTCGTTGTTTCGGGATTGGCGCAGTGTCGAACGGAACCTGACGACATACGGCCAATTATCTGGTGTCCGCCCACGAAGAGCCATATGGATCAGCTACGGATGGGCACCCAATGGGAAGTGAATCCTCAATATGATCTCACAGGAGAACGCCAATGTCCAAACAGAATGCAGGCCACTATGCCGCCAAACACCCCCCTGGAACTCGCGTGTCACCATCCATAGAACAAGCGATCCGAGACAAAATGACGGACAACAAAATCACCTGCCGCGCGGCCCACGACATCGCCGCGGCCCTTGGCGTCGAACCCCAGGAGGTGGGGGTTGGTATCGATCTGCTGGAGGCTCGCATATCCCAATGTCAGCTGGGTCTCTTCGGTCACGGACAACCGCATGAGGATGCAGCATCGTCAGATACCGTACCGCCTGAATTTCGGGCCGACATCGAAGCGGCGGTCATCGATGGACGCTTGGGGTGCGCCGATGCTTGGCGGATCGCAGATGCGCGGGGCATTCCGAGAGCCCGAATCGCCAAGTTCTGCAATGCCATGAAGGTGAAGATATCCAAATGCCAGATAGGCGCATTCTGACGGTTTCGCGGCAATCTCCCCATTTCAGGAAAAAGAACCCATGCGTCAGCAGGAAAACGATACGAAGGCGGACAGCGGCATCTATGTGCATATCCCCTTTTGCCAGAGCAAGTGCCCCTATTGTGATTTCTACTCGATCATCGATACGAGCCGCATCCCTGAATTTCTCAAGGCTCTGAAAGTCGAAATGAAATTGGCTGCAACAACGGGTACGCGGGCAGACACTCTGTATATCGGAGGGGGGACACCGTCGCTTCTGACACCCAAACAGATGGGACTTATTGTCGATTGGGCGGCGGCCTGTTTCAATCTCGACCCTACCGCGGAAATGACGCTGGAAATCAATCCGGCCACTGCTACCAAACGAGATCTGCAGGATTATGCCGCCTTCGGTTTCAACCGTTTGAATATCGGCGTTCAGTCCTTCAACGACCAGAACCTGGCGTTTTTAGGCCGTAGGCACAGCGCGGACCAGGCCTTGGCAGCCGTGCGGGCGGGTGTGGAGGCAGGTTTCACCAATATCGGCCTGGATCTCATCTTTGGCTTGCCGGATCAATCGACCAGCACCTGGAAAAATGATCTGTTGCAGGCCATTCGTTTGGCTCCCAAACACCTGGCCTGTTACATGTTGTCCTATGAACCTCATACGCCATTGCACCAGGACATGCAGAGCGGCCGCGTCGTCCCGCTGTCGGAATTGCGAACCGCCGATCTGTTTCGCATGACGCACGATTTTCTGGGGGTCGCCGGGTACGAACATTATGAAGTATCCAATTACGCCCAAAATAGCCGCTGGCGTTCCAAGCATAACCAAAAATATTGGAACTTCGTGCCCTATATCGGATTGGGGCCATCGGCCCACAGTTTCAACCCGCCCGAACGTCGATGGAACCATCGATTCCTGGACGACTATTTAAAAGCCCTTTCCCAAGGCCAGCTCCCGGTATCCGACCAGGAGCATCTTTCCGAAGAACAGCAAATGATCGAATCCTTGTTCCTGGGGTTACGGCAGTCCGATGGCATCGACTTCATCCGTTTTCAAAATCGATTTCACAGTGATTTCAAGCTCTATTTCCATACGGCGCTCGACCGTTTTTCCGCCGAAGGCTGGATTGAAATAGACGATCAGCGATGCCGCCTGACGGTTGAGGGCATGCTCTTTCTGGATCGGATCGTGGAAGAGTTGGTGGATATGATCAACTGACCAGCTGTCGAAGGTACCGAAACAGCGCTTTTCCCGCCTTGCGACGTTCAGCCTCGGCATTTGAACGGGTTACGGCATCGATCAGGCTGCGAAGATGTTCCTTTTCCAGGTTTTGGAACGCTTCTTCCAGCCATGCCATGCGGCTCTCATCCCCCGCTGCAAGCTCGTCCCGCCAAATCTCGACCTGCTTGAAACGCCGTCTTTCTTCATGCCCTTCGAAATTGGCCGAATCGATCTCTTTCTGCAGAGCCGCTAAATCGACGCGACGCATCAAAGCGCCGATATATTGCATCTGACGCCGCCGCGCACCATGTTGACGCATATGGCGTGCGGCGACCACGGCTTCACGCAACTCCGCGGGCATCTGGATCGCGTTCAGCTTTGTATCGTTCAGAGCGCAAAGTGCCTCACCCACGCGCTGAGCATCGTGGGCCGATTTTTTTTGCTTTGTTTTGCTTGGCCTCTGTGCTGTTTCAAGGCCCTGCGTTTCAATGTCGGAAGGCAATTGGGAGCACCCCTCATCCGGATCACAAGATGCCGATATCGTCCACGATGAAAGGCGTGCAGCGCACGGCGACGCTACGCTTTTTCACCCACACGCGTACGATGGGAATCACCTCGCCATCGACACTGACCAGATTGGGCATCTCCTGAACGTAGTCGATATCCTCGATTTGAAACTCATAGTAAAATGTGTTGTGGCTAAAAGGATCAGCCACGAGAATGACCTTAAACGAATCGTGCCAGTGTTTGCGCGGTGAACCGCTGAATGCCACATGGGTCATTTTCAGGTGGCGCACATCCTGGGGACGCTTGAAAATATCGATTTCGAAATTAGAGGTTTTTTTGATCAGTATCGATGTGGTCATGGAACACCTCCAGCAGGCCGTACCGGTCTCACAAACCATCTGCCGGCCTGTTCTCGACCACAAAGGATCCTTTTATGACCGGCAGTCTCGCGACGTCGGCGTTCTAACGCATCCGCGAATTCGATTACTTTAGAAAAGTCTCGATTTTGGCCTCGCCCCGCAACTTTTCCACATAAGTATTCACTTCTGACTGAATTTTCTGGTTGCGAAGGTTGGCGACAATTCGCGGCCGGGCCTCTTCAAGATCCACCGTAGACGCCTGGCGATGCTCTAGGACTTTAATCAGATGATAGCCGAACTGTGTCTCCACGATATCACTGACTTCGTCGGCCTTTAAGCCGAAAGCCACCTCTTCGAAGGCAGGCACCATTTTACCTCGGCCAAAACTGCCTAAGTCGCCGCCGTTCTGGGCACTGGGACACTGGGAGTGAGCCTTTGCAAGTTCGCCGAAGTCCTCACCCGCATCAATGCGTTTTTTTATCTTCATCAACTCCTGACGAGACGCCTCTTTTTTCTTTTCGTCGTCTTCCTTGTTCGACTTGATCAAGATATGCTGGGCATGCACCTCTTCGGGCCGTTTGAAGTAATTGGGATTATCTTTGTAAAAAGTATTGGCCTCTTCGTCCGAAACCTGAATCTTGGAAACGATTTCTTTCTCAATAAAGGACCTGATGGCCGTACGTTCAACGATCTGGGCTTTCAACTTGCCCTCGGTCATGTTCATTTTATTCAGAGCCGCCTGAAAGGCTTCAGGATCGCCAAAACGCTCTTTAATGGCCGTCAGCTCGCTATCCACCTGGACAGAATCGACCTCGATGCCACTTTTTTGAGTTTGCTGAAAGATCAATTCGCGACCGATCATTTGATTGAGCACCTCAGTCCGCACCTGATCCTGCAAATCCTCAGGGATCTGCATTCCCTGCGCTTGCAACCGCTGTTTATAAAGGACCAATTCGGCTTGGTAATCTTGATTGGATATGGTTTCACCATTCACTATGGCCACATGGGCAGGAGATCCCGCATTCTCTTTCTGCTCGGCGACGGCCGAAAGCGGCATCGTCAGCAGACCCGCCAGAGCCAGGATCACGGCTGCATATCTTTTGTAATTTAAGGTCATTGAAATCTCTCCTTGCAATGAATGTATAGAAAACCCCTATTCCATTTTTTACGGCCACAGATTATCCAGCCGATCATCCAAAGTAAATAAAAATTTAGAAACTTACCGAATCGTAATGTTAAACACCGAAAATCCTTCCAGTTAATGACGAGTCGTCTCCACCATTGAATTGGGGACACAAAACTGATTATCCGGCGGCAAACCGCATTGCAGGATTATTCATTGACATCTGATTGAGATGTCGCTATTTTTCCAAAAAATCAACCTATAGTCGGCCAACCAAAATGAAACGTCTATTACCAGCGCCTGCCATCACCCCTTATTCTTTCAACTATTATTACTTTTATTATTACGCCCGGATGCCTGGGGTGCGCTGACGCGATTCAAATTCAGCCCAAAGCCGCAGGCAAACCCGCCTGCGGCTTTTTTTTTTGCCGAAACAAGATGCAAACACATATACGAACGAACACCGACGTTTTAAGGAGATGGAAGATGAAAACCTACGATATCCGTATCAAAGATTTCACCCCCCTCGTTTCACCGGATGCATTCAAGGACGACATCCCCATTGGTGAACGTTCCACCGATGCGATTTTGGAGGGACGACAGATCATCCAGAACATTATTTCTCGAAAAGACAAGCGTTTTATGGTGATTACGGGACCTTGCTCGATCCATGACGAGGCGGCTGCCATCGAGTATGCCCAGCGGCTTCGAGCCCTTCAGGAAAAAGTCAACGATACAATTTTTCTGGTCATGCGTGTCTATTTCGAGAAACCCCGCACCACCGTTGGATGGAAGGGCCTGATCAATGATCCCAACCTTGACGGCACCTACGATATCGTAAAGGGACTTAAAAAAGCCCGGCGTATGCTCAACGAAATTACCGATATGGGCCTGCCGACCGCCACGGAGTTGCTCGATCCATTTATCCCCCAATACCTCGCCGGCCTGGTATGCTGGGCCGCCATTGGTGCCCGCACCACGGAATCGCAAACCCATCGCGAAATGGCCAGCGGTCTCTCCATGCCGGTAGGATTCAAAAACGGTACCGACGGCAACCTCAAGGTGGCCCTCAATGCCATGATCGCCGCAGGTTCCCCCCAACATTTTTTGGGAATCGATCACAACGGACAGGCCAGCATCGTCGCCACCACCGGAAACCCATACGCTCACCTGGTCCTGCGCGGGGGCAAGCGCCCCAATTACGATTCGGTCACAATTCGAGAGGTGATGGACATGTTGTCCGAAAAGAAATTAACCAACGGCATCGTGGTAGACTGCTCGCACTCCAACTCCCGCAAACAGTACAAGGAACAAGCGGTGGTCTGGAACGATGTCCTCCACCAGCGAATTTCCGGAAATGACGCCATCATCGGCATGATGCTGGAAAGCAACCTCAATGAAGGGCAACAGAAAAACACCGGTGATCTCAATACCATGGCCTATGGCGTTTCCATCACAGATGCCTGTATATCCTGGGAAACCACCGAGGGGTTGATTCTCGACGCCTGCAGGCAACTGCGCAACACCTGATACAAGGGGAATTCCCAAAGAAAAACGTTCCCACTTTGCCTGATTTTTGGTATTTGTAATTGGATAGAACGGCTGGGTCCGGCAAAACGACTTTTTACATCTGCCCCGGGAACCGCCGTATCACTGCCGGTCGGGCCATGCGGACAGCAGCCACGTCACTTTAGCGTGAGGCCGGCACAACCATTCACTGCACACAGGGTATGATCATGAAAAAGAGAGTGATTTTATTGTCCCTCGTCTGGATGGCGGGATTCCTTATGATATTAGGTTGCGCTAATTCCAAGCCTTTCAAGTATCACTCCGGCAACGAAATCCCAGAAGGGCCGGGGCTGCTCTCCAGGGAAAAAGGCGAATTTACCATTTACGATTCAAACAAAAAGGCGTCGGCGCCTGCGAAAGAGGAAAAGGCGGTGAGCAGCCCTTCCGCTCCAGCACCCGCCACGGAAGATGGAGAGGCGTTCCGTCAATTCCAGGAGTGGAAGCAAGAGCAAGCGGAATACGAAGCGTTCCAGGAATGGAAACAATCCCAGAAAGGCGCTCAGGAATATCAGGAATTCCTGGAATGGAAACGCTGGAAAGAGTATCAGCGCTGGAACGACGAACAAAAAAAATCCAATAGAATAGACTACTGATTCATAGCCTCTGCTTTCCACGGCCGGTGCCGCCATCCGAAGGATCGGCGGCTCCGGCCTTTATTATTGTCACCGACAGCTCTGAGTGACAAAACGCGATTGAACGTGTTCGACCTGTCCGAATCCAATATTTGCCCCCCTGCCCTAAAGTTCCCGCCTGTCATGCCGATTAAATAAGCAAAGATCGAAATCGAAGGCACTTGTCCGAGACTAAAAACGCACGTTCGCCGGCCACAGCGCCGACGAGCGAATTCGTACCAGGAGAACACACTTCAATTTCATCCAGATACGCTAACCATTCATCCCATTTTGTTTACAATCAATTCAAAGTTAAGGAGAGACGATAATGATACGTTTTAAAATCGGAGTATTCACGGCAATTGTATTGACGATGGCGCTGCTGACGGGCAACGCCCTGGCCGCCAAAAAAGTGGTGGTCATTTCGGCCGTATCGGAACAAAAGGCCGCCGCCGCGGGTTATACGCTTGTATACGATGGCATCAATGAGGGATTGCAGACCGCCGGCATTACCCCGATATATCAGTGGGTCGAGCTGGATATGGCCGAAAGCGAGGAACAAAAAGCGGCTGTCGGCGCCAGGGCGGTTGAAAAGGCCAGACAAGCGAAACCAGACTTGATCATCACCCTTTCCGATGACTGCGTCAAGAACGTGGGTATGAAAATTGACGATATACCGATCGTTTTTACCTATGTTTTTGGGGACCCTAAAACTTTGGGGCTGCCCAAGGAGAATATCACCGGCGTGACCCGCGGATCCTATGCCGCCGACATCTGGTCCATGACCCATAAACTGACCGGTGCAAAAACCGTGTCCCTGATCAGCAAACAGAGCCTCGCCATGGCCGGGGTACGCCAATACCTGTTCGCAGGCGCCGACAAACTCGAAGCTGCCTCGGGCGTGCGTTTCAAGGAGATGTATCTGGTGGACACCTTCGAGGAGTGGGAAAACACGGTTAAAAATTTCTCAGAAGATTTCATCTACCTGGCAGACACTAGCCGGGTCGTCAAAGGCGATAGGGAGCTGAGCCGCACCGAAACCACCCGCTGGACCGTAGACAATGCCAAGGTACCGGTCATTGCCGCATCCGAGGTGGATGTCAAGGCCGGCGCCCTCTTCTCCATCGTCACATCGGAAAAGGCCATGGGCATGAAGGCCGCCGAAGTGGCCCTTAAAGTCCTTGAGGGTACAGCGCCTAAGGACATCCCCTACGTCGCCAGCACCAAGGGCAAGCTTGTCATCAACGTGAAAACCGCCGAAAAATACAAGATCGACATTCCATACGAGATCCTCTCGACTGCCGAAGCGATCTACGAAGAATAAGGCAACGCCTATCCCTATAGTTCCCGATCCGGCCGCATCTTACCGACACCGCGGGGTCACTCCGAGCAGCGTCAAAGAGGCAGGCCGATCGGGAATCACGTCGTACCACGCATCCCCGGCCAAGCCGGTCAATGGAGAAAATGTTATGAGCAGCCTATGGACAAAACTCAAATTGCGCAACAAGTTCCTTATTCCCACGATCCTTCTGATCCTGCTGGGCATGGGAATCTCTTCGACGATCTCCTATGTCTCTTCTAAAGACACCCTGAGCGACATGCTCTCCAAGGATCTGGGAAAAACGATCGACCTGGCCTCCCAGATGCTGGACCGGTGGTTGAGCGACCGCACCCTGGATGTCCAAAACTGGTCCCAGCAAAAAATCTATATGACCGCCGTGCAGGGCTCGTTCATGGGCAGGGCAGCGGCGTCATCTGCCAACGGCCAGCTCGCCAATCTCAAAGAGGTCTATGGGTATTACAGGAATGTCTGCCTGGCCAACGCCAAGGGGCAAATTACAGCCGCTGCCGACACGGAGGTCATAGGGAAACTTACCATTCAGGATCAATCCTACTTCAAAAACATCATGGAAGGGGCGCCTTTTGCCATTCATTTACAAAAAAACCCGGATACCGGTGCCCCCGAAATGATTCTGGCGGCCCGCATCTCAGAGGCGGATCAATCCACCGGTGCGCTGCTGGGGATCATCGACATTTCGAAAATCAATGAACTTTTCATCGATCGCATCAAGATCGGTCAAACGGGCCATGCCTATCTGTACGAATCCGCAGGTCGCATCATTGCCCATCCCAAGCGGGAGATGCAGCTCAATTTCGATATGAGCAAGCAAACCGGTTTCGATGAAATGAAAGGCAAAACCGAAGGCATGTATACCTATGAATTGGACGGCGTATCCAAGTGGGCGGCCTTCAAACAGCTCTCGACCATGCCATGGAAGGTAGCGATCACCATCCATATGGACGAAGTCCTGGCGCCGGCCAAAAGATTGGGTCAGGTGAGCCTCGTGGTCACGATCGCCTGCGTACTGCTGGCCGCATTGATGATCTTTGTGATCAGCAACTCCATCGCCAAACCCATCAATAATGTGGTGGCCGGTCTCAAAGACGCCGCCGAAGGCGAAGGTGACCTGACCAAACGGATCACCGTGAGCAGCCAGGACGAGGTGGGTGACCTGGCCAAATGGTTCAATCTGTTCAACGAGAAGATGCAGGCGATCATCAGGGAGGTGGCGGACAACGCGGCCAGACTCAAGCAATCCGGCAGCGAATTGTATGAGATATCGGCAGCCCTTTCCGAAGGCGCCGACCAGACCACCCAACGCGCGCAATCGGTGGCTTCAGCCTCCGAAGAAATGAGTGCCAACATGAGCACCGTGGCCGGCACCATGGACGAAGCGGCCACCAATGTCAACATGGTCGCTTCGGCCACCGAGGAGATGAGCGTCACGATCAGCGAAATAGCACAGAGCACCGAAAAAGCGCGCAGCGTGACGCACAACGCCGTCTCCCATGCGGAAGGGGCCTCGGGACAGGTAGATGAATTGGGGCGTGCGGCCCAGGAGATCGGCAAAGTGGTCGAAACCATCACCGATATCTCCGAGCAGGTCAACTTATTGGCCTTGAATGCCACCATTGAAGCGGCCCGTGCCGGTGAAGCCGGCAAGGGTTTTGCCGTCGTTGCCAATGAAATCAAGGAACTCGCCCAGCAGACGGCCAAGGCCACCGGCGAGATCAAGCGTCAGGTATCGGCCATTCAATCATCGACCCAGGTGACCGTGGTCCAGATCAGCAACATTACCGAGGTGGTCAACGAGGTCAACGATATCGTGTCCAAGATTGCGGCGGCGGTCGAAGAGCAGTCAACGACCACCAAGGAGATCGCAGGAAACGTGGCCCAGGCATCCCAAGGGATCGGCGACATCAATCTCAACGTGGGTCAAAGCAACACGGTGGCCGCCGATATCGCCAGAGAGATCTCCGAGGTCACCCAGGCGGCCGGCAATATGTCCAACAGCAGCGCCCAGGTCAATATGAATGCCGAACAGCTTTCCAAACTGGCTTCGCAATTGGATACCACGGTCGGCAAATTCAAATTCTAACCCAAATCATCTTGATTCATGCGCCCGGTCCCTTGCTTTGTCGGCATGACCGGGCGTTTTTTCTATTTTGATCAAGTTTTCTTTGAGGTCGGCCGCGATCTTGCCAAGCTTAGGTCCATTTGATAGAACCCACCGCATGGTGAAAAAAACGCAAAATGGACGAATCATCCTGGCCTCCCAATCGCCAAGACGCAAATACCTGCTAACCCAGGCCGGCCTCGAGTTCGATGTGTTGCCCAGTCATATCGATGAAAATGCACTGGCAATGGATCGACCCGCTCCATATACCTGCACCCTGTCACGTTTAAAGGCACAAGAGATCTCCGCACTGCATCCAGACAGCTGGGTGATTGCCGCCGATACCATCGTCGTGATTGAAGATGAGATATTGGGAAAACCTGATGACCTTGAGCAAGCCCGTGATATGTTGTACCGCTTGAGTGGACAGACGCACCAAGTTTATACCGGGTATACGATTTGTTGTGATACGGAAAAAAAGGAAATCACCGACAGCGTCTGCACCGATGTAATCTTCAAACAGCTTTCAGACGAAGAGATCGAATGGTATATCAGCACCGGTGAACCCTTTGACAAGGCCGGCGCCTATGCCATCCAGGGATTGGGGACATTTTTGGTCAAGCGAATAAACGGATCGTATACCAATGTGGTCGGCCTGCCGGTATGCGAAGTGATCGAACACCTGATCCGTGAAAGGGTGGTGCGCATCACCCCTTCGGGATATCAAGGACAGAAGATGCACAACCCGGTGATGAACAATGACTTCTGAACTGAAAGAAACCATCCGGGCCAACCTGTCGCGGGCCATGGAACGCATCGCTGCTGCGGCGCAACGTAGCGGCCGGTCCCCTGAACAGATTCGGCTGGTCGCCGTGGGCAAAACCCATTCTGTCGAAGCCATACAGGCCGCCATCGATGCCGGTGCCGCCATTATCGGCGAAAATTACATTCAAGAAGCGAGAGAAAAATTCGATGCCCTCGTCCACACACCGGTACAGTGGCATTTCATCGGCCACCTGCAAAGCAACAAGGCCAAATATGCCGTCCGGCTGTTCGATCTGATCCACACGGTGGATTCGATCAAACTGGCTGCGGAGTTGGACAAGCAGGCACGCAAAGTCGGTAAAGTCCAGGATATCCTTGTTCAGGTGAATATCAGTGGCGAGGCATCCAAATCGGGCGCAGCCGAGGCCGAGACCGAAAAATTGATTCGGTCGATTTCCGGATTCAAAAGCATCCGCGTCAAAGGGTTGATGACCATACCGCCCTTTTTCGACGATTCCGAAGGCGCTCGTCCATTTTTTGCTGCACTGAAACAGTTGAAAGATCGGCTCCACGCCTTGAGCATCGAAGGAGTCGACATGAAAGAACTCTCCATGGGAATGACCGGCGATTTCGAATCCGCCATCGAAGAGGGAGCCACACTGGTTCGACTCGGCACCTGTATTTTTGGTGAGCGGTCATGAAACTCTTGTTGCATATCTGCTGCGCTCCCTGCAGCATCTATCCCCTCAGGATATTACGCGAAGATCGTTTCGACGTAATGGGCTATTTCTATCGCAGCAACATTCATCCCTTCACTGAATGCCTGAAGCGTCAGGAGACACTTGAATCTTACGGCCGGTCGGCCGATCTGAAGCTGATCATCGCACCCGAATACGACCTCGAAGGCTTTCTTCGAAACGTGGTTTTCCGCGAATCGAACCGCTGCGCCCTTTGCTATCATGATCGCCTCAGATCTACGGCGCTGATCGCCAAGCGGGGCAGATTCGACTGTTTCTCGACCACTTTGCTTTACAGCAAATTCCAAAAACACGATGCCATCCGATCGATTGGCGAAGCGGTCGGCAAGGAGACTGGAATTCCCTTCCACTATCAGGATTTTCGCTTGGGATGGGAAGAAGGCATAGAGGCCTCCAAACAAATGGGTATGTATCGCCAAGCATATTGCGGTTGCATCTACAGCGAGAAAGAGCGCTATTTCCCCGGAACGAAACGAGCTCACGCCATCGACGCTCCAACGCAATGATATACGGTGACCGACGATGTTCGCACATTTCATCTACTTTATCATTGCACTGATCACGCTGACCCTTTATCAGCCATCCTCAACACCGGCGCTCGGTCCCTACGAATCCTTTTTGGGCCTGATCTGTTTATCTATCCTTTTCATTGTCTATACGCGAAATCGCTTTCATCGTCTGGCTCAGCGGGTCGGATCGGAGAATCGCCTGCGGCTGGACCATCGGTTCGGTCTTCTGGTGACACGCCACCTGATTCTTGCATTGATCGCCTTTGGAATAGCTATCTGGGCACTCGAATTACCCTCCCACCTCGCGCAGGTAACACTCTTCCAGATGATGCCCACGTTGGCGGACCTGATGTTTCTCATCCTTTTCGTCGGATACATGACCCTGGTATGGGTTTTCGCCTACGATGCCCAACGAGTGATTTACCAGAGCGACCTCTCACGCAAAGACTATGTCTATTCCAATGTCGCCCTGAGCGTTCCGGTCCTGCTTCCCTGGCTGGTGTTGTTCGGGCTGTCGGATGTGATCCACCTGCTCCCATCTGAACTTCCCAAACGCATCCTCGACAGTTCCGTCGGGCAAACGCTCTATTTTCTGATTTTTCTGGTGGTGGCAGCCATTTTCGCCCCCCTGCTGATCCAACGTTTTTGGCGTTGTCGCCCTTTGGAAAAAGGGTTTTTCCGGAACCGTATCGAAGCCCTTTGCCAAAGGACCGGCGTCCGTTACGCCGACATAGTCTACTGGCCCATATTCGGGGGCCGAATGATAACGGCCGGCGTGATGGGGCTCGTCGGTCGCTTTCGATATATCCTGGTCACCGATGCGCTGCTGCAACTCTTGAGCCCCCAGGAGATCGATCAGGTCATCGCCCACGAAATCGGCCATGTCAAACGCCGACACCTGCCCCTTTACCTGCTGCTTTTTGTCGGGTTCATGCTGATTTCCTACGCGGCCTATCCGCTGAGCGTCGCCACCACGATTTTTTCCAAAACGATTCTGGGTGTTATTCTCTCCTTGAAGATCAACCCGGTGAATTTTATTTACAGTCTGTACGCGCTCTTTCTCGTTTTAGGGATTGTTCTCTACTTCCGTTTCATCTTCGGTTTTTTTATCCGAAATTTCGAGCGCCAGGCCGACCTCTTTGTCTATCGCCTCTTTCCTGATGCCCATGCCTTGATTGCAACCTTTAATAAAATCGTGGATGCCAGCGGCCAGCCGGCGGAAAAGCCCAACTGGCACCATTTCAGTATTCGCGAACGCATCGATTACCTGGTACGTTGCGAGCAATCCCCTGCCTGGATCGACCGGCACGACCGTAAGGTACGCAATAGCATCATCGCTTACCTGATCGGCTTTTCCATATTGGCCGTCGCGGTTTTCCAACTCAATCAGATGGTGCTCAATCAGAGCAATCGACAATTCACTCTCACGGCGATAGAAAATTATTTGCTCGACAAGGAACCCAAGACCGAAGAAGACGCCCTGCTTTACGGCCTGATCGGGACCATCTACCTGGAGCGCAATAACCTCGATGCCGCCATAGCGCATTACGAAAACGCCATTGCGCTCAATTCCAACGATCCGGACATTCTCAACAACCTCGCCTGGCTGCTGGCCACCAGCAGGGATAGCGAGGCATACGATCCCGAACGCGCACTTATCCTTGCCCAGCGGGCCATCGGTCTGAAACCCGCACCGCACATCTGGGACACGCTGGCCGAGGCGCTATTCGTGAACGGTCGCTTAGAAGAGGCCATTGCCGCCGAACGGCAGGCATTGGAGATGAATCCCGAGGACAGAAAAATCTACGAGGAACAACTCGAAAAATTCAGGAAAGCATTGCAAAACTCACAGTGAAAGCATTCAGATGCTTGAAATGCCGTGGGCGGGCATAAAGCCCGCCCCTACGAGAGCTGGGTGGCAATACCGACAGTTGCCCTGACCGGGCGGCGCAGGGACGGGGTTTAACCTCGCCTGTATGAAGCCCAAGCGCCTTAAGACGCAAGACTTTAAACTTAACACTTTAAACTTTAAACTTATTTTATACAAACTTTGCGCACCTGCAACAGATCGGTGTGCCCGCCGAAAATTTTCTCGATACCGTCCTGTTTGAGGGTACGCATGCCATCCTTGATCGCTTGGTCACGAATGTCTTCCATCTTGGCCCGCACCTGAATCAACTTCTTCATCTCGTCGGTCCCGGTGAGCAGTTCGTGTATGCCCATACGGCCGCGATACCCCGTATTATTGCACAACTCACACCCCGCCGGCTTGCAAAGGATCATCTCCGGGTTGAATTTGAGCCCCATATTGCGCTCGAAATCTTCCTGCCCATACTCTCTGACGAGTTCATTGAATTCTTCTTCGGATGGATTGTACTCTTTTTTACAATCCGGGCACAGGGTGCGGACCAAGCGTTGGGCCAAGATACATAAAATGGCATCGGCGAAGTTGAAGGGGTCCATTCCCATATCGAGCAAACGGACGATACTTTCCGGCGCGCTGTTGGTATGCAGTGTGGAGAAAACCAGGTGACCGGTCAACGACGCTTCGATACCGATGTGGGTGGTCTCCTTGTCGCGCATTTCGCCGACCATGATGACGTCCGGGTCGGCACGGAGAAAAGATCGCATGGCGGCGGCAAAGTCGAAACCGATCTTGGGTTTGACCTGCACCTGCCGAAGCCCTTTCTGGGTAATTTCCACCGGGTCCTCGGCGGTCCATATCTTGGTCTCGGTTTTATTGATATAGGCGAGGGCCGAGTGCAAGGTGGTGGTCTTACCCGAGCCGGTGGGGCCGCAAACGAGAATCAATCCATATGGCTTGACCACGGATTGGAGGAAACTCTCGTAGTTGGCCTCTGAAAACCCCATTTTGATCAACGGAATCGGCTCTCCGGCGGCCAGAATACGCATGACCACGTCTTCGAGCCCCCCCTGGGTGGGAATCGTCGCGACACGAAGCTCGATGTCTTTCCCGCCATATTTTTTAAACTTGATCTTGCCGTCCTGAGGCAGGCGCCGCTCGGCGATATCCAGGTCCGACATGATCTTAATACGCGACACCACGGCGTTACGGTATGCAAAAGGGATGGTCTGATACACCGTACAGGCGCCATCCACGCGAATGCGAACCATCGTGTTCTGCTTGCCCGGATAGGGCTCGATATGAATGTCCGATGCATTTCGGGCATAGGCGTCCAGGATGATTTTGTTGACCAGTTGGACGACGGCGCTGTCCTCCTCGCCCACCCCCGATTCGGCCTCTTCGATCTCATGATGTTCATCCTGCAATTGGGACAGGATGTCATCGATCTGGGCCATCTCCTTTTCGTCGGCGGTGAAAAGCTTGATGAAATCGAGAATGTCCTGCTTTAGGGCCACCACGAATTTCATCCTGCGGCCGGGGAACAGAGCCTTGATCTCATCGATGCGTTTCAGGTCGTGTGGATCGTCGATGGCGACGACGGGGTTGTTGTCTTCGGTTCTCAGCGGCACCCACACATTGTTACGCATGAATGGGACTTTGAGGCCGGTGAGCAGATCTCCAGGAATGGGAAAGGTGGCGTTGTATGCCACAAATGGCACCTTGTAATATCTTGCCAGGGATTCGCCCAGCTCTGATTTGGGGACCTTGTATTCACGAATCAGCACACTTTCGATCGGCTCTTTGCGCTGACGGGCGTCGGTGATGGCCTTGGTAATCTCTTTCTGGGTAAGCAGATGGTTTTCCAGCAGGTGATCGAACTTGGTGGTACGCCCTCCCCTGGCGGCCATTCGTTTCTGATTGTAAAGGGCGATACCGATAATTTTGGCCAGATCGGCAATGGCCTTTTCATCTTCGGATGTAAATCGACCGCCGCCCTTACGGTTAATCAGCTGGAGGCCGCCCATGAGATATTTTTGAAATATGATCGGGTAAACCAGCGCCTGTCTTGTACGGTATCCGGTTTTCTGATCCCAGGATTTATCAAAACAGAGACTTTCGTCGATGGCAGCCAATTCGCTGTCATCATACACATTTTCGATATTGAGTAGCTTGTGGGTCAGGGCAGAATAACCGGCCAGGGAATCCTTGCCGACCGGTACCCGAATCTCGGCGATCTCGTCGCCGGTCTTGAACCTGGAAACCATCTCCCGCTTGACGCCGTCAATCACATAGATCGTCATGCGTTCCGCGGAAAAAAGAGAAGTAATCTCTTCCTTCAAATCGATGAGAATATCGTCCAGATCCCGGGCAGCATTGATACGATTGCCGATCTCCTGGAGTTTGGCCCTGTAGTCGGCTACCGGCCCCGGTCCTGCGCCGTCGTTGTCCAAGATGGTTTGTGCCTCGTTTGCTTTTAGCATATCACAATCCCTGCACCGGATTTTTGGTTCAACTATTGCGATCCGGTTTCGATGATATCATGTATCGGTAGATCTTTTGTATCCCACCACCTAAAAGAATAATACCCATTAAATAGAAACAGATGCGGATTATGCCGGTGCTGGTTGAAAAAACCTCGATCTGAGCGATTTTGGGCATCACCTGGGGGATTCGCACAAACACGCCCACGCCGGCCAGGGCCAGCGCGATTCCCCAAATCAATTGAAGCGTGCCGATAGACGATGGCTCTTGTTTTTGCATAAACCTTTCCCACAGGGTATGAGGGGCTGACCCGGCCCTTCAGGTTTTATGTTAAGTAAATAAAATTATAAAATTCAATATAAACGTAAAGCTAAAGTTAAGTCAATGGCCTCTACGGTGCATTTCTCCAACACCTACAGTGAGTTATCACTTATGGGCCGGAAGACCCAGTGTGAGCCGACTGTCCGCCTGACAGTTAATATCGGCCCTTGAAAGGTAAACGTTAAGGTCAATTCCGGCAATAAAAATTAAAACGCCCGAGCAGCGGCAGTGAACAGCGATGCCACCCGAGCGTTTTCAGCCCTGCAAACTTTTCGAGTGGGACTATAGTGCGTTTAACTGCTCCTCATTTAAAATCGTCACGCCCTTGGAATTAAGGATCTCCGTGGCTGCCGCAATATTATCGAACCGAAAAATCATGACGGCATTTTTGCCCGTGTGCCGTACAAAGGCATACATATATTCCACGTTGATCTTGTTGGCTTTCAATATTTCCAGGATCGAATTCAAACCACCGGGACGATCTTCCACCTCAACGGCGAGCACCTGGGTTTTGCCGACGGTAAACCCATTGTCCTTCAGGGCATCAATCGCCTTGTCTTTATTGTCCACAATCAGGCGCAGCACGCCAAAATCGGATGTATCGGCCAAGGCCAGTGCGCGAATATTGACACCTGCTTCGGTCAAGATAGCGGTCACTTCCGACAACCTTCCAGATTTGTTTTCGAGAAAGACGGAAATTTGTTCCACCAGCATAGTGCCTCCTTATATCCTTTGAGTCGACCTCACGGACGAGTAGTTTCAATTTTCAGTGCGCCAACATGCTTCGCCGCTGTCAAGTTTAGAGCTTTCGATTGTCGATCACCCGAACGGCCTTCCCCTCGCTGCGGGCAATTCCCTTGGGTTCCACCAGTTTCACTTTAGCCGATACACCCAACAACTCTTTGATATTTTTTGAAATAGTCCGCTCCACACTCTGCAGTTGTTTTACCTCGTCCGAAAACATCCCCTCGCTGACTTCTACCCGGACCGTCAGAATATCCAGTGCACCTTCGCGGTCCACGACCAGCTGGTAGTGGGGCGTCACGCCCTCTATATCCATCAGCACGCTTTCGATCTGGGATGGAAAGACATTCACCCCCCTGATAATCAGCATATCATCGCTTCGACCCGTGACCCGGCTCATACGCAGATGCGTTCTTCCGCAAATGCACGGCTCTGGATTGAGGGAACAAATGTCTCGCGTCCGGTAGCGAATGACCGGAAAGGCCTCTTTGGTGATGGTCGTGAAGACCAGTTCGCCAAGCTGGCCGAAGGGCAGCGGTTCGAGGGTCTCGGGATCGATGATTTCCGGAATGAAATGGTCCTCAAAGACATGCAGACCGTTCTTTGCTTCCTTGCACTCGATGGCCACCCCCGGCCCCATCACCTCACTCAGGCCATAAATATCGACGGCCACCAGGTTGAGCTTTTTCTCGATCTCGTTCCGCATGGTCTCGGACCATGGTTCGGCGCCGAAAATGCCGTATTTAAACTTCAGATCCTTGAAAGAAACGCCCATCTCCTCCGCCACTTCGGATAGATGAAGGCTATAGGACGGTGTCGAGGTGATGATGGTCGGCCCGAAATCCTTCATGATCATGACCTGTCGCCGGGTGTTGCCGCCGGATACCGGGATGACCGAAGCACCCAGCAGCTCCGCGCCGTAATGAACGCCCAAGCCTCCGGTGAACAAGCCATAGCCATAGGCATTGTGGATGATGTCGCCTCTATCGGCACCGCCGGCCATCAAGGCTCGTGCCATCAATTCGGCCCAGGTCTTGATATCCCTGGCCGTATAGCCGACAACAGTTGGTTTGCCCGTGGTTCCGGAAGAAGCGTGGATGCGCACCACGTGATCCATGGGAACGGCGAACATGCCAAAAGGATAATTATCCCGCAAATCCTGCTTGGTCGTAAACGGCAACCGGCGAAGGTCCTGAATGGAACGGATATCGTTCGGTGTGACGTGCGCTTCGGCGAATTTCTTCCGGTAAAAAGGAACGTTGGCGAATACGCGTTCAACGGTTGCCTGCAATCGGCGAAGCTGGATGGCCTCCAGCGCTTCTCGCGGCATGGTTTCGAATTCCATATTATATATCATCGGGGTGCTCCTCCTTTTCCCTCGCATCGAGATTCAGTTCAGGTCGCTCTGAGTATTCACCTGTTCAATAGAGGCCTCTCAACAAATGCCCCATTTGCCGTCATGGGATCAACCGGCCTTTGAAGAGAGGTTTGCGCTTTTCGAGAAACGCCGACGTCCCCTCTTTTGCGTCGGAACTGGCCAGGCAGACGGCGAACGCATCCGTCTCGATCCGCAGGCCGGAAGGGAGGTCCACATTCAGTCCATAATTCACCGCCTGTTTGATGGCGCGCAGTGCTACTTTTCCCTTGGTGGCCATTTCCCGCGCGATATTCATGACCTCCCCCATCAACGCGTCGGGAGCCAGGGTGCGATTGACGATGCCGAGTCGATAGGCTTCTTCTGCGGAAATCATCTTGCCGGATAAAAGGAGCTCTTTGGCTCGACCGATACCGATGATTCTAGGCAGCCGCTGGGTGCCTCCGTATCCGGGGATGAGGCCCAGATTAATTTCAGGCTGCCCGAAACGGGCCGAAGTGGAGGCATAGATGAAATCACAGGCCATGGCGATTTCCAAACCGCCACCGAGGGCAAAACCGTTGACCGCAGCGATGGCGGGTATGGGCAGCTCCGCGATTTTGTTGATAATCGACAACCCCTTATTGATAAACACCTTGGCTGAAAGGGTATCGAGTTTGGCCAATTCCGTAATATCCGCCCCGGCGACAAACGCCTTTTCACCGGTACCGGTGAGCACCAGCACCCGGATCTCTTCGTTTCCAATGATTTCCTGCAACGCGCGATCGAGCTCACCCAGCAAGTCGCTGTTCAGCGCATTGAGCGCTTTGGGTCGATTAAAGGTGATGGTCGAAATCCCATCGGTCGTCTCAAACATGATGTTGCTGTAAGTCATCTGTGCCTCCTTGTGAATCAATCTTCAAACCTGTCTGAAATGGGCTGCCACTCAGCCTTCATCTTTTTCCATCTGGCGCCTTTGAAACGCCATGGGGTTGATCTCTTCGATATACCGCTTAATACCGTCTACGATGCCCTGACACAACAGATCCTGATAATGCCCATTGGTCAAACGCTGACATTCCCTCGGGTTACTGATGAACGAGGTTTCGATCAATATCGAGGGCATTTCGGCACCGAGCAGCACATAAAAAGGTGCTTTTTTCACCCCCTTGTTTTTGATGTGGCTGTACTTCTGTTTCAGCTGGGCAAGGGCTCCCTTTTGGACATAGCTGGCCAAACGGGTCGACTCGCTCACCTTGGCGTTATTCATCAAATCTTTTAAAATCGAATCAAGATCGCTGATGTTCTTTAATGAGGTGGCGTTCTCCCGGGCCGCCACACGGATCGCATCGTCATCGGTCGCCAGATTGAGGATAAACGTCTCGATGCCATAGGCACGATTGTCGGGTGAGGCGTTGGTGTGGATGGAGACAAATAAATCCGCCCCTTGGGTGTTGGCGATAGCAGTTCGTTCTTCCAGGCTCAAGAAGACATCCCGATCCCGCGTCAGGACCACATCGCAATTGAGCTGGGTGCGTATCTTCTGCGCCAGTCTTTTTCCGATTTCCAAAACAACCTGTTTTTCATGCACGCCTTTCAGGTATCCGGGAGCTCCATAGTCCTTGCCGCCATGGCCGGGATCGATAACGATGCGCCTGACCCCCAATGCCAGCTGTTTGACGATGGCACTCTGGGGCAGTTTGCCATTGCTGCGAGCCACTACGCCCGTTTCGGTCGCCGCCGTTTGCACCCCGTCGACCGAATCTTCCCCCCACACATCCAACACGATGCGGAACGGATTCTTCAGCGAAAATATCTTAAATGTCTTGGAAGATTTGATGTCCACAACCACGCGCACCGTATCGCTGTTATATTGTCCGGCGCGCGCATCGCTGAGCAGGTTGTCGTTGATCGGGACGACTTTTTGGAGATCCTTGCTCAAACGACTGTTATGGACATCGATATAGATGCGTTGGGGTTTGCCGATGGCCGGATCTTCGCGCAATTCGTGATGCGTAAAGATGGTATCGAGGTTGGCGTCGATGACCACGCGCGTATATCGCGGATTGGACCAAAACCGCAAGCCTTCCACGACAGCGGTTTCGCCGGAAGCCACGCCCGGAACTGCTTCGACCACCGGCCGATTGCTCACGTCAGCAGATAGAATCACGTCGGATACGGGATCGGGCGAGGCGGCATGAACACTCGAAGGCGCGAACCTCGCCAGATCATTGCGTGCCTTCTCGGTAAACGGGCTGTTGGGAAATTGCCGGATCAAATCCTCCAGGGTTTTCTGGGCCTGGTTGCGATCCACATCGTTGCGGGACCATTTGTAAAGCCCGCTGTAGCTTCCGGCCAAGCCATACATGGAGGCCGCTGCAAGAGCGCCGTCCGGCTCCGCTTGATACGCGTTGCGATATGCGGTGATGGATTTTATCCATTGATCTCGAAATTTCTGTAGTCTGAGGTTCTCCTTCAGCTTTTGGTCATTGGCCTCCGCTCGTTCATACCATTGGGCGGCCGATGGTTGCAGGTGGGTCGCGGCTTGCTTTTCAGGTCTGTCGGCAGCCGATTTCTGAGCGGTGGCTTGATCGGGGGTGTATTGGTCGATCGCCTTTTGGGCCCTTGCGCTGTACCTGCTCTTCGGAAAATGCCGCGTCACACGCCCCAACAGGTCAAGCGATTCTTGTCGATCCGCTTCGAGATACGAGAGCTGGTAGAGATCGCCATACATGATCCCTGCGTTATAAAGTCCTGCCGCAGCCCAGGGCCCATGCGGGTCGTGTCGATAAACGGCAAGATACTTCTGGATACACTGCATCCACTGGTCACGATATTTCTGCCGCTTGGTGTCCTTGCGCAGTTCCAGCATACAGCGTTCGGCCGTATAGTATTTGGATTTAGCGGTCGCCGCCCAGAGAGACACCGGGACGAGGACAGAGGAGATTGAGAAAACAAGAAGCCAGCACCAAAACCATGTAAATGAAAATTTTCTCTCTTGTCCGGAGCGAGGTGTTGTATCGCGATTGGCCATATCATTACATCCGTCTGTCTCGATGAACACGTCTATTTTTTGATAGCAATGTAAAAAGTCTCTGTAGGACGGCGCCGTAAAAAGTTCAAGATCAAGGCGTGCGAAATTCCGTGTCCTGAGTCGTACTTGTCGCACGCCGCAAAGACGACGGGATGCGCACAACACGGATATTGGGCTTTTTACGGTGGCGTCATTTTTTGTATCCAAGAAAACATGAGCACTGCCCATTGTCAATGTGTCTTATTGATCTTGTCCTGCAAATTCTGGATCAAATTCAATGCTTGCAAAGGAGTGATCGAATTCGAATCAATGGCTCGTAAATGCTCGATGACCTCTGTCTCGAACGGTTTGAACAAGTCCAATTGAACGGGCCTGGATTTCCGGCCATCACGGCCCTTTTGCGCCGGCATCGAGCCGTTGCCGGCCGGGGCGTGGTTTTCCACCCGCTCGAGCACCCTCTTGGCCTCTATAATGACCTGTTCCGGAATACCTGCCAGTCTTGCCACCTGGATGCCATAACTGCGATTGGTCCCCCCGGGGATAAGTTTCCGCAGAAAGATGATCTGATCCTGCCACTCTTTGACGGCGATGTTGAAATTTTTGACGCGCGACTTGCAATCCGCCAGTTCGGTCAACTCGTGATAGTGGGTGGCAAACAGGGTTTTGACCCCCTTATCCTTCAGATCATGCAGGAAAGCCACCACGGCCCAGGCGATGCTCAACCCATCGTAAGTGCTCGTACCGCGGCCAATTTCATCCATGATCACCAGGCTGCGGGGGGTGGCATGATTGAGGATATTGGCGGTTTCCTCCATTTCGACCATGAACGTGCTCTGACCTGCGGATAAGTTATCCAACGCCCCGACGCGGGTGAAAATCCGATCGGTCACGGAAATGTCGGCCGCTTCGGCGGGAACGAAAGAACCAACCTGAGCCATGATCACCAGCAGCGCCACCTGGCGCAACACGGTTGATTTTCCGGCCATATTGGGACCGGTGATCACCAGTATCTGCTGTTGGTCGTCATCGAGGTGGATCGTATTGGGAACGAATCGTTCGCCACGAATCATCTTTTCCACCACCGGATGCCGCCCCTCTTGGATATGAATCACGCCCTCGGTGTTGATCCGGGGCCGGCAGTAGTCATTTCTATCGGCCACCTCGGCCAGGGCCAGAAGGCAGTCAGTTCTGGCCATAAATTTGGCCGCGCCCTGCAACCGGTCGCTGTTGTCCTTCACCCGCTCCCGAATATCGTTGAAAAGTAACAGTTCCAGGGCGCATCGCTTTTCCTCGGCACCGAGGACCTTGGATTCGAACTGTTTGAGTTCATCGGTGATGTACCGTTCCGCATTGACCAGCGTCTGCTTGCGTACGTAGTGGGCCGGCGCCTCTTTGGCCTGAGCCTTGGAGATTTCGATATAGTACCCGAAGACTTTGTTGTATCGTACTTTCAAAGTATTGATACCTGTAGCTTCCCGTTCGCGTGCTTCGAGTTGGGCCAGATATCCTTTCCCGTCCTTGGACAGTTGAATCAGCTCGTCGAGCGGCGCATGATACCCCGTTTGTATCATTCCGCCTTCATTGATCGTCGGTGGGGCGTCCTCCCGAATGGCACGACCGATCAACTCTCCCAGCTTTTGAAGTTCATCGAGCGGCAACCGCACCTGAAACAGCGGGCTGTGAAAGGAGGTCAGCAACGCCCAAATCTGCGGGAGGCCCTCAAGGGAACGCCCCAGGGCCAATAGGTCCCGGGCATTTGCATGGCCCATGACGATCTTGCTGTTCAGCCGCTCCAGGTCGTACACCGCGGTCAAGGCCTCCAAAAGCTTTCGCCGCAGTTCGCTTTGCGCCAGAGCTTCTTCCACGGCATCCAAGCGGTCACCGATGAGCTGGGCCTCGATCAGCGGATAACGCAACCACTGTTTGAGCATCCGACCGCCCATAGCGGTTTTGGTGTGGTCCAGAATGCTGATCAAAGTGCCCTGGCGACCGCCGGCACGCAGGTTTTTTTCAAGTTCCAGGTTCTGACGGCTCGAAAGATCGATCACCAGATGCTCTTCGAGATGGTAGGTCTCGATATGTCGCAGGTGGGCCACCGATTGCTTCTGGGTCTCCTGTACGTAAAACAGCAGCGCACCGGCCGCGCCCACTCCGGCCGTCATGTGCTGACAGCCGAAACCCTCCAGGGAACGTGTCTGAAATTGCTCGATCAATCGTTTGCGGCCGCGATGGTGTTCGAATACGGAAGGA
Source organism: Desulfatitalea tepidiphila (assembly GCF_001293685.1). Lineage (NCBI taxonomy): Bacteria > Pseudomonadati > Thermodesulfobacteriota > Desulfobacteria > Desulfobacterales > Desulfosarcinaceae > Desulfatitalea > Desulfatitalea tepidiphila. The sequence continues at coordinate 1,291,286 of NZ_BCAG01000003.1, read as the reverse complement.
TCCAACCAGTTGACGGTGCGTTCGCCTAAAGCAGCCGCGAGATGTTGTACGAGTGCTTCACGCTGCGATCCATCGGGCAACAACACCTCTTTGGGAGTAATCCGTTGCACTTCGTCTGCGATCTTTTGGGCCTGGCCGGTTTCCGCCACACGGAACATTCCGGTGGAAATATCGAGATGCGCAAGCCCCAAGGTGTTCTGAACAACAGCCAGGGCGAGGAGGTAATTGTTCGTCTTGGCATCGAGCAACTCATTTTCGACAATCATGCCCGGCGTGACGACACGCACGATTTCCCTTCGCACCAACCCTTTGGCGGCGGCCGGATCTTCGACCTGATCGCAGATGGCCACCTTGTAGCCACGATCGATGAGGCGGGCGATGTAGTTCTGTGCTGCCCGGTAGGGGACGCCGCACATGGGCACAGGCGCCGGTTCGTTTTTGTTTCTCGAAGTGAGTGTGATTTCCAACTCCCGCGAGGCCAGTTTGGCATCCTCAAAAAACATCTCGTAAAAATCGCCCATGCGATAAAAAAGAATCGCATCCCGGCAAGAAGCTTTTATCGCCAGGTATTGTTGCAGCATGGGGGTGGTTTTCGGGGCATTCATGTCAAACTGATGTTTTATGAGGGTGAGGTTCGCGGGTAAGGAAAATCGGCAAGCCCGTTGTCATGGCTGCCGATATATCTTCTCGTCCAACTTCGGCTTGGCCGAAGATTATCCACCGTCCGTTATTGCTTCGCGGCATGTTGTCCGTTTGCGTCTTCGACCTGAAGTTCTGGCCCCTGTTCTTGAGTAACCTCCGTTTCAACCGGTGAAGGGGATGAGGTCTGGCCGGAAAGCGGCTGGGGTCTGAGCGCCTGGACATCTTTTTTCAAGTCATCGATGGCTTGTCGTTGCGCATCGCAGGTCTGCCGCAGCACCCTGACCTGCTTGCCGGAGCGGTATCGCTCCGCCAGACCGAACAAGTACACGATCAACGCGCCGATAAAAAAAATCGCGGTAAAATAGAGGGCCACCGGTAATTCCGGAGAATCGTAAACGGCAAATGTCAGATCAATTCCCAAGCTTCTCTTGACAAAAAAGAAATCCCTATTCTGGTAAATAATAAGCCCGAGAAAAACGATGATGATGAGCCATATGCCGATCTTGACCTTTTTCATTCGGGTTCTCCCTCGAAAAGTTTCGAAATGCGCATTAAATTGCTTTAATGTTTATAGTTTTCGACCTTAAAACTCAACCCTTTTTTGGTCTCGATCAGGACACATCGATGACATTGGGACGCAGACGCTCGGGACACTGGAGCAGAAAATAGCGGTCTGTCATTCCGGCGATAAAATCACGCACAATCTCGGCGGGTCGATGTGACTCGATGTACTCTTCCGACATATCGGCCAAAAAGCCGGTAAATATCTTGGATCTCTCGTTTCCTTTCTGCAAATCGTTCAGGTAGGATTCAAACAGAAGTTCAAATAGCGTCTGAATGGCAGCGGCATTCTTTTTGATAGTCGGATTGAGATAGATTCTCTCAAGGTTGAACTGTTTGAGTTGCTTCAAGCCATTGGAAACACGGTCGCTGAAAGCGATGTGGCCTGTCGTATGACTGCAGTGGATGATGTCGGTCACCAGGTTATACACAATGGTGCCGTTGCTGTCTCCCAATACCGCGGTTACCTCAACGGGCAAATCGCCGCGCTGGACGACCTGCAGACGTATCGCATCTTCCAGGTCGCGTCCGATATATGCGACCGTGTCGGCCATTCGGACCACGCAACCTTCCAGTGTCATGGGCATCAGGGCGAAATCGGGATCTGCTTTTTTTTTCGCCATTTCCAATCCGAGCGTGTCGAATGATTTTTCTCCCTGTGGCCGCAATACCTGGTTATGAATTTCACCATCGTGGCAGAGGATCCCATCCAGGGTTTGCAATGTCAGGTTCCACCCCCTGCCTTTGCGCTCGACGCAGTCCAGGAATTGGATACTCTGCACATTGTGCAGGAAATGGCCGATACCGGCATCTACACATAGCTTGCTCAAATAACGCTCCCCGTCATGTCCGAACGGCGTATGACCGATATCGTGTCCGAGGGCGATCGCTTCGATGAGGTCTTCGTTCAAGTGTAAAAACCGTCCGATGGTACGGGCGATTTTGGAAACGAGTTGCACATGCAGGACGCGATGGGTGATGTGATCGTTGCGAATCAGGTAAAAAACCTGTGTCTTGTCGATATAGCGCGCATAGGCCATCGAATGAAGGATGCGGTCGGTGTCCAGGGCATAGGATTGTCGATAGCCGGATTGCACCCTTTCCTCTGGCCGGCGGCGCAAGGCGTCCTTGCTGAATGCAGCGGACTGAGAATAGATAACCGTCTCTCTCTGATTGAGCTCGGCTTTCAGGTTGGAAAGCGTCAGCGTTTTCTTTTCAAATCTGTCCATCGTGAATGAGCTGCTCCATCATTTTACCGTAATCGATGCCGGAGTGTTTGAACCCTTCCCGGCCATAATTCATGTTGGCCTCGAGGATCAAAAATTGGCCGTTGTGTTCACAAAGGTCCAATCCCACATCGTCCAAGCGCAAAACCCTGGCTGTGCGCTCCGCAAGCGAGATGGCCTCGCGCGGCACCGGTGAAAGGTCGATCGTCCCTCCACGGGCCACATTGGTGCGAAACTCCCCTTGGGGTGCCATCCGCCAATAGGCATGCCTGGCTTTCGCACCGATGACCACGATGCGGATGTCGCGGTCGATCGGCAAATACTCCTGAATATAGGCAGGCGAATGGTCGAGGCAATAGCATGCCAGGTCATCCGGGGTTCGTATCAGAAAAACCCCCTTGCCGAGGGAGGACCCCCGCGCCACTTTAGCGACCAGAGGCAACGTAAAAAAATCGAGGATACGCTTTTTTTGGCGCTTTCCAAAAAAAACGCGTGTGCGCGGATGGGGAATACGGGCTATTTGAAAAAGCGCCGTTTGTTTGATTTTGTCCTGTGCGATTTTATATGTGTGGTAACTCGGGAAGGTTTTTTTCCCCAAAGCATCGAACAGTTCGGCGTAGAAGGAAGACGGGTAGTAAATGGTCGATGCCCGTCGGATCAATTCTTGTTCTTCGTCGCTGTAATCGTCGAAATTGGGTCGCACGCCCAGGGTCGTCACCGAATCGCAATGGCTCAGCCGCCGGCCTAAAGCAATACGAGGCGGCACAACGCCGCATTTCGATTCTGCGCAGCGATCGCTCATTGGGCAGACGATTGCCCGCCCCACATGTTTTTGGCAATAGCCTCGACCTTTTCTACAAGCTGGGCCAAGGCATCGATAAAGTCGGCCGCAGCCGATTTCAATTCAAACGGTGTCCCGCCATCGAAAACCTTCACCACCTGGGGATCGAAAGGCAACGTTCCCAAAAAGGGCACGTCCATTTGAGACGCCGTGCGTTGTCCACCCCCCGCTTTAAACAGCGAAATGGTCTTGCCACAGCATGGGCAGGTGAAGGGGCCCATGTTTTCAACCAATCCCATGATCTTCATCTGTATGGTTCGGCAGAAATTGATCGATTTGCGCACGTCGGCCAAAGCGACATCCTGAGGAGTCGTGACAATGATCGCCTGTGCATCCGGAATATATTGGGCAACGCTCATCGGTTCGTCACCGGTGCCCGGCGGGGCGTCGACGATCAAAAAATCAAGCTTCCCCCAGCGCACATCACCGACGAACTGCCTGATGACTCCTGATTTTGCCGGGCCACGCCAGATAACCGCCTGGTCTTTATTCTGCATTAAAGATTGCATCGACACGATCTTTAAATTTGCATTGACGGCTTTGGGTAACACCCTTTGGTTCTCGTCGATATCTAGAAGGCCTTGAAGCCCCATCATGCCGGCCAGGCTCGGGCCATGGATATCCACATCCAGAAGGCCCACCTGATACCCCCTTACCGCCAAATACATCGCCAATCCAGCCGCCACGCTCGATTTGCCCACGCCGCCCTTGCCGCTCATGACCAGCAATTTTGTTTTAATGTCCGCCAGGACCTCTTTGATCGAGTCGTCCCCATTCTGCGATGGCGCCTTTTGACCGGATGTACCGGAAGGCGTGCTTTCTCTTGATGCCATAACTGATGCTCGCTTTCGACTTTTCTCGTAATTTAAAGGTCACTCATTATCTCGAACAGATGACAGTCGCCGCACGGGCGCATCTGCTGTTCGGGCATATAGCAAGAATCAGCGTCGCTTGCAATGCCACCCCAAGGGCCCGTAACGGTCTAAAACCACTGATTCATTTGGTTTAACCACCGTTGGGTATGACTTCCGGCCCAGTAGATGCGTCCACACGAGCGACATTTTTTAAAATGCTTATGGGATTGCCATACATAATCGGCGACACATCCCGCAGCCTCCATTTTGGGCACGGTTTCCAGCAATTCGTTACACCTGCAACATCGGCTCAAGGGCTTAAGGTCGATGGCTCGGACATTTAAACCGAGCAGCACCTGACGGATTTGAGCAAGCGGATGGTCGTCATCGACAAACAGGCATAGCGGGTGCCCCAACATCCGCCAAACCCGCTGGCATCGTGTCAAAACGATACGATGCCCCCCAGAAAGCCTTTCCAGACGCCTTGCGTCGGGAATACCCCGATCGAATAGGGTGTCAAATCCGCAAAGGCGCAGATGGGTCATCAACTTGCCCAGGGTGGCATCTGCGACAAGGCGTGGCAAGGCATGGGGCATCATGGCGTCTATCCATGGAAATGGCCGAAGCCATTAAATCCAGGTCGATATGAGCCTTTAGTTGTCAAGCATCGGTTCCTGCCCGACAGGGGTGTACATGAAGAGCCATTTTCTAAAGAGAAGTCTAATGCGAAGGCGCAACGTCCAGTTGGAACAATTCCGGCAGGACGGGGACTTCCGGATAAACCCGATCGATCAACAGAGACAAGATGTCTCCTGTGCCAGCTGTGATTTCGATTTCTCTCGGCAACTCATACCCTTGCTGCGGTCGCCAATCCTTCCAGCGCACGCGATAAGCGATGGCGCCGTCATTTTGGAAAGCGGTCATTTCCTCGATGGTACAGTCCGCGGATGTTTTCAACTCGCCCTTGAGCACATGCCAACGACCAATCAGGGCGACTTTCGTTTTCTGGGCCTCGGCAGGTCGCATCTGAGCGGCAGCATACTCAGGCAATGGCGGTGCGCCTTTCAATATTTGCAGAAGATCCTCGATCCCGATGGGAATCTGGATAAGCTTCTGCAGGGCCGTCGGGGACTGTTTGACCCGATACATCTGATCCTCGTCATGAAGATCGATCACCACATTCTTGCCGTCCGCAGCGAACCGCATCAGTGGCTGCCCTAAGAATGTAAGCCACTCGACTCTGATTCGATCCGGATAGATGGCGGCAAGTGCGGCTCGCCCCGACAAATTGCCCTGGGCGGAAATCAATCGAATGTGCATGATTCCTTTGAGCCGACTCAGATTCTGGTTTTTGAGCGCCAACTGCTCAATCAAATCCCGTGCCATGGGGTCTTGCTCTGGGGGCCCCGCCATCCAGCCGCATCCGGATATGCTCGAAAAGATAAAAAGGCAAAGTATCAGAGGAAGGATCAAGCCAGTAAAGTACGTCCCATTGCATCGGGTGAAGGTCTGCATGGCAACTTTCATGGCCTTTTCGTGATGGCTCGAATTTTTTCTGCCAGATCTTCTCGATCTTTCGATTCGATCTCCAATGAACGCTGGTAATATTTCAAGGCCAGATCCGACTTATTCAACTTCTGATACACATCGCCGAGGTGTTCCAGGATGACCGGATCGTCGGGCACCAAGGCCACTGCCTTCTCCAGCCATATCAGCGCCTGCTCGTACTTTCCCTGCTTAAAATAAACCCACGCCAGGCTATCCGTAATATAACCGTCCTGGGGCTTGAGTTTCAAAGCGCGCATGACCAGGGCCTCGGCCTTATCGAGTTCAATGCCCATCTCTGCATAGGTATAGCCCAGATAATTCAACGCCTTGACATTGTCCGGCTCAGCAAGCAGGACCTTTTCCATAAGGGCAATGGCCTCCTGTCGCCGACCCATTTTGTCAAAAACGACACCGAGCCGAAATCGCATGCGCACGTTCTCCGCATCGAGCGCCAATCCCTTTTCCAATATATCCGAGGCCTCTTTATATCGCTTCGATTCCTCGTAAAAAGAGCCAAGATAGAGGTAATACTCCGCCTGTTCCGGGTCTGTTTTAAGCGCTTGGCGAATAATATCTATCGCCTGATCGACCTGCCCCGTATCATGCTTCAAAACAGCGCGATGAATCATTGCGTTGGCATAGAACCTGGACGACGGCGCGACTTGTTCCAAGTGGCTTGAGGCCTTCTCGGCGCGATTCAAACCATCGTAGGTCACCCCAGCAAGGTAATGAAGCTCGGAACTTCCGGGTGCGCCTTTCAGCATGCCCTCAAAAATCCACGCTGCGGTCTCATATTGTTTAGTCTCCAGGTAGTTTTCGTAGACGTGGGATAGAATACTATTGTCATTTTGGCTTCTTGCGCCCAGGTTTAAAAGCAAGGGCAATCCGTTGGCCGCTTTGCCGATTTCCCGAAAATAGACCGCCAATTCGAAGGAGGCTCTGATATTATCGGGGCTGTAATCCAGAATAGACTCATATGTTTTGACGACCTCGGCGTTCATTTGTCGTTTACGATAAATATCGATCAATTCAAATCGTGTCTCTTCCAAAGAGGGCTCCAGCTCAAGAGAACGATTAAAAGCGGCAATGGCCTCATCAAATTTTCCTTGATCGGCCAACACCTTCCCATTGAAAAAATGTGCGGCGTAAGATCCCGGAAAATTTTTCGCCATAAGACGGAAAATACGCTCGGCGTTGGCCAAGTTTCTTTCATTCCAGTAAATTCTTCCTAAGTGGATATAAATGTTCGGATCGGAAGGATTTCCAGCCAAGGCTTTTTCATAAAAAGCCTTGGCCTCTGCATCCATCTTCTTCTGCTGATATATTCTGCCCGCCAGGGTCAGGGCATCGCTGCTATCCGGATGGTCTATAAGTACTTGCTGAACAAGTGTCAGTGCAGCATCCGTATCATTGTTCAGGAGATGCAGATTGGCCAACTCCATTCGGATGGCAACCGACCTTGGATCGAATTGCATCGCTTTTTCTAAATACCATTTTGCTTCGCTCAGATCACCGGACTTCAACTTCATCTGAGCCAATGAAAAATAGTAATACGCAGCGGCGTTGGAACTCGCGACAGCCGAGGGAAACTCCGGGACATAGGCGTCATGCCCTGCGTTATCCCGGAAGCGGTCAAGCACACCTTGACAACCCATCAGGAAACAAAGACAAAGCAGTTGAAGCAAGCAGCTTTTGTATCTCAAAATCATATATCACTTCCATGCCGTAGGAACCCGCACCAGGCGCAGCAAAGCTCAGGCACACGGCATGCACACTTTCTAATCGGTTTCGTTGGTGTATGCTTCGAAATCGGGGATTTCGCTCTTGAAGAAATCTCGCATTTTCTTGATGACGTTTTTCTCGATTTGCCTGACACGCTCGCGTGATATGCCGTAGCGATCTCCGATTTCCTGCAAGGTGACCGGGCTATCGGAAAATATGCGCTGGTCGAAAATTTCCATCTCACGGTCCGTCATCTGCTCCCGGAATTCGGCCACCTTGTTATGCAACAACACCTCTATCTCCTTTTTCGCAACCCTGTCCTCTGCCGAGGCGGTGCCCTCACTGACGAATTCTATTCTTCCCGTATCAGATCCGTCTTTGAGTGGAGAGTCGAGGGAAACATCCCAACCATCCAGGCGTTGATCCATGTCCACGATTTCCCGTTCGGACACCCCCAATCGCTGGGATAGAAGCTTGGGCTTGGGATCGAAACCCTGTTCGATCAGTCGCTGCTTTTCTTTTTTCAATTTAAAAAAAAGCTTTCTCTGACCCTGGGTCGTTCCGATTTTCACCAGGCGCCAGTTATCCATAATGAATTTTAGGATATAGGCTTTGATCCAAAACGAAGCGTAATATGAAAATTTGACGTTCTTGTATGGATCGAATTTCTTTACAGCCTGCATAAGGCCGATATTGCCCTCCTGGATCAAGTCCAGCAGGTTCTGCATCCAGACCCTCTGAAATTCCAACGCAATCTTTACCACCAACCTGAGATTGGAAGTCACCAGCTGATACGCGGCCTCCATATCCCCTTCTTCCTGAACCCTGCGGCCCAATTCGATCTCTTCTTCACGTGTCAATAGGCGATACCGACTGATTTCGGACAAGTAGCGCTGCAGCGGATCAAATTTGGCAAGCGATTTACTAGCTTCCGCACGTTTACTCCGATTATCAATTTTTTCTTTTGCAAGCGGCTTTTGTTCACCCGTCGCCGCGTCCGATGTTTGTTTCGTCTTGCTCATGGTTCATCAACTTTCATTGAATATTTACCCGTTATTGCATCTCCAATCGGTTCTGAATGCAACTTGCCTTTTCTGTGGACATCCCCGATTTCCTATGCTATTTGGCTTATCCGTCCGTCGCCCAAGCGCCTGTAGCTCAGCTGGATAGAGCAACGGACTTCTAATCCGTAGGCCGCAGGTTCGAATCCTGCCAGGCGCGCCACAGCAACCATCCCGGCGTCTTGTTTTGAATCATACCCGCTGACTCGAAAGCCCCCTGTATTCGGATGCTCCTCCATAAAGAATTGCAGGATATCATATTCTTAGTAGGTTTTCAAAATAATATACATCCGCTTTCACGCCCCTTGCGGGCCTGTGTCAGGCCAACATTGGGTCAAGGGTCAACCGATGGCGAGACGTTCTCCGGGCAGGCGTGTACTATTGCAAGGGTCGCATGGGAATGTGAAGCGGTGTTTCTCCTGAGATGTCGACCTGGGCTTCCCACTCAAAATATCCAGGCAGATTCAATCGCAGCTCATATTTTCCTTCGGGGAGTGAAAGCGACAGGGGCGTTTGACCTTTTAGACCATTGTTCACAAATACTTCGGCACCTTCGGGTACGCTGCTGACATTCAAGTGGGCTTGTTGAGCCGCAGGCAGATCGCCTGTGGAAGGTCCCTCCTGAACGGCGGATATTGGCCCGGCCGGTTCGCTAACCGAAAGGCCGTTGCTGACGCGGCTGTCATCCACTGGCGGCGAGGACGAACGGAATTGGAAGGCCAATCCTAGGAGGACCACAAACACCGCCAAGCCACCGATCAACACCAACGGCCTGCGATGCAGGGCCGGTTTCTCGGGTCGCTGGGATGGCACATCGGTTGGTTGCAGCACGGGTACCATGCTAGTGAGCGCATCGGCCAGTTGTCGACCCGTTTGAAAACGCTGCTCAGGCGGCTTGGCAAGGCACTTTAATACCATTTCCGATAGAATCTTCGGGATGAATGGATTTTTCTGCTCTGGAGGTACCGGTTGGTCCTGGGTGATCGCGCGAAAAATCGCGGCGATAGTGTTTCCCCCAAAGGGCCTGGATCCCGAAATCATCTCGTAAAGAATGACACCCAGCGAAAAAAGGTCGGAGCGGCCATCCACCGTTTGGCCCATGACCTGTTCGGGCGACATGTAGACCGGCGTACCCAGAATTTCACCGGCCTGGGTTTGATAAGCCGAGGAGGCGTCTTCGATTCTGGCGATGCCGAAATCGGTCAATTTCACTTGGTTTCCATCGGCCAGGATAATGTTGGAGGGTTTGATGTCCCGGTGAACGATCCCCTGGCGATGGGCATAATCCAACGTTTCGGCAACCTGCCTTGTAATATCGAGGCTCTCCACAAGGCTCAGGCGGCCGGATCGCACCACTGCGTTGAAGGGCTCGCCCTGAAGATACTCCATGGCAATATAGATCGTCCCATGATCCTCGCCGACATCGTAGATGGTCACGATATGAGGGTGCGACAATCGGCCAATGGCACGCGCCTCTTTTAGAAAACGCGCCACAAAATCCTTGCTCGTGACCCTGTCCGGTCGCAGCACCTTCAAGGCCACCAAACGGTCGATTTGAGGATCATGGGCCTTGTACACCACGCCCATGGTCCCTCTGCCCAACTCATCGATGATCCGGTAACGGCCGTAACTTTCCGTCATTGTCAATATTTTCCTAAAAACTGGAGAATCGTTTCAAACGGTATAAGAAACCCGACGGCATCTGTGCCGCGGTAGCGGCCTTTGACCACGGCGGTTAACCTTCCACGGCTGTCGAGCACCGGACTGCCGCTGCTTCCCGGTTCGGTATGCATATGTGCCTGCCAAAGCGGAAAGCCGTCTACCCGTCTCGGAGGCCCGTCCAGTGCGCCGACCTGGATCATCCCTGTCTCTCCGCGCGGACATCCCAAGGCATATAACGGCTCGCTTCCGCCAGGCGCGAAACGCCCCTTGTCTAGTGGGATAATCGCAGCCAGCTGCTTGGGCACCCTTATCAGGCAAAGATCTCGGCTCGCGTCCAAACTCAAGACACGCCCAGACACACCATGACCATCGGAAAATAAAACCCTGACCGATTGCCCGACGACAAGATCGTGGGCCGTTGTCGCAACAAGCCCGCCAGGGTCGATGCAGAAGCCACTTAACTGAACCGACCTTTCTTTTCCCGAAGCGTAGATGCAAACAATCGCCGGGAGAAGATCCTTCACCGCTTGTGGAATCGCATCGTCCAGGGTAACTTCCTTGGCATCGGCACGATGGACATACCCTTCCAGATAAGATCGTAGAGATGATATTTGTAACGGTTGTGCTGATGCATCCCCGGTCACCTGAAGTCGCGTGGCCAAGGGGGTATGGGCACTCAATTCAATAATCCAGGCACGATCCTGACCGCGTGTTTCAATGACGCGATGACCCTGGTTCTGAACATAATGGAGGAGTTGGATATCGTTTACACTCAACCAGGATCTGATCACTTCTTCCGCTTCGGACATGGGAATGGAGACGATAAAGTCGTTGACGGCGGCCTTTTCGTCCGCTCGGGCCGGTGTGTTGAGCAACACCAGAACCAGCATAAATATGCGCAAAGTAAAATTCATGCAACCTGGGCCAACACCACCGTAATATTATCCTTCCCACCGGCCGCATTGGCCATGTCCACCAGCTGGTCCGCCTTCGACGCAATGGGTCCGTCCTGAAGTAAAACCCTCAAAATATCGCGATCCTCAATCAGGTCGGTCAATCCATCGGAACAAAGAAGAAACAGGTCGCCGGAAAAAATCGGTCCCCGGAGCGTATCGAGAGCCGGTGACGGGCGGACACCGACGGCCCTGAGAATAATGTTACGCATCCGGTGGGACCTTGCCTGTTCTTCGGTAATCAGGCCCTGATCGATTTGATCCTGAACCAGGGAGTGGTCTTTGGTCAGCTGTTTCAGATAGCCCTGCCGCAGCCGGTAGGTCCGGCTGTCTCCCATGTGCCCGATAACATAACCGGTATCGGTAAATGCCAGCAACTCCGCTGTGCAGCCCATGCCTTTGTGCTCGGGATGACTCGCGACATGGTCGAGAATTCGATCATTGGCATCTCGAAATGCAGCCTGGACGCGATCGACGAGTTCCTGTTCGGTTGCCGGCTTGGGGAATGAAAAGAGTTCCGCAGTGGTTTGTGCGAAGATCAGACTGGCCATCTCCCCGGCCGCGGCGCCCCCCATGCCATCTGCGACAAGACAGTACACCATTGCCGGGTCGAGCATGAAGGTATCTTCATTGTTGGACCGAACGAGACCTGTATCCGTTCTACCGATAAATTCTATTTTATGCATTTTTCATTAGTGTTCGTATAAAGTTGGAAAGATCGGATTCTCCGTAAGACATTTGCAGCCTGGCTCTCAACTTTCTCAGATCGTTATGCAGCGACATGGCGTCGGCATAACGCCTGGTCTTGTCCTTTTCAAGACACTGCATCACGATCCGGTTCAAGGCGTCAGGAACCTCGGGCCTTACGGAAACAATAGGCGGTATGACCATTTCCGGTATGGTCCGAATGGCTTGAATATCTGAATCGAAATGGTACAGGCGCCTGCCGGATAGAATTTCATAAAAAACCAACCCTAATGCGTAGATATCTGCCTGGTGATCCACCTCATTGCCCAGAGCCTGCTCAGGTGCCAGATAGGCCAGCTTCCCCTTGATCACGCCAGCCTGTGTCAGACTGGGCTCGGTGGTCGCCTTGGAAATACCGAAATCACTTATTTTGACTTCACCTTGATTGGATATCAATATGTTCTGCGGACTGATGTCCCTGTGGACGATCCCCAAGGACCGGCCGGTGTCATCGTCCTTCCGGGTGTGTGAGTAATGCAAGCCGAGGCTGATTTTCATCACAATGAATATCGCCATATCCACCGGCAACGGCGCTTTCAATTTGGCCATGATCTGCCCCAGATTCAGGCCGTCGATATACTCCATGGCGATAAAATAGGTGCGTTGAATTTTACCGAAATCGAATATCTGAACGATATTGGGATGCTGCAGGAGTGCGGCAAGCCTTGCCTCGCGAACGAACATGTTGATGAAGTCCTGATTCTCGACCAGATGAGGGAGGACTTTTTTGATGGCCACTTTGCGTTTGAAGCCGTCTTCGCGCACATAATCGGCGATATAGAGTTCCGCCATTCCGCCTTGTGCGATCTTGTCCTTCAGACGGTAGGGCCCGATGATGGATCCATCCGCCGAGATGGAAAGATGTTTTGGTGAAACACTCGTTTTTCGTCGGCTCAGCCATAACACCATCACTGCGACAATGAACAAAGTCGAGGCAAATGCGAGCAGTTTGTAGAGCCTGGTACGGCTGTCGATATCAGTGATTCGTTTCTTCGGCACACCGAAAACCGCGCTTCCGATTTTTACCCCTGAATAGGTGATGTTCTGGGTAAACGTGATGGTATCCAAGCCATCCGCCATCACACCAGATTGGACCACCACTTCGTTCAGCACCTGGATTTGTTCAGCGGCTTCGAGATCTTGATAGGGCTGGTTGAATCGCTCGGCATCGGTGTGCGCCACCACCTTGCGCTCATGATTCAAGACTGTCGCAAAAATGACCTTATAGGTTTTGGAAAAATCGGCGACCTCCCTGTTCAGCCCCAACAGATCGTCTTCCAGCAGTTTCGGCGCGCTTTGGTTGGCCAGAGCCTCTGCGGCGACAGCATGCCTCAGGAAAAAGGATTCTTTCTGGCGGACGCCGAATGAATCCAGAAAAAAGAAGCAGATAAAGAGCGTCAAACACCATCCAACCAGAACAATCCCCAGCGCCTTCTTGTTGTTTCGAAAAAATGCAATCCGATCCACCTTTTCATTGAAGGACCTGAACGTTCCAGTGGTCAACTGCTTGAGCCAGAGCTTTGTCGCTGAAGTTTTCTGAGGTTCGGGCATATTCGAACTCCTGATCCCGTATCACTGAGAACCAACCCATACCAACCCATTATCGATCGCGCTGGTCATTTAGGCTCAAATTGATGATTTTTATTATAATATCCGGTTATTGTCAATTTAAGAAATTCCTCGGTGTTGTGCTTCCAGGTTGCATGTGCATCCCCGATGTGATATGCATCGTTAACAAACTTTTGATTTAAAAGCACTAATTGATTCACCTGCTCATCGGCAAACCTTCTACCGGTATGGAAAAACGAATGCAGATCCTACGAGCCCGTGGTATTTCGCTGTGCTTTTTAATCTGGGTGATGTGGAGTTCGGGATGCGCGACCCAACCCGTTTCGACGACACCTGCTACGCCCCAGTTTCATCGTTCCAAGGACTATATCCTCTACCGTGCCGGCCCCGGTGACACCACCGCCTCGTTGGCCCAGCGCTTTCTTGGCGATGCAGAGCTGGCCTGGATGATCGATGATGCCAATGACGCCCAACCTTTCAGGCCGGATGGATATGTCGTCATTCCCTTGAAAATCAGAAATCGGGGAGGTGTGTTTGACAATGGCGTGCAGCAGGTCCCGATTCTGTGTTATCATCGTTTCGGAAATCATTGCGACTCCCCTCTTTGCGTACCTGAGGAGTTGTTTGAAAGGCAAATGCGCTATTTGAAGGAGAACGGTTATCGCACCATCTCCCCGGATGATCTCCTGGGGTTTTTGGAATACCGCAGCCCCCTTCCACTCAAGTCGGTCATGATTACCGTTGATGACGGATACAGTTCGTTTTATACAGTTGCCTATCCAATCTTGAAAAAGTATGGCTTTACGGCGACTTTGTTCATTTACACAAACTTCGTGGGCGTATCGAGCAAAGCCCTCTCTTGGAACCAGCTCCGCGAGCTAAGGGCCCAGGGCTTCACCATTGGTTCCCATACGATCGCACACAGTGATCTTTCCAAAAAAGGCGACAATGAAAGCGAAGAGGCTTACATGCAGCGCCTTTGGTACGAAATAGGTGATTCGAAAAAAATCCTGGATGGAAAACTCAACCAGAATACCACATTTTTCGCTTACCCGTTTGGCCGCCTGAACAGCAGCGCCATACACATCGCGCAGCGGGCCGGATACAAACTGGCCGCAACGGTCCAACGTGGTGGCAACCCATTTTTTTCAGACCAGTTTGCACTTCAACGCGATCAGGTTTTAAAAAGGGATATGGTCACATTCGTATCGCATTTAAAAATTTTTCAACCCTTGTCCCTCAGGTGATCCCATGAAACCTTGCTCGAGAATTTTAAGCCTTTTTGTTGTTGGATGGATCTGCGCAGGTTGCGCCATGTTAACGGGCCAACGACCCGATCCGGAGTTGGCGGCCCAATATGTGCGCAGTGCACAGGACCTGGAACATCAGGGTGATCAGGCGGCTGCCCTGGAACAGTACAAATTGGCCCTGACCGCGGATCCGCAAAACCAGACCGCAAAAGAAAATTCAGAACGATTGACCCGGCAATTGGCACAGTTGGCTGATGAACGCTATCAACTCGGCATGAAGTATCATGCCCAGGGTAAATATGGCTTGGCCCGCAAGGAATTTCTCACCGCGCTGAAATATCAGCCGGATCATCCCCATGCATCTAAGATGTTGGTCTCGAGGGAACCTGAAAAAGCTCCTAAATATGTATTTCACGTGATCAAACCCGGTGAGAGCCTCTCGATGGTCGCTAAGACGTATTATGGAGACTATCAAAAGTACCATGTCATCGCCCAATTCAACGACATCGACGACGCAACCAAAGTCAGACCCGGCCAGCGCATCATGATTCCGGAACTCGACTCAATGGCCCCCTTGACAGGCACTCCGGAGCACCAGGGTTCGGCGACCTCCTATGTCGAGCATGTGCTGCGTCCGGGAGAAAGCATTTCAAAGTTGGCCCAACAATACTATGGTGATTACAAACAATTTCATATCATCGCGCAATTCAATGGGATGGAAGACGCCACTCAGGTTAAAGTCGGACAAACCATAAAGGTACCCAAGGTTGCCGGGCTTCCGTTTCACGACGCGCCTGTAACTGCAGGAGATCAGAAAAAGAAAACCGCAGCCGAAACGACAATGCCTGCCGAAGTCCCCCCGTCTGATGCATACCCGGCCGCCCAGCAAAATGGTGAGTCGAACGAAATCGAAATGCAGATCATCGCCTATCGTGATTCCGGCATCGACCTCTTTAATGAGGGCAAATACGAAGACGCCATATTCGAACTCAACAAAGCAATCGAAGCATCTCCAAACGATTCTCAAACCCGGGACTACCTGTCCCGCGCCTACTACGAGAGCGGAAAGCAGCTGTTTGATCAACACGATTACGACGCTGCACAAGAGGCCTTTGAAAGCGCGCTGCAATACAATCCCCAATGCCAGCAGTGTACGTCCTATATCGAAAAGAGCAAAATCGGCCCATTGGTAATGCACCGCAACAAGGGCTTGGATTACTTTAACGACAACCAATTCAGCCTGGCGGTCCAGGAATTCGAAAAGTATTTGATGAACCAACCTCAGGACAAAGAGATTCGTACCTACTTATCCAAGGCCTATTTCGAACAGGCCATGACGGCCTACAACAGAGGCGATTACATGATCGCCAAGAAGGGATTCGAGGCGGCCGCCGCCAACGATGCCAATTGCCAGCAGTGTGCGACCTATATCGATCAATGCCTGGTCAACTATAAAGAGGCCCATTACAACAAGGGTATCATCCATTTCGGCAAGGAACAGCTGACCGAAGCCATCGCCGAGTGGGAAAAGGTCTATGCGGTTGACCCCGGTTACAAAGAAGTGGACCAGAATTTGAGCCAAGCCAGAAGACTGCTGGAAAAATTGGAGCGCATCAAAAAGAGCCATCAATAATTATATAACCCCCAAACAGTGATCGAGTTTCCATCATGAGCACCATCCCCAACATCACGGTCCAACTGGTCCACTTGCAAGGTCCGTTAAAGGGCGAAATTCAAGAACTGTCGGAAGGAGATATCCGAGTGGGACGCCACCCGGATTGTGAGGTCCTGTTTCCGAAAGAGATGGTGACGCTGTCACGCGTGCACGCTCGTATCGTTCGGGAAGGCAATCGTTTCAAACTCATCGATCAAAGCACCAACGGCACCTATGTCAATGGCCAACGGGTATCGGAAACCTATCTCAAAGATGGCGACGTGCTCATGTTCGCCGAGGGCGGCCCAAAGGTGAGCTTTCTGACGCAAATCAGCGCCACCCCACCGCCACAAACACAGAATGTTGCCGCGCCGGAAACCGCGTCGCCAGCTCCGCCCCTCAGACCGCACCAGGTTCAACCGGTAAAAGCGCAACCTTTTCCCCAGGGCCGTGAATTGCATCAGCCGCCCAGGCACACCGAAAAACCTGCATTTGCGGCATCCGCAAACCAGACTTCCCCGCCGCTGAAATCTCCACCATCTGCGGCCATGCCGACGGCCGAAAAGGTTAAAGCACCACTGGCCATTCAATACGGCCCGGCGCTCAAGTCATTTCAAGCACTGCCCATAGTGATCGGCAGCGGTGCGGGATGCGATTTTTTGATCGCCCATCCCGGGGTCCGGGAACGTCATGCGCAAATCTTTTTCGCGCAAGATAGATATTGGATCAAGGACCTGACCGGGTTAAACTGCATCACCATCGACGGGCAGCCGATCCAAACCCAAATGTATCTCGAACCCAACGCACAACTCTCACTCGGCGAACACGGACCAAAATTCAGGTTTCTGGGGGGAGGTCGTCTGGCGGAGGTCGAAGAGCCAGCACCGGTAGAGCCGACGCCGACACGGCCGCCCGCTCCTGAAACGCCCCAAAAGCAGGAATGGTCGGAAAAATTGAGCCACAAAGCCGGTGGCCTGATTAAAAAATTTTTCTCATAACCCCATTCATGGCAAATTGGTATGTCTACTGTTGACACCCGATTTAAAATCCTCGCCTTGGCGACTTTCGCTCCGGAACCCGATGACGCCCTCGCCATCCAGCCGCAGGTGGTTGATCGCGCATCGTTGGATGAGGTCATGGGAAAAATGGCCCTTCATCTGGACCTGATTGTCGAAAAGTCCCTGTGTCCGCAAGGCCGGCTGGCCTTCCGATTTGACCGCCTGAAGGCCTTCCATCCGGATGGTGTGGTCACCTCGCATCCTTTTTTTAAACAGATCTCCACAGTAAAAGATTATATTAAGAAAGCCCGTCAAAATGGTGAACCCAACGACCATATCCGCCAGGAGTTACACCAGTGGCCGGAACTGCCGCCGATCGAGCTCCAGGCCCCCCCGGTTTCGCCCAAGACGCCGAATCAACTTAGTCAAATCGATCATATTCTGAATATGGTCGCCCTGGACAGCGCCACTCACACCAAGGCGGATTCAATTCGAACAGACACGCAGCAGCTCGATGCCATCTCGTGCGGCCTGTTGAATGCGCTTTTCGATGACAAGCGGTTTCAAACCATGGAAAGCGCCTGGCGCGGGTTGAGGCTATTGCTCCAACAGGGCATTGACACTACAGAGACCACCGTCTCGATCTCGAGCGTGCAGCCCGAGGCGTTGGAAGCGAACCTGGAAGCGCTGAGCCCTCACATCATCGCCGATCTGCCCAACGTCATCCTGCTCGACCTGCCCTTTGACAACACCCCATTGGCGGCGGAACGACTCGAAATCACCGCCCGCTGGGCAGCCACATGGATGGTGCCGATCATCGCCTGGGTGCCGGCCTCGTTTTTCCAGCTGTCCCAATGGTCAAGCTTGGGCACCCTGCCCTACATCCCCAACCACCTGGGATCCTCTGCTTATGCCAAGTTCAACCGCCTGCGCCAATCGTCGGACGGCTATTGGATCTGCCTGACGTGCAACCGCTTTCTGGTTCGCTACCCTTATGGTGAAGAGAATCCACCGCGCCACACCCCTTTTGTCGAGTCCGGCCGGAACTGGATCGCACCGGTTTGGGGCCTCGGCACTTTAATCGCTCAAAGTGTTTCCAGGCATCGCTGGCCGACCGGCTTTTGCGATAAGCAGCACTTTCTGATACAAGATCTGGCGTTCCATACCGATGGGCACCTACCACCCATGGTATCCGAAACTCATTTCGATCAGAATCGCTTGTCCCAATTCGTGGAGGCCGGATTCACGCCGCTGGCCACGGCACCCAAAAAGGATTGGGCATTTTTCCCCGGAGCGGTGACGGTCAGCGGTCAATCACTGGCCTATCAGCTCCTTCTCACCCAGGCGACTCAGTTTATCCTGTGGTGCAAAGACCACCTTCCTGCGGAAAACGCCCCGGACGATTTGAAGCGGCAGCTGGAATCGTATCTGATCCGTTTCAGCGAACAAAGTGATCCGCCTCTGTTTTCTTCCATCGTAATTGACATTGAAACGCAAGCGACCCAGGCCGAAAGCGGCATCCCGCTGACCATCCAGTTGATGCCGGGTGCCGCGTTTCTGCAGAACCGCCGGCCCATCGAGTTACGGCTCAACTGGTAGAGTATTCAGTCCTATGAAAATCAAGGACATCGGTGGAGAATTTGCCCTGATCGACCGCTTGGCGGATCTGGTCGCCCTAAATCATGCGCAGGTCGTGCAAGGCATCGGCGATGACGCTGCGGTCATCCGCACAGCCCCCGAACCGGCCCCCTACCTGCTGGTCAC
Organism: Desulfatitalea tepidiphila; assembly: GCF_001293685.1. NCBI lineage: Bacteria > Pseudomonadati > Thermodesulfobacteriota > Desulfobacteria > Desulfobacterales > Desulfosarcinaceae > Desulfatitalea > Desulfatitalea tepidiphila. Next base: position 1,272,234 of record NZ_BCAG01000003.1, on the reverse strand, counting down.
CACGGACCTGCTTGTCGAAGGGCGGCACTTCAAAAGCACGTGGGCCAGTGCCCATCAAATCGGATTCAAGGCATCGGAATGCAATGTGAGCGATATTGCAGCCATGGGGGGCACCGCCCAATGGATGTTCGTATCCCTTGCACTGCCCGAAGATACGGAAGTTACCTGGGTTGAAAAACTCTACCAGGGGATCATGGCCTCTTGCCGGCAGCATGGCACCGCGCTGCTTGGCGGCGATACCACCCAGGGCCCAACCACGACCATCAACATTGCCTTGCTTGGATCGGTGTTGCCCGTGCATCTGTGTCTTCGCAGCCAGGCCCGGCCCGGCGATAGATTGATGGTGACCGGCTGCCTGGGGGGATCAGCCGCTGGTCTGGCGCTGTTGATCAGCGGTCGAAAGCCTTCCGACTATCTCTTGAAAAAGCACCTTGAACCCAGATGCCGCATGGACGTGGCCGGATTGATCGCCCCGTTGGCCAATGCCATGATCGACATCAGCGATGGTTTGGGCGCCGAAGTGCATCATATCTGCACCCAAAGCAAGGTAGGGGCTGAAATAGATGCAAAAAAAGTTCCACTGCAAGATGAGGTGATCCAGGCAGGACGGATGATCGGCGTCGACCCGATGCAATGGGCGCTCGGCGGCGGAGAGGATTTCGAACTGCTTTTCTCCATATCGCCGCAAAATCTCCCCACCCTATTGCAGAGTGGTGTCGATTGCTACGAAATAGGGCGCGTAACGAACCAGGCGGGACGCGCCCTTCTTATCGATGCAGATGGCCATGCCACGCCGCTGACAGGTGGATACAACCATTTTGGATAACGTTTGAGGCGCTCGGCTATTGGCTTTGGATGGGTCCCGTTTCGGTTTTCGCGGCAGCAACGCCAGACCGATCGTCCTTGCCCCGGCCCCGCCGACGCGATCCGGATCGCGTCGGCGGGCGGGTTCTCTGTTTGCGTTCGCCCTGAGCACCAGCCGCAGAACCGGAAGGCCGTCGCCGGCGGCTCCTTTGGGAAGAGCGCGACCGCTGCGGCTTTCGATCTTCGTCTCGCGCTTTTCGTTTCGCCGGAGGGGGTGGCAGCGGCGTCAACCATCCCTCTTCTGGATGAATACAGGGAAGTCTATAGCCGATCAGCTCTTCGATGGCCGGTATAAAAAAACCATCCTCTTCGTCGGCGAAGCTGATCGATGTTCCGGATGCGCCGGCCCTTCCGGTGCGTCCAATGCGATGGACATAGTCTTCCGGATCCCGCGGCAATGTATAGTTGATGACATGGTCCATACCCTCGATATGGATTCCCCTTCCGGCAACGTCGGTGGCGACCAGCACGCGAATCTTTCCGGCCTTGAAATCTTCCAGCGTGCGCACGCGCGTACGCTGGCGGATATCCCCTGACAACACCGCGCAATCCATCTGATACCGCTGAAAAAGATCGGCCAGACGGCGGGTTTCATCCTTACGATTGCAAAACACGATCACCTGCTTCAGCCCTTTTCGCTCAAGAATATTGTAAAGCAAGGCGGCCTTTTCTTCCCGGGTGACGATATAGACGATCTGTTCGACCGAATCGACAGCCACCTGCTCGGGCTCTATTTCCACATGGATGGGATTCCGGGTCCACTGGGCCGTCAGGCGTGTTACTTCCGGCGTCAGCGTGGCGCTGAACAGCAGGGTCTGGCGTTTATCCTTGTGCGGCGTGGCATAAATGATCTTGCGCACGTCCGGGATAAACCCCATATCGAGCATGCGGTCCGCTTCGTCTATGATCAGAATCTCCACTTGATCCAGTCTGATGTCGCCCTGCCGTTTGTAATCGAGCAAACGTCCGGGCGTCGCCACCACGATATCGCTATTCGTCTGGGTCAGCTGGCGGCGCTGCTTTTCATAATCCATGCCGCCAAACACACTAGTGATGGTCAGGTCTGTATATTTGGCGAGCTGGCGTCCCTCCTCGGCGATTTGCATGACCAGTTCCCGGGTCGGGCCGAGGACCAGAACCCGCGGCGAACCTTTGGGCAATTGGGTCTTGGGCGTCTCGCTCAGCAAACGGGTGATTATCGTGATCAGGAAGGCGGCCGTTTTACCGGTACCGGTTTGGGCACGGCCGGTGGCGTCTTTGCCCGACAGCGTACTCGGCAGGATTTCGGCCTGAATAGGCGTGCAATACCGAAAACCCAGATCGGCGATGGCGTGCATCAGGGGATCCGGCAATCCGAGATCGTGAAACCGGACCTTTCCTTCCTCGGGAGCCACTTGAAAGGACATGAGGTCCCAACGTGGCGTTACAATAGCCTCAGGCGCCACTTTGGCAGACGCTGCGGGTCCAATCGACCGCCGCTTGCCGCCATCGGCCTGTTTACCAGACGCGACGCTTGAATTCGCCCCACGGGAACGGTCGGTATTGGGGATCGATGGCACTGTTTGACGTGATTGGGGGGTCGTCTCTGGTGGTTGCGATTCTTTTGGAGCCCGCGTCGATCCGAGCTTGGATAGAAATGATTTCAGCAGCTTGATCAATTTTATACTTCTTTCTGTACTTTTGTCTTTGAACAATTCTTCGTCAAGTGGAGGCGGAACTGCACAAATAGGGTTGGAAAAAAATGGTGAAAAAGATACTCAGTGTCGTTGTTTTGAATGCGCATGCGTTACAGGCCAAGGTCTTCAATCGGCAAAGCGCCCCGCAAAGATATATTCCAATCCGCTCAAGCTATAGTCCATCTCCATGGACAAAAACTGGGAGAGGGAGTGGAGGGTTACGATCGCGTTTTTATCTGCGTCTTCACTGCCGACGCTGGTGATGCGGCCAAGCAAACCTTCGTTGACCACCTGCACCCTGCTGTAATGTTGTTCCAGGGTTTTGAAGTCGAAACGAATTCCCGGCTGATTCTTGTATTTGAAGTATTGAGCCAGCAGATACATGGAAGCCGTGCGGACAGTGGTTTCCTCGATGGTTGCGAAAGGCAGGTGAAACCGTGCCATGGGCTTGAGAAATTCCATGACCGGGCAATCGCTCGTTGCCATGATCACCCCGAAGATGGACGACAACCCTTCCATCACGGATGTCTTTTTCATGTAAGAACGCTCTGCAGTCTCGCAGACGACGGTGCAGTCATGATATGAAAAGACGGCTTTGAACGATTCGACCAGTTCCATGATATTTACGGCGATCGGACAATTCCGGTGGGCATCCGGGTGCAGGGGGCAATCCGGGCACTGCTGATATTCCAGATGAACCCATTCCGGTGTATCGGCGACAGTGGCGACAGGGATCAAACTCAATGTATCCGGGTCCAGAGAGATTTCATAATCTTTAATCTGGCCGTTGGAGAACTGAAATTGGTAGTGAAATTGAAACGGTCCCCGATTGATCATGGCAACACCTTTCCTTCCTGCCGGTCTTGTCGTTTCATCGTCACCCGTTACCCTTCTTGAAATTGTGTCCATCCATGGAACATTTTTCCCTGTCTGCCGGACCTTATCACAATAGCAGGGCATGACCAATACTCTTGATGGCCCTTACTGCACCTTGCCCTTCCGAACCATTTTCATCAGCTTGCCTACGGATTCTTTCAAGGCCATGTTTTGCTCCTTAAGGGCCATTATCCTTTCTTCATGCTCCTGTTTTAACTGAGAAAGCTTTTGGTCCAGATTCGCCTTTTTCTGCTGGTATTCGGCAATCAGCCGTTTCTCGAGACGTTCGCTTTCCAATCGGGCCTGTTCGAACTGCTGGTCCGCCCGGGTCAGCACCTCCTGGGCGCGCACATATTTCTGAGATGCCTCGATTTTTCTCTTATAACCCCAAGAAAGAAACATGGCCACGAACATTCCCAGGACACCGATCAACCGCAGGTAGGGTCCTGGCCGTAAGCCGCCCAGAACGGCCTCAATGGCAAGCCGGTCCACGATGGCGGCAAAAACCACCAATGACAGGAACAGAATCATCAACAGGATTTTCAAGATTTTTCGCACCCATCCTCCAAGGGTAGAACCGTTGCACCGCTCTCGGGATCTCCGCGGCTACCCGTTAACGATAGCGAACCCCATCGACAGGCTTCAACCTGGCCGCCTTGCTCGCAGGGTAAAGGGATGCACAGATGCAAATCGCGAAGGTACCCAGCCCGATCAGGGCTAAATCGGTTATTGTGATTTTTATCGGCAGAGTGGTTAAAAAATAGACGTCGCCCGGAAGTTCGATAATCGGATACTGTGCAATAATCCAACATAAGACCAATCCCAAGCAGGCGCCGGCGCAGATGCCAACCAGACCGATGACCATGCCTTTGTTCAGAAAAATGGTGCGGATGCTTCGATTGCTCGCCCCCATCACCTTTAAGATGGCAATATCTTTGACTTTCTCTTTGACCATCATAATAAGGGCACTGGCGATATTAAAGGCGGCGACGAGGATAATCAAAGTCAAAATGACATACATCATCACTTTCTGCATGGCGAGCATGGAGAACAAATTACGGTTCATCCTTTTCCAGTGGGTGGTCCAATAGGCATCCCCCAATGCAGTGTGAATCTCTTGAGTGATCTTCTCCACCTCATCCGGTTGTTCGACCCGCACCTCGATTCCTGTGACCGACTCGGACACGCCGATCATCCGCTGAAGGCTGTCGATGCGCGCGAAACCCATGGCGCCGTCATATTGGTGCATCCCGGTATCGAACAATCCGACCACTTTCAGACGTTGCGTCTGAGGCAGGGTGCGCAGACTGGCGTGTCGGGCATCCGCAACCATGAGCAGAACGCCGCTGCCGACGGCAACCTTCAGTTTGTCGGCCAGCACCTTTCCCAGGATCACACCTTGCTCCATCTGCTCTCCGGCGGCAGCGGCCAACACATCGCCGATGAGCGCTGTGCCGTTGACCTTCACCTGGATGCCGGTGCGCTCTGGATCGATGCCCCGGATAACGACCCCCGAGACCCCGTCGGCCGAACGCAGCATGCCGTGCGCATAGACAAAAGGAGCGGCGGAAGCCACCCCATCGACATTTTTGACCTGGCTAAGGATTTGACTGGGGTTTCGGATCCAGTCATTGAAACGCATCACCGTAATATGCGAATCGATATCCAGAATGCGCCGTTTCAACTCTGACTGAAACCCCGTCATCACGGCAATGACCACGATCAGGACCATGACCCCAACCGTGACACCTAACGTCGATAGGATCGTGATGACCGGCACCAGCTTACGTTGGCTTCGAATCTTTAAAAACCTTCCGGCGACGAATGTTTCAAACGACATGGATCAATCCCGCTCTTCTCTCATTCATCAACATTACATCACCCTGTCTCCCATCACACCTTATCGATGATCCTTGCAAAAAATTATGCAATAGGTAGGCCAAACTAACAGGTCTCACTTGAGCTTGGGCGGATAGGGCCCGGGGGTCGAATCACTGATGGCCGTCGCACCCGCCGCCTTTTCAAAAAATTTCGGTTCACCGGCATCGCCGATGATAGCGTATGCATATCCCGCAAGCCGCATTTCCTCCAGACAAGCGAGGAGCAATGCTCGTCCGATGCCACCTTCACGAGCGCCGGAAGCGACCCCGATAGGGCCAACGAAATTTCGAAAGGTGCAATTTAAACAGCTGAAACCCACGATAGCGCGGTTTTTGACGGCAAGATAGCAGCCGATGGGTTGGCGTCCGAAAGCAGTTTCACACTCACCGGCCCAAAGCGCATTGAAGGTTTCGCCCACCCACCGGACGACTTGTTGGCGCTCATAGGCCATCGCCCTTCGGATGGACACGCCTTGTTCGGCGAATAGAGACAGTGAGCAGTCTGTTTGAGGCAACCGGTATAATCGAACCAGCAAATCGGCCATAAGGTACCCTTTTACCTTTAAAAATGTAACTTATTAACAATAAATGACTTTTTTAACAAGTGGGAATCGCTGACAAGCAGGGATTCTAACTGAATGTGATTCATCTTGAAGGGCATTCATTACAGAAGACATTTGTTAATAATATTCGCATTGCGACGGAGATGGCAGGTGTGGGTGTGGCAGGTGGCCAGGGCCACGTACGCCTGCGGTCCTAGTGCCGCTCGAATGCAAACGGCGGACAAGCGGCCCAGACTGTTTGAGCGCAGCGAGTTTCTGGGCCGCCCGCTGTGCATTCTTAGCGGCACTTGGCCGCTTGGCGTGTGGCATCGGCCACCTGCTCCACCCACGCCGGGTTTAATGAAGCGAATTCAGTAAGAATTGCAGGCTGATGGGGTAACCTACGGATTGACTTTTGGGGCGTTCTCACGCAGTAATAGAATTTAACGTGACATATAACCGAGTTGCGATCCCATTTAATTTAATGTTCAGGGAGACAATTGAACATGGCCACATTGAATCAGCGCCGCAAAACGGACCGGGAACGCCAGAAAAGATGGCGCGAGCAGCAAAAAAAAGATGGCAAAAAACAAATCTCTGCCATGATATCGCTCAAGGCCCAAATCATTCTCAATCGAGAAAAACGCCGCACCAACAGCACGACTTCGGAAGTGATCGAGCAGGCTATTTTGAAGATAGCCGAAACGCAAAAACAAAATTGACGGCGCAGAAAAAATCAGGTGGTATCTGTCGATATGGATCTGCCCGTGCGAGTGATGCCCCGATTCATTTTTCCGCTTGTATATCCTTCCAGATCGAGACACACATGAGTGTATCCTAAGGCTTGAAGCTTTTTTACGATTTCGATGCGAAGTGAAACACCTGCGAGACGGGGAATCTGTGCAGGATCGGCCTCTATTCGGGCCATATCTCCATAATGGCGCACCCTGCAGGGGTCTACGCCCATATCTCGAAGTACAGCCTCGGCACGATCAATCTGCCTGAGGTCCGCCGGTCGTATCGGCCTCCCGTAGGGTATGCGGGTTGCCAGGCAGGCCATCGCCGGTCGGCTCCAATTGCCGAGGCCCCACCGCCTGGCCAATTGACGAATCTCCGATTTTGAAAACCCGGCCTCGACCAAAGGCGCTGAAATCTCTTGCTCACGAGCGGCTTGCAGACCAGGCCTGAAATCCTGCTGGTCATCTAAATTTGCACCGTGTAAGACCACCTCGGCCCCCACTTCTATAGCTTTTCTTTTCAAAACCGCGAAGAGACGTCGTTTGCAATAGTAGCACCTATCCAGGGTGTTTCTGGAAAAAAGCGGGTCCTCGAGTTCATCGGTCTCCACAAGCACGTGGCGCACCCCAAGTTGCTTGGCCATTTGAACGGCCAGCTCTTTTTCGCCGCTGGGATGAATCTCCGAAACGGCGGTAATCGCCACGACACGTTCTCCCAACGCCCTCTGTGCCGCAGCCAGCAGCAGCGTGCTGTCTACGCCGCCCGAGAAAGCCACTGCCACGGCGTCGTAAGCAGTCAACAGGTTCTGTAGCGTCTGTGCTTTTTCATCTATCATAGCGTTGTCTCGGCAGGTCATTGCGGGTACCTTTCGGATGCTTTCGGTTGAGATCCCAGCGCACTCCCAACACCCATGGACAATGATGTTGAAAATAGGGCCAAAGAGTTGCTGTGCAAGGTTCTACCGGAAAAAAGGGTTTACAAAAAAATGACGATCCTTTATGTTGGCATTTCGTTCAGCAATGCTAAAAATACATGTAAATATACGCAATTGCAAAGGGGCAACGTATGGGCAAGGACAGTTTGATCAAATCCACGGCCAAGAAAACGGAAGCGGCAAAAAAGAAAGAAAAACCTAAAAAAGCCACTAAAACGTCAGCGTCCAAAGCATCTGCTCCCAAAAGTTCCAAAAAGAAATCTCAAAAGGCACAAACCACCAAGGCTACTGCGCCCGTCGAGGCTTCAAAAACTGCCGGAAAAGCCCCAGCGGCCGCCGCGAAGCCTGCTCCCAAACCAACCCGCGAGGCGCTCATTTTCAAAAAGTTCGACGGACAGCGACCACCTGTGGGCGACAAGCCCGCCACCCCGGACTTTTCTCAGATGACCGCTCCGCCGTTCATCGACACCCAGGACCCCGATGAGGCCCAACGGCTTCGTGATCTGCTCTTCAAGCGCTTCGATATGGCCGATATCAAGGCCGCAGCCAAGCCGCCAGCGGAACCGGTCGCCCAAGTCGAGGCACCGGCCGGGGGCCAACCCGTTGAGCCCGAAAAGGATGCTGCAGCGGTCCAAATACCCCCGGCGGCAGCGCAGGAACCAGCCCCGAAACCAACTCGCGAGGAACTCATCTTCAAAAAATTCGACGGGCAGCGACCGCCTGTGGGCGACAAACCCGCCACCCCGGACTTTTCTCAGATGACCGCTCCGCCGTTCATCGACACCCAGGACCCCGATGAGGCCCAGCGGCTTCGTGATCTGCTCTTCAAGCGCTTCGATATGGCCGATATCAAGGCCGCAGCCAAGCCGCCAGCGGAACCGGTCGCCCAAGTCGAGGCACCGGCGCCTGCCGATGTGCCAGTACCCGAGGAGAAACCTGCGCCCCAGGCGTCAGAAGAACCGAGCGAAAAAAAATTAGAAAAGCCGGCTGAAAAACCGGTAAAAGAACCGACACCGGAAGCGAAAACGGCGTCCGAAACACCGGTGGCCGCTGGCGAGCCGGCACCTTCCGAAACCGAACCCAAGAAAGCGGCGGCACCGCCGGTCCAACAGCCCCGGACCGAAGCACCTCACCCTGTGGAGGCGGCTCGAGGTGAAACCCGCCCGGACAAAGAACCGCCCGATCCAGTGCTTCGCGCGGCCAAAATCGGTGCCATCATCGCCGCCGCGATCTTTTTGCTCATCATCTGGACCAGCTACACCAACAGTGGCCGATATTTCATTCTTCCCCAGCGGGGCGCAGTTGAGATCTGGAAAGGCAATTTTTCACCCACGGGCCAACAATTTTTTGCTGTTCTGCACGGCTACCAACTTGCCGAACCCGTCCAGGACATCTACCGTCAGAAAGATGTTTTTCCAATAATTTTTGGTTATTACCTGAATAAAGCAGATGCACTGCTTGAAACTAGCGGACTCCCTGACTACAAGGCCATCGCCGACTATCTGGATCGGGCCGAACAGTACGCATTAAGCGAAGAGATGCGCGCCGAAATTGAACATCGAAAAAACAACATCCAGCGCATGACCCTCTATTACAAGGCCGAAGTTGACGCCAGCAAAAACACCGTCGAATCGCTGACGTCCGCACTCGACAACCTCGCCAGGGTTCAACGTCTGACCACCGACCCGACCCAGTTGTCGGCGGTTGAGCAGAAAATCGCTTCGGTCACGGCCGCCTTGGAAGCGGCAAAAATCCGCCGAGCCGAGGAAGCCGCCGCCCAACAAGCGGAAACGCCGACGGAGGCGGAAACACGAGAATAGCCACACGTCGCGCTCAACCAAAACAGTTCCAGGGGAATCCTCATCATGAGGGTTCCCCCTCTTTTTGCACGCTCCCAGTCGAGTCTCCCCGCTTGACTTGAATCGATCCATCGCCTATGGTCAACATACTTATTTTGCAATCAAATCATAAATCTGGCATGGCTACAGACCTGCCGACGGATAACTCACGAACCGCCCCTAAGGGCCGCAACACATGAATATCCGACGTTTTCTCATTGCAGCCCCGACCCTGGTGATCATCGTCCTGCTGGCGTCCTACTTCTGGGCCCCGAGCTACGAAGACCAAACCCGCGGCAATCCCGACCGCCTGAATCAGTTCATCACTGCATCCATCGGAGATGCCAGCATGCTCAACCCCGTGCTGTCCAGCGACGGCACCAGCAGTGAAATCAACGCATTCGTCTTCGAAGGCCTCATCGACAGGGATGAAGCGTTGCATTTCAGGGGACGCGTTGCGACACGCTGGCAAGTTTATGAACACGCCTATTTTTTTTGCAACGAAGGGACGCCGACGGCCCGCTGGGGAAAGATCGACAACCGCACCTTGGCATCTGAACTGCGTGCCCTGTTCCTCCAGGGCGATCCACAATGGCGCCACGTGAAAGAGGTATCACTGCTGGAGCCCGCCACGAGTGAAGAGACAATCTCGTTCAAGGTGGGGGAGAGGGAACGCACCGCCGTCGTTCGCATCGACGCGCCAGAGGCCATACGGATAACCCTCGGCAAGGTAGATCAAATGCTCTTCGAGCGCCTCGCAACCCTCCTGGGGCAAGACTATTTCGATGCATTCGATCCGACTGCGCATGTCCGCACGGACGACGAAATCCCCCCATCCGAACTGGCGGCCGCGGCCCGACGGTTGTTGCCGTCGACCCGGCACAACCCGGTCATCGACTTTTACTTGCGGCCGAATGTCAAATTCCACGACGGTCATCCGCTGACCGCGGCCGATGTGGCATTTACCTATCGGGCGATCCTGAATCCCAAGAATTTTTCACCCCGCCTGCCGGATTTCGAACCGGTGCAGTCGGTCGAGGTGATCGATCCGCTGACCATCCGTTTTGTATATAAGCGGCTCTATTCACCGGCCCTGGCCACATGGGGAATGGGCATCCTGCCGGCGCATTTGCTCGATGACGACGCACTGCGGGCCGAGGCCATCGATTCCGGAAAAGACCCCGATGCCTTCACGATGCGACAAAGCCGCTTCAATCGACACCCCATCGGATCCGGCCCCTTCGTCTTCCAGGAATGGAAGTCCGATCAATTCCTGCGACTCGAACGGTTTGACGATTACTGGGAAGGTCCACCCAACTACCATCGTTACGTGATGCGTATCATTCCCGACATGCTCACCCAGGAAATGGAATTCTACTCCGGCACCATCGACAACTACAGCGTCCTGCCCCATCAAGTGGCACGTCTTGAAAAAGACGAGCGTTTTCAACACTTTTCAGGCATCGCCTTAGGTTATACCTATATCGGATACAACCTGCGCCGGGCACCGTTCGACGATGTCCGTGTGCGGCGCGCCCTGGGTATGGCCATCGACCGCCAGGAGATCATCGATTATGTGCTTTACGGCCAGGGTGAATCGATCACCGGGCCTTTTGCCAAGCAAACCGATTACTACAACGATGCGATAGAGCCCCTGCCCTACGACCCCCAGGGCGCATTGGCGCTGTTGGCCGAAGCGGGATGGACTCCCGGGCCCGACGGGTACCTGCAGAAAAAGGGGCGCCGCATGGCCTTCACCCTGATCACCAACAACGGCAACCCGTTGCGCAAGGCGGTTCTGGCCATTGCCCAGGATGCCTGGAAAAAAATCGGCATTCAGGTGGAAACGGATCTGCTGGAATGGTCGGTTTTTATTCAGAAAAGGGTCCATGAACTCGATTTCGATGCCCTGGTGCTGGGGTGGTCGCTGGGCATCGACCCGGATCTTTATCAAATCTGGCACTCGAGTCAAAGCGCCCCCTATCAACTGAATTTCGTGGGCTTCAACGATCCCGAAGCCGACGATTTGATCATCAAGATCAGGCAAGAGTACGATCATGCCACCCAAGTCGCATATTGCCATCGACTGCATCGCATCATCGCCGAGGCCCAGCCGTATACCTTTCTCTACGTGGGCCGCTGGACGGCCGTTCTCGACAAGCGCATCGTGCGAAAAATCATGACAGCGGAAGGTGAAACCGTCTATAAACCCATCACCCCCACGCCAACGGGCAGCTACACCTTCCATTTCAACCAATGGATCAAGCTGCCCAAAGCGCCGGTGTTCGAATCGCGCTGAATCGAGGAAAGCCGATGTTGCATTTTCTTGGCAAAAGCCTGGTCCAGAAATCGATCACCCTGTTCTGCGTATCGGTGGTCTCCTTCCTGATCATCCACCTGGCACCCGGAGAGCCCAGCCAGATCGACCCGCTCAATCCCAAGTTCACACCCGAAATCGTCGAACGCATGCGCAAAGAGTTCCATCTGGACCGCCCCCTATACGTCCAGTATCTGTTTTTCTACCGCGATCTTTTCACGGGCAAAACCGTCTCGTGGCGGGACAATCAACCGGTGCTCGCAAAAGTCTGGGAACGCTTTTTAAACAGCCTGCCGCTCTTTGTCGTGGGCACCCTGCTCACCTGGACCTTTTCGTTTCCGGTAGGCATCCGGTCGGCCATCCAGCGCGATGGTCTCTATGACAAGACGACCACCTTTTTCGCCTATCTGCTCATCTCGATCCCGGGTTTCTTTTTTGCTTACATTCTGATCATCCTGGTGGTCACCCACCTGCATGTTCCGGTGATCGGGATGGAGAGCTTTGGCGTCACCGGCGCCTCGCCCATCGTCAAATTCATGGACCGCACCTGGCATCTGGTCCTGCCCTCCATTCTCGGCGCCACCGGCGGCATTGCCGTGTTGTCCAGATACGTGCGCAGCCAGATGCTGGAGATCATCGGCATGGACTACGTACGAACCGCCCGTGCCAAAGGGCTGGACGATGATACGGTCTACTACCGGCATGCCTTGAGAAATGCACTGCTGCCCTTTGTCACTATGTTCGGTCTGATCCTGCCCGGTCTGATCGGTGGATCGGTCATCATCGAATCGATTTTCTCTTGGCCCGGCATGGGGCGCATGGCCTATGAAGCGATTCTGGCCCGCGATTACCCCATCATCCTGACCCTCAACTTTATCACCGCGGTGTTGGTGCTGGTCGGCACCCTGATCTCCGACCTGCTGTACATGGCGGTGGATCCCAGGATTCGACTCTAATGCCGCCTTCAGACACGCATAGAGTGCCACCTGCCGTCGACGAAAGCTGGATGCCGCCCTCGCGCTCGCCATGGTCGGAAACGTGGCGATTGCTGCGCAAAAACCGCATGGCTTTTTTCGGGTTCGCCATATTCGTGGCGTTTTTCCTTCTGGCCGTCACGGGCGTATTGCTCACCTCGGGCAAACACCCTTTGCTCGACCCTTCCCAGGTGCGTCTCCAGGAAAAGCTTCGCCCGCCCCTGTCGCTACCCAGGATTGACATACTGCAGCCTGCGGAGCGGCCCACCCTCGGCATCTATCTGCTCGGTACCGACGACCTGGGGCGCGATGTGTTTGCCCGCATGCTGCAAGGCGCCTGGGTTTCGCTGACGGTCGGGTTCGTGGCCGTCGGCATCGCAGTGGTCATCGGCATTCTTCTCGGCGGATTGGCCGGCTATTTCGGACAAATGCCTGTCCGTTTAGGACATTTTCTCGTCTGGACCCTGTTCGCAATCCTGCTTTTTGCATTGATGTCCGGCATGTATCGCCTGGCAGGACTTGCGGCCCTTTTGACCGCCGCCGGATGGATGCTTTCCCGACGCTCGGGCCGATGGTTCGAGGCACAGGCTTCACCCGGTCAGCGCCGCTGGTACGACCCGCTGCGACGGCCGGTGATGAGCGTCGACACGCTCATCATGCGCGCCGTGGATATCATGCTCTGTTTCCCATCCTTCTTCCTGATCCTCACGGTGGTCGCCCTGCTGCCGGCAAGCCTCTACAACATCATGATCGTCATCGGCCTGACCAGTTGGATGGGAACCACCCGCTTTGTTCGCGCCGAATTTCTCTCCCTGCGCGAGCAGGACTTCGTAGCCGCAGCCCGAGCACTCGGGCTCAGCGATATGCGGATTATCTTCCGTCATATCATGCCCAATGCCGTGGCGCCGGTGCTGGTCTCGGCCACACTGGGCATCGCTTCGGCCATGTTGACCGAAGCGGGATTGAGTTTCCTCGGTTTTGGGGTGCCGCCGCCCCATGCGACCTGGGGAAACATTCTTTCGGACGGCAAAGATTTCATCTTCGACGCACCCTGGCTCACGTTTGCACCCGGCATCGTCATCCTGGTCGTGGTGCTGGCCTTCAATCTCTTCGGAGAAGGCTTGCGCGATATTCTGAATCCCAAACTGCGAGAGCGGAACTAAACCGCCGAACCCCGGCACATCCTGGAGGATCGCACCCTACAATGTCCACAGAAAAGGATACGGTACTGGCCATCGAAGACCTCCGCGTCTACTTCCAAGGCGAAGGACCGGAGGCGCTCGCGGTGGACGGAATCGATATTCGCGTACTTCGACAACAAACCGTCTGTGTCGTCGGAGAATCCGGATGTGGGAAGACCGTTACCGCGCTGGCCGTGATGGGGCTTCTCCCGCAACCGCCTGCCAGGATCGCTTCGGGTCGCATTCTTTTCAAGGGCCAATCTCTTCTGGATATGCCCCCTGCACAATTGCGCGCCCTTCGCGGCAAGGGCATCGCCATGGTCTTCCAGGAACCCATGACCTCCTTGAATCCGGTATTCACCATCGGGGACCAGATCAGCGAAGCCATCTTGGCGCATGAAGCCATCGGTGCTTCTGAAGCACGCCAGCGGGCCATTCAATTGCTCGATGACGTCGGCATCGTCGAGCCCCATAAGCGGATCAACGCCTACCCGCACCAACTCAGCGGCGGCCAGCGTCAGCGGGTCATGATCGCCATGGCCCTCGCTTGCGGGCCGGACCTGATCATTGCCGACGAGCCCACCACCGCATTGGATGTCACCGTACAGGCCCAGATCCTGGATCTGCTGAAGCAATTGCAGCATGACAAGCAGATGACGATTCAATATATCACCCATGATTTAGGCGTCGTGAAGCAGATCGCGGATCACATCTATGTCATGTACGCCGGCATCATCGTCGAGCAGGGCACTGCAGAGCATATCTTTAAAGGCGCCCGACACCCTTACACCCGGGCCTTGCTGGCAGCGTTACCGACCCGGGAAAAGCGCGGAAAGCGGTTGTACAGCATCCCGGGCAGCGTACCCCATCCCGCCTACAAACCCAAGGGATGCCCGTTTCATCCCCGCTGTGAAAATCGGCAGCCCGCCTGCGAAATTTCATTTCCAGAGCTTTGTGATTGCGGCCATGGTCATCTGGCCAGATGCCCTGTCATCTTCGCAGCGGAGATGAAGAAGGAGGCGGCAGGATGAATGCTCCCACGTCACCGATTCTTGAAGTAGCCCATTTAAAGAAGCACTTTATTTCCAATCGCGGTTTTTTCAAGCAATCGACAGATGCGGTTAAAGCCGTCGACGGCGTCGATTTTTCTATACTGCCGAATCAGACGATGGGACTGGTGGGTGAAAGCGGTTGCGGCAAATCCACGGTGGCCCGTTTGATCCTCAGGCTTTTGTTGCCCGATGAAGGTCTCATCCGCTTCGAGGGACAGGAGATCAGCGGCTTGAGCGAGCGTCAGTTCAAACCCATGCGGAAACAGATGCAGATGGTTTTCCAGGATCCCTACAGCTCCCTCAACCCCAGGATGACGGTGGCCCAATCCATCGGTGAAGGGGTACGAATCGCCGGGATCACGACTCGCTCGGCCCAACGCCGACGCATCAAAGCCTTATTGGACATGGTCGGAATGCCATCGGCCAGCGTGGATCGGTATCCTCATGAATTCAGCGGCGGACAACGTCAACGCATCGGCATCGCCCGCGCCTTGAGCGTTTCACCGCGGCTGATGCTGTGCGACGAGCCGATCTCTGCCCTGGACGTCTCCATTCAAGCCCAAATCATAAACTTGTTGAAGGACCTGCAGTCGGAACTGGGGCTGAGTTATCTCTTTATCTCACATGATCTCAATGTGGTGAGCTATATCTGTGATGTGGTTTACGTCATGTATCGCGGTCTGATCGTCGAGTCTGCCCCGGCGCCCACGCTTTTCGACAACCCGCGTCACCCTTACACCCTCAAACTTCTGGCCGCCGCCCCGGGAGAGACAGAAACATCAAAGTCCAGATGGAACGCGCCACCGCCGAGGGACGATTCGCCGGGGAACGGTTGCCCCTTCAGCGACCACTGTGCTGAATCCGATGAAAGGTGCACTCCTGTTCTTCGTGAAATCAGGCAAGGCCACTTCGTACGCTGTGGCAAATCAGGATTATCCGAACACTGAAGCGATCGGACGGGCAGGTAAAAAAAAGGGGGAACCTGATCAGAACAGGCCCCCCTTGTTGCCACGAATTTAGAATAGAAGCAAATATTAGCGCTTGGAGAATTGGAAACGCGCGCGCGCGCCCTTCTGTCCGTATTTTTTGCGCTCTTTTTCACGGGGATCGCGTCGCACGAATCCAGCCTTCTTCAGGACCGAACGCAACTCGGGATCGAATTCCATCAACGCCTTGGTAATGCCATGTCGGATCGCTCCGGCCTGGCCGATGGTACCGCCTCCCAATACTTTGATTTTGATATCAAATTTATCCTGATTGTTGGTCAGTGTAAGCGGCTGCTTGATGATGGTTTTGGCCGTATAGACTTTGAAATAGTCCTCCAGGCTGCGACCATTGATGCTGATGTCACCGTTCCCCGGTTTGATCCAGGTTCGGGCGATGGCGTTCTTCCGTTTTCCAGTTGCGTAGTATACGTTCTCTTGTGCCATTTAAAAATCCTGATATCTACTCAATTAAGGGTCAACGTTTCGGGTTGCTGGGCGCTATGGGGATGCTCGCTACCGGCATAGACCTTAAGTTTTTTATTCAGCTGTCGTCCCAGCCTGTTTTTGGGCAGCATGCCTCGAACGGCGTTACGGATCAAATCTTCCGGGCGCTTTTCCAACAGCTGACGGGCGGTGATCGATCGAAGACCGCCGATATAACCGCTGTGCCGGTAATAGGTCTTTTGATCCATCTTGCGGCCGGTTAGTTTAATCTTCTCGGCATTGATCACAATGACGGAATCGCCGGTATCCACATGAGGGGTATACATCGGGTTATATTTTCCACGAATACGGGCGGCAATTTCGGCCGCCAGACGTCCGAGGACCGCGCCGTCTGCATCCACGACCCACCAGCGGTCCTGATTGTCACTCGGTTTGGCACTATATGTGTATTTTTTCACTGTTTTTCACTCCTAAGCGTGTTTCGGAATCCAGCACTTTTAGATGAAACCAAGGGGTAAGTCAAGGAAAATTTAATCGAAAACAGTTCAGCCTCCCTGTTTGACCACCTGTCGCGTACATGTCACTTCGGCGTTCAGCAAGCCGCCCGCCTCCACGACCAGGTCGTTGCATTTAATTTTTCCCGAGCATTTGCCGGTCGATAGGATCACCAGTTCCTTGTCCACCTCGATCTGGCCATCGAACTGTCCGCCGATGGTCATGTTGTTGGCCTTGGCTTCGGCAAAAACCGATCCCTCCTCGGCGATCACCACGTTATCGCCGCTGACAGATCCCTTCACGATTCCTTTGATCACCAGGCGGCCCTTGCCCACCACCATTCCTTCGACGGTAAAGCCTTCGTCTATGATCGAAAATTGTTTCTGATCGGTTTTCACGGCAGTTCTCCTTAGGGTTCGCTCTTTTCACGATCGGGCGCCGGCTCGGTCTCTGAAGCTTCTGTTTGGCCTGAAGGTTGACCTGCTCCGACCGCTGGAATCTCTTCCAGGGGGTCAACCTGAGGGTCGTTTGTGGCCTTGGAACCGGCATCCAAGGGTTCGGCAATACCACTTTCCGCCGGTTTCTCGGAAACAGATCCTGCCGGTGCGGGTGAGGCGGCCTCCGAAGTCGCGGCAGGTGCTTCGACTACCGAAGGTTGAGACGACGTCGGTTCTGTCGAGGACTCTTTTAAAGGCGCTGCAGCCGCCGGTTTTGGTGGGGGAGGTGGTTCGATTTCAATCTGGATATCGGACTCCCTGGACGCCAACAATTTGCCTTCTTCCGAAAACACATAAACTACCGCCACGTCATAAGATAGGGGCCCCTTCAACCCGTATGCCCGGTGTTTCATGGTGATATAGTTGTTGATGCTAAAAGGTTGGCCGGTGCGGCCATCCGGTTGTCCATCGGCCAGAAGCGCGGTGGGAATTGCGAACCATTTGATCGGCGGATCGGATTTATTTTTAAATACGACCACCGCCCGACCGGACAATTTCTTCTTTGGCACGGATCGATTGTACAGCCGAAAGGTCGCCTTCAACAATTTTTGCCGACTGTCGTAATCAATAACCATATCCCTCACTTCGGCACCCCATCGGGTCTCCGGCGCTTTGGGCTTATCATTTTCGCTCATTTTGGACGTCGATTTTGCAGGGGTTTTACCGCTATCCGCATCCCCTTCGTCTTCTTGGGTGGCCGTGACCGGTGCTGTGTTTCCGTCCTGCCCAGCGGCGGTCGAGCTGCCGGAGACTTCCGGCTCTGTCGCCAGTTGCGCCTTCTGAATGCCAAGTTTCGCATGAAGCACATCTTTCTCGTCCTTCAACTCGCTGGCATATTGACGCAGTCCGATGAGTTCGGCCTGCAGCCCCTCGATGGTGCGCCCCTGACGAATGTAAAAAAACCCGAGAATCACCAGCGCCGCGAGGCTCAGGAGCGCAATGGCAAACACAGCGATGGCCACCTCCTTAAAGCGGTTGAAGGGAATGACCCGTCCATGCTCCCCCACCAGCATCAGGCTCCAGTACCGTTGCCCTTTTACTGAAAGATTGGATTCACTCTTTTTGCGTGTTGTCTTCATCTAAATATTAATCCCAGGACCTATCGTTACTTTTTCACGGTGACACGAACGGCCGTCTCCGGACCGGCGGAAAGCAGGTTAAACGCACTGCCGCCATTGACGGCGACTTCCAGCCGGTTACGGCTGTTGACCAGAGCGATCAATCGGTCGGGTTCGCCTTCGGCATACGTTTTTGCGAGACCTTGGATATTCCGCCCACAAATCTCCACCTCGATCACACCTTGCCGCGATCGGCTCATCAGCTGTGTCAGGCTGTCGCTGTCGATGTTGGTTCCCAGATTACCGAACCGATCCACATAACTGATCTTACCTGCGATATCACCCTGTACCGAAAAAGCGCAACGCTTTTTGGCCCGTTTTTGGATGTGGTCGGGATCCAACACCGGCCCGAGTTTTTCGATGGGTATACCCAACGACAAGTGCGCCGCCACGGGTGCGAAAATGTCACGGCCATGAAATGTGCTGCTCAGCGGCTGCAGAAAGAACGCCGTGTTCTCAACACGGACCATTACGGTTGGCGTTTCTCTCTCGAAAAGCGGTGTCAGCAACCCATTGTTGGGAGCGATAAAGGTATGCCCCGATTGCTGAACGGCGATGATATCGCGGGCGCTCCCCACCCCTGGATCCACGATGGCCACGTGGATCGTTCCAATGGGAAACCAGCTGAATGCAGCGTCGAGCACCTCCCCCGCCTGATCAATCTGCTGAGGAGCGATATGGTGGGTGATATCGACGATCGTCACGGACGGATGGATGCTCAAGATCACCCCTTTGAGCACCCCTGTATATTCATCCTGGGTACCAAAATCGCTCAACAAAGTGATGATGCCCACGTCCCAGCCCCTTTGAACGGCAATGGGTTGGAGAAGAAGTTATGCCATTAAAACAATTTTTCCTGAACAGCGTAACCGAGGTGCCGGAAAGCACTCTCAGACGCTTTCCGGCCGGACGAGGTGCGAACGACCATACCGATTTTCAATAAAAAGGGCTCGATGACGTCCACTAGGGTGTCGGCCTCCTCCTGCAATGTTGCCGCAATGGCCTCGATCCCCACCGGTCCTCCGTGATAGTAGTCGATAATCGTTTTCAAATAACGCCGATCCAGATGGGTCAATCCTTTACCGTCGACTCCTTCCAGGTTCAATGCGGACTCGACGATATCGATACTGATGCGCCCATCCCCTCTGACCTGTGCGTAGTCTCTCACGCGCTTGAGCAACCGGTTGACGATTCGCGGGGTACCCCGCGATCGAAGGGCGAGGTTGCGCGCACCGCCCTCGTCGATGGATACGTTCAGGATTGCTGCAGAACGGCGTATGATGTGCATCAAGTCTTCAATGTTGTAAAAATCAAGGCTGCGAAACAATCCAAATCGATCCCTCAAAGGCGCGGAAAGCAGCCCGACACGGGTTGTGGCTCCCACGAGAGTGAAACGATTCAATCGATATCGATGACTTCGGGCGTGGATCCCCTTGTCGAAAACAAAGTCCACGGCGAAATCTTCCATTGCTGGGTAGAGAAATTCTTCCACCGTTTTAGGCAGCCGGTGGATTTCATCCACAAATAGGATGTCCCCTTCTTCCAGATGGGTTAAAATACCGATCAAATCACCGCCCTTTTCTAGGGCCGGACCCGAGGTGACCGTTAAGCGGCCATTCATTTCACGCGCGATAATATGCGCGAGGGTCGTTTTGCCAAGACCGGGCGGGCCATGAAATAAAACGTGCTCCAATGGCTCGTTGCGAAACAGCGCAGCTTCAATAGCGATCTTAAGGGTATTGACGACATCGCCCTGTCCCACATAATCATCGAGCTTTTCCGGTCGCAGAGATTGAATGTCCGGATCGCTGTCATCCAACAGGCACGCACTGTCTACAATGCCTTGGGGGGCTGTCCCTCTGGTAAACGCATCATCCTTCATCATCTACTAACCTTAATTAAGCCTTTTCGCCCCGATAAACTTCGTCAAACAAGGCTTCAGGGCTGTCGATGCGGTCATTTCGCTTCAAGGCTGCACCGATCATCCGCTTGGCATCCGCCAATTTGTGGCCCAACTGCTCGACCAGCACCTCCAGCACCGGCTGAACAAAA
Organism: Desulfatitalea tepidiphila; assembly: GCF_001293685.1. NCBI lineage: Bacteria > Pseudomonadati > Thermodesulfobacteriota > Desulfobacteria > Desulfobacterales > Desulfosarcinaceae > Desulfatitalea > Desulfatitalea tepidiphila. Next base: position 1,251,770 of record NZ_BCAG01000003.1, on the reverse strand, counting down.
TCCACGGATTCGGGTGCATCCGGCACGTCGCTCTTTCGAATCAAGGCGAACTTTCCCACTTTCCCTTGCAGTGTGGCAATGATCTTTTGAGCGGACCGAAGGCCGATCCCTTTCAACTGCTTCAACTGATCCAGACGGTTGGATTCGATGGCGTCGGCGATATCGCTCACCGGGATGGTCATTGCCTTGGCCGCCTTGAGCGGCCCAATGGCGTCGACCGATATGAACAGCTGAAAAAACTCCTTTTCGGCCTCAAGATTGAACCCGATCAACACGGGTTTGGGTTGCCGTTCGGTCTGATGGTAATAGATATAAAGCGCCACCTGCTCTCCGACCTGCCTGGCATTGAGCGTATCCCGAACATAAGCAGGTACCAACACCTCATACCCCACTTGGTTGGCAAGCAGTATAATCCGCTCTTGCTCTTTCTTTAAGAGTCGTCCCTCAAGATATGCAATCATAATTTCTCACCACCGGGCACCTCATACAAATGCGGATAAAGCCTTAGTATCGATGGCACCCTTTAACCTTACCCATGCCCAGCATCATGTTCAGCTCTGCAGGAAGCGAATTTGACTGCCACCATAACGAAAGAGCCCGATGAGGGCAAGACCCAATGCGTCCGAGGCATGGTATGGGCGTATAGGGTGTGGATAACCCAATGCTTTTCGAACCGCCGTTTCAAGTTGGACCTTCGTCGCGTTTCCATTTCCAGTCAATACTTGCTTGGCTTCGCGGACTGCGACTTCCTTGACAGCGGCACGCGTCATACAGCAGGCCAACAAAACCACACCCGAGACCTTGCCCAAAACGATGCCGGACTTGGGATACTTTTCAAGAAAAAACACATCTTCAATCACGATCAGGTCTGGATCTTCATTCCGGAATACATCGCACAATCGGTTGTATATCTTTTGGAGGCGGAGAGGCTGAGGGTCTTTGGCCGATGTTGTTATTGCTCCGAAAGCAAAATTTTCAACCCGATGGTGAGTGCCTTCAATGATGCCGATCCCCGTGCCCGCAAGACCCGGATCGATTCCCACGATCTTGATCTTCATCGTTTCGGCTGGTGTGAGAAGGTGGGTGGTTTCAAAGTATCACCGATTTGATCGAACGGAAGGACTTCTGTTCTGTGACAGGCAAGAGCAGGTATGGACACACCCTCCTCTGCCAACCCGTCAAAACTCGGTTAGCTTTGTGGCGGCAACTTTGGCCTCGTTGCTGTTTGGATATTTCTTTTCGAGCTCCTTGAGTATCAAACGTGCATTGGACCTGTCTCCCAATGCCAGAAATGACAAGCCTTGCTTAAGCATAGCGGCCGGCACTTTGTTGCCGTTAGGATACTTTTCTATCACTGTCTGATACTCCAGGATCGCCTTTTCGTACCATTTTTCCCGGTAGTAGCTCTCCCCGATCCAGAACTGGGCATTGTCGGCATTGGCGGATTTGGGGAAAGTCTTGATCAATTGCTGAAAACCTTGTCGGGCCTTGTCCAGGCTGCCCTTGTCGTAGGCCTGTTTAGCTTCGTTGTATAGTTGATCGTCGGTGGTCGATTTGTCAGGGCTGCCGGCAGCGTCACTCTTGGAAGGCACACCAGCCGTGGGCTTTGGACCGCCACTCCCGAGATTGAGATATTGCTCGATCTCCATAAGTCGCTTTTCGAGCTTCGCCGATTGAAGACTCAGCTCATCGATTTTCTGGTGATCCTTCTCGAAGGTGGCAAGCTTTTGATTCAGCTGATACTCGATCTCTTCGAGGCGCCCGGAAAGCCGTCGCGAATCTTCCTGGAGGGTATCCATTTGAGCGCCCAACGTTGCATACTTGGATCGCAAGGTCGTTTCGGTGGTCTGGCTGGTTTCACCCACAACGGCCAATTCTTTTTGAACCAGCTTCTGCATGTCGCTGTTTTGTCTTTGCAGTTCCTGATTCTGGCGTTCCAAAAGCATGAGCCGTTCGTCGAGAATAAGCACATCTTTCTGGCTCGCACAGCCCACAATGGTAGCACAGATGAGAGCCAGGGCAATCACCAGGGAACATATGCGGGGAATGATACGTGATGATTTCACTGGAATATTTCCATTTTGGCATATACTTCCCGGCATCTGTGTTACGATGCCGGGAAGTAAGTAACGTCAAGATGGCACCGGCTTAACTGGAGTCTTTATTCTGACCCCGGCAACGGCCGGTTGCGGTGCTTTGCAGGAATTGAATCAGTCGATGGCGAAATGCGCGCGGCGGTTCTTGGCCCAGGCGGCCTCATTCTGGCCGGGATCGATCGGTCGTTCTTCGCCATAGCTGATGATGCTCAAACGATTGCTGGCGATACCCAGGTTCACGAGAAAATCTTTCGCAGATTGGGCACGTCGTTCCCCCAGAGCCATATTGTATGCTTCGGTGCCGCGCTCGTCGCAATGCCCTTCGACCGTCACGGTGACTTTCGGATTGGCTCGGAGGTAAGCCGCTTTTTGAACCAGCGTATCCTGTGCATCCGGCCTCAGCGCCGAGCTGTCAAATTCGAAGTAAACGTCCTCTTCGCTGAAGGCCATCGCCGCCTGGCGTTTCGCCTGCTCCGCAGCGATTCGTTCTTGCTCCAGACGTGCACGTTCTGCGGCCGCCTGATCGGCAACCGTGTCCGTTGCCGGTTGTGTCACGACCGGTTGCGCCGTTTCGGCCGGCGCGGTCTCAACGGCTTTCTTGGCACAAGACACCGTGAATAGCATGGCCGGGATAACAAGCACCAACATGATTACCAACCAACTGTTTTTCCTCATTTTTTCCTCCTTTTTTTCGATGCCGCTACAACAACTTTACGGTAGTATGTTCGGCGACCATCTGGGTTGACTCTGTTCTCCGGAAAGGGCCAACAGACGCCTCTGGTCCGTTCCATATGCTGTCATGATGTATATTCTCGCCACACCCTCTCGGGTGGATTTAAATGCGATAAGACTTCCGTCAGGCGACCAGGATGGTGCTTCGTTATCGCCTTGATTGTAGGTTAGTCTGATTGGGTGATTTCCCTCGATATCGATGACGTGGATATTTATTTGCCCTTCCGCCATGGATGAATAGGCGATTTTATCGCCTTTGGGGGACCAACTGGGCTGCGTATTGTATCGCCCTTCAAACGTCAGTCGTTGTATGCGGTTGCTGCCCATTTCCTGGACGTAGATTTGTGGAGTCCCTGCCCGATTGGAAACGAAAGCTATCATGCGGCCATCGGGCGACCATGTCGCATCCACATCAATTCCCGGGCTATTGGTCACCCTTTTAATCATTTTCCCCCCACCGGTCAATAAATAAATTTCCTGGTCTCCCCCCAAGGACAAGGTGGCCGTGAGTTCGAATCGGTGCGGGACCCATGCGGGCGCGATTTGGCCTCCACTGAAATTGAAAATCGTCTCCAGGTCGCTCTTCAAGTCTCGCACGTGGATTTTCGCAGGTCCCTTTGCAAAGGAGGTAAATGCGAGATAGCGTCCATCGGAAGACCAGGCGGGAAAAGAGGTGATGCTGCGATTTTTCGTGACCTGCCGGACATCATGGCCGTCAAATTCACAAACGTAAATTTCTTTTTGTCCCGTTCCATTTGAAACGAAGGCGATTTGACTATCGAAAACCCCCTGGTTCCCCGTTAGGGCCTGAATGACTTCGGCGCAAAAACGGCGAATCATATCCCGCTGATCTTGTACACGACCGCGGTAACGCTTGCCCACCACCAGAGAAGCCTTGAATGTATCGAACAACCTTAACTCCAACACGAGCTCGTCGGCCTGAACATTCACGCCTCCGGTGATCAGCAGCTCGGCGCCGACAGTCGTCCAGTTCTGGAAGTTAATCTTGTTCTGGGTGATATTTCCACTTTTCGGGTCATGAAGAAAAGACCCTCTGTCCAGGATCTTGAAATACCCTGTAAAGTCGAGCATGCGCGATAGGCTGTCCGCCAGACCGGCGTTCAAAGCGCCATTGGCGCCGCCAGGTGAAACGGGGCTGAATACCGGCACGGCCATGGGTATTTTTCTTAGAAAAGGATTGGTCAAATCGATGTATTGAACGTCGCCCAAACCCTCCCCTGGGATGCATAGGCATCCGACAAAAATCAACACTTTCATAAAATGGTACATCCAATTGTTGTGTCGCATATCTCCTCTACTGTACGCCTTTGGGCGTAAACCGCAGACCCATTTCAATAAAAGGGCGGTTCAGGCCATCCGGATGCGGCCTGACCGGGCTGGATTTTATGATCGCCTTGTAGGCCGAATCGTCCAAATAAGGGTTTCCCGAACGGTCGGTAAAGAAAATATCTTCGATCCGACCATCAGGAAGTACCTTCATCACGATACTGGCCACGAGATGCCCCTTGTCTCCGCCCAGTTGATCGGCATAAGCCCAATTCTTTTGAATGGCATAGGCAATCTCGAGCCTGTACATATCTATGAGTTCACCCTCTTGCTTTCCACCACCCCCAAACCCCATTTTCCCACTTGTCGCCGTACCTTCCCCACTTCCGGTTGTTTCCGCTGAATCGGGGCGCCCCTCCTTTTCCACCTTTTCCCTCAAGCGTTTGATCGTATCTTCCAATGGCCGGGGGGGCGCGACTTCTACTTTTTTTTCAATCCGCTCCAGCGTGCTCTTTAAAACTTCCTGGGTTTTTAAGGTCTTGTATTTGAGGGCGGTCTTGGTCTTGGGCGTGGCTGGGGCAAGCGACACCTCCGCCTCCGCAGCAGGCTTGGGGGGCTGTGCTTCCTCTATCTGGACCTGTTCCGGTTCCGTTTCCTCTAAAGGAGCAACCTTTTCGTCTGCAGCTTTCGACGACTTTTCGGACGACGGCGAGGTGGCCTGAACATCCACCATCTGCACATCGATAACCGATGGGAAAAAGCTCTCTCCGACATCCGGTTTCGGTGTGTAGAGGATAAATGCGAACAGCAGTATATGCCCCAGGAAACTGAATAAAAAAGGCCAGAAGAACGGATTACGATGCTCGCCGTGTGGATATGACATGATTCCAGAAATCATTTCACCATCGCTTATCGCTTATTACCTGCTCCGCGATCTTCTTCCACCGGTATGGTCACCATGCCGATCTTATCGACGCCGGCGCCTTTAATCTCGGCCATCACCTTTACTGCCGTACCGTATGGAACACTTCGGTCGGCCTTGAAGTAGACAGCACGATCGGATCGATTTTCCAAAATTTTTTGCAACTTCTCTCTCAAATAATCCACTTCCACGGCGAAATCGTTTATGTAAACCTGTTGATCCTGGTCGATGGAAACCACCAGGTTATCTTTTTGGGCCACGAGGGGTTTTGTGGTCGCTTCGGGCAAGTTCACATCAACCCCCTGCATCATCATAGGGGCCGTCACCATAAAAATAATCAGCAGCACCAGCATCACGTCCACGAAAGGGGTGACGTTGATATCGGACATCAGACGATCGGTATTGGTGTCGAGGGCCATTTCTTAATCCTCTAAGTCGCCATTGCCGTAATGATAGCCCATTTGTTCAGGGCCTGTTCCATGATTTCGGATACACCGGCTAGGGTTGATTGCCGGAAATAATATCGCGTTCGATGATATTGAGGAAATCGGCTGAAAAGCTGATCAGCTCGGTTTCGACCACCCGTATCTTTTGCATGAAAAAATTAAACGCGATGACAGCGGGGATAGCCACGGCCAACCCTGCGGCCGTCGCGATAAGCGCTTCGGAAATGCCCGGTGCGACGACTGCCAAGCTGGCAGACCCTCGCTGACCGATACTGTGGAAAGAATTCATGATGCCCCATACGGTCCCAAAAAGCCCGATAAACGGGGTAGTGTTTCCTGTCGTGGCCAAAAACGGCACCATTTGGGTCATGCGCGTGGTTTCGCTGTTGATGGCGCGACGCAAAGCGCGCTTGACATTGTCCGCACCGGTGATGCGCGTACTCATCGGGGCCGCCCCTTCCTGCCCCGCTTCCTGGCCTTTTCCCCGGCCCGACTGGGTGACCCGTTTCAATTCGACGTAACCGATCCTGAAAATTCTGGCCACCGGGCATCCGGTCAGCTCTTTGGCCTTGGCATACGCGCCCGCCAGGTCCCTTGTTTTCCAGAAATGTTCGGTAAAAAGCGTCGATTCACGGAAAGCTTTCTGAATATACCGCCACTTTATAATAATGATGGCCCAGGAGGTGACCGAGAAAAACAGGAGCAACAACAACACAAACTGCACCATTAGACCGGCACTGCCAACAATTTGGATGATATCGATATCCGTTTGAGTCATGTATCCATTCTCCTACGCTTTGTGCCTGCGAAAACCGCACACGCCATCGCCTCAAAAATCACACCGTCGAGAATAGAATGGAAAAATTGCGCTTTCGGGTGAGGTAATGGTTGCAGGTTTAGGCCTTTTGCCTGAAAAAATGATTTGTGCGCCGTGAAATGATTAACCTTTGAAAAAGCTTTAATAGATTTTATTTGATTGACTAAATTATATAAATTGGCCTTATGTGTCAAGTCAATTGGATGGCCCGCAACGCACCATCTTTTCGGCGCACAATTTCGATGACGGATGCCAATCCTGCTTCTCTTATAGATGGATATCAATGAACTAAACTATGAATAGATCGCCAGATGGATCTATTCTCAAAAGATGGGAGTAATAATGGAAAGAATTGCAGCACTCGTATTCGAAGCACTCTTCTTGAAACAGATACCGCGCAGCGGCTACCAGTTTCTCGGCGCCGGAGGAGAATCGGTCGCCGAGCACACTTATGCCGCCACCTTCATTGCCTTTGTGTTGGCTAAGTTGGAACCCATGGCCGACAGCGAGCGCCTGATCAGCATGTGTCTGATGCATGACCTTCCCGAAGCACGCACCGGTGATCTAAACTACGTCCAAAAACGCTATGTGAAACCCGATGAGGCTGAAGCAAGGGTCGATGCCTTGCGGGGCCTGCCATTCGGTGATCAGATCGGTTCCCTTCTGGCTGAGTTCAACCAAGGCACATCGCTGGAATCCAAACTGGCCCGCGACGCAGATCAACTGGCGCTCCTCGTGGACCTCAAATGCTTAAAGGATGTGGGTTACCAATCTCCACAGAAATGGCTGCCGCACGTCCTCGATCGTATGCAGACCGATGTGGCCAGGCAGTTGGCACAGGCGTTGATCGATTCCCATCGGGACGATTGGTGGTATAGACTTTTTTGTTGACAGTAACAATGTTCTTTCTTAGCGTTCATCTCTTGCGAGTGAAATAGCCTTGAATTTGGAATTTTTTTTCGAGAGCATCTTCTTTTCGCGGGTTTCATGCAAACAAAACAGTAACAACGTTGCCAGCAAATAGCAGGTCATTTTTCTGGCGATGAATAGGGTCGGCCCAAGTCACAACTCAGGAAACGGAGGCGTTTATGAAGTGGTTGTTGGATACGCTGGCTTCATCGATCGGCAAAAAGCTGATGATGGCTCTGACCGGATTTTGTTTCTGCCTGTTTCTGGCCGTGCATCTTGCCGGCAATTTGACGTTGTTCGGGGGCAGGGAGATGTTCAATAGTTACGCCGCCCACCTGCACGCCCTGGGGGTTCTCCTGTTGGTAGGCGAATGGGTATTGTTGCTGTTTGCCCTGGTACACATTGTAACCGGACTGACCTTGTTTTACCAGAATATCAAGGCCAGGCCCAACCGCTATGCGGTGAATAAAAGCGCCGGCGGGCGAACGATCGGATCTGCGACGATGCCATATACGGGCGTCCTGTTGCTGGCCTTTATCGTTTTTCACCTGATCAATTTTCATTTTGTCGACAAGACCCAGACGACTATCTTCGACATCGTTTCCCAGGCGTTTGCCAGCCCCATGTATGTCGGCATCTATGTGATCGCCATGATTGTGGCAGCCGTGCATGTCAGTCACGGGTTCTGGAGTGCATTTCAAACCGTCGGCGCCAACCACCCCAAATATATGCCGATGATTCGGACCTTGAGTATCGTGTTTGCCCTGGTGGTCGGCTTTGGTTTTGGCATACTGCCCATCTTCGTTTCCATCAGCGCATAACAGAAAGGATAACCTATGTTGCTCGACGGCAAGGTTCCTGCGGGATCATTAAAGGACAAGTGGGATCGTCACCGCTTCGAACTCAAGCTGGTCAACCCGGCCAACAAACGCAAGTTCGATATTATCGTGGTGGGTACGGGTTTGGCCGGTGGATCGGCGGCCGCCACTCTGGCGGAACTCGGATACAACGTCAAATCCTTCTGTTTTCAAGACAGCCCCAGGCGGGCGCACAGTATTGCCGCCCAGGGCGGAATCAATGCCGCCAAAAACTACCCCAACGACGGCGACAGTATCTGGCGACTTTTTTATGACACGATCAAGGGAGGGGATTTCAGGGCACGCGAAGCCAATGTCTACCGCCTGGCCCAGGTGAGCAACAATATCATCGACCATTGTGTGGCCCAGGGAATTCCCTTTGCCCGCGAATATGGCGGGTTGTTGGCCAACCGCTCGTTCGGCGGCGCCCAGGTCTCGCGTACCTTCTATGCACGCGGTCAGACCGGGCAACAATTGTTGCTGGGAGCTTACGGCAGCTTGATGCGCCAGGTGGCCATGGGAAAAGTGACAATGTATCCCCGTCGTGAAATGCTCGACCTGGTGCTGGTCAATGGTCACGCCAAGGGCATCGTGGTCCGTAACCTGATCAACGGGCAGCTCGAACGCCATGCGGCCGATGCGGTGGTCCTGGCCACCGGTGGCTATGGCAACGTCTTTTTCCTCTCCACCAATGCCATGGGCTCCAATGTGACCGCCGCGTATCGGGCCTACCTCAAAGGCGCGTTTTTCGCCAATCCCTGTTTTACCCAGATCCATCCGACCTGTATTCCGGTGCACGGCACCTATCAGTCCAAACTCACCCTTATGAGTGAAAGCCTGCGCAATGACGGCCGGGTCTGGGTGCCGAAGAAGCCCGGCGACACCCGTCCGCCCCACCAGATCCCCGAAAACGAGAGGGATTATTACCTGGAGCGCAAATACCCGAGCTTTGGAAACCTGGTACCCCGGGACGTGGCATCCAGAAATGCCAAGGCCCAATGCGACGAAAACAAGGGGGTCGGCGACACCAGACTGGCCGTCTACCTCGATTTCGCCGATGCCATCAAACGTGACGGCAAGGATGTGATTGCACGAAAATACGGCAACCTGTTCCAGATGTATGAAAAAATCACCGGTGAGGATCCCTACACCACCCCGATGATGATCTATCCCGCAGTCCACTACACTATGGGCGGGCTCTGGGTGGACTACAACTTGATGAGCAACGTCCCGGGACTTTTTGTTATCGGTGAAGCCAATTTCTCGGACCACGGCGCCAATCGCCTTGGCGCAAGCGCTCTGATGCAGGGCCTGGCAGACGGCTACTTCGTCCTTCCCTATACCATCGGCGGCTACTTGACCGGCGCCACCAAATTGGATGTGAACACCTCCCAGGCTGAATTCGAGGCATCGGAAAAAGCCACCCGGGAGCGTATCGACAAACTGCTCAGCATCCAGGGCAAAAGAACGGTGGATGATTTCCACAGGCATCTGGGCCTGATCATGTGGGACCATTGCGGAATGTCGCGCAACAACGCCGGACTGGAAAAGGCACGCGGCATGATCCAGGAACTGAGGGATGAATTCTGGAAAAATGTCAAGGTACCGGGTTCTATCGCGGATTTCAATCAGAGCCTGGAACGGGCCGGCCGAGTGGCGGATTTCCTCGAGTTTGCCGAGTTGTTGCTCGATGACGCATTGGCCCGCCAGGAGTCGTGTGGTGGCCACTTCAACGAAGCCTACCAAACCGAGGAGAACGAAGCGCTACGCAATGACGAGGATTATTGCCATGTCGCCGCATGGGAGTTCAAGGGTCACGGTCAGGCCCCGGAACTTCACAAAGAGCCGCTGGCATTTGAAAATGTCCAACTTACGCAAAGGAGCTACAAGTGAGCAAGAGCATCCACCTCACCCTCAAAGTGTGGCGCCAGAAAGGCCCCCAGGACAAAGGCTGCTTTGAAACGCACCAGGCCAATGACATTTCCACCGAAATGTCTTTTCTCGAAATGCTTGACGTGGTGAACGACCAGTTGACCCTGGAAGGCAAGGAACCGATCGCTTTCGATAACGACTGCCGGGAAGGTATCTGCGGCATGTGCGGTGCCGTCATCAACGGGCGCCCGCACGGTGCGCTCAAAGGCACCACCTTGTGTCAACTGCACATGCGTCATTTTAAAGACGGCGATGTCATTGCCATCGAGCCTTTCCGCGCCATGGCTTTTAAAGTGATCAAGGACCTGGTCGTGGATCGCAGTCCCCTGGACAAAATTATTCAAGCCGGCGGCTACATCTCCGTCAGCGCCGGCGGCGCCCAGGATGCCAACGCCATCCCGGTGCCCCAGGAAAAGGCCGAGCTGGCCATGGACGCCGCCCAATGCATCGGATGCGGCGCCTGCGTGGCGGCCTGTCCCAATGCGTCTGCCATGCTTTTTGTAAGTGCCAAAATTTCGCAAATGGCCCTTCTGCCCCAGGGGCGGCCCGAAGCCGCCCGGCGCGCCATTGCCATGATACGCGAAATGGACGCTCGGGGGTTCGGCAACTGCAGCAATGAAACCGAATGTGAAGCCGAATGCCCCAAGGAAATATCGATCACGAACATCGCCCGCCTCAATCGGGAATTTTTCAAGGCCCATTTCGGCTCTTCCATCAAATAGCATGCGGGTTGAGCCCGTGCCGTGAACTTGAGGCGTTGGGTTTTCATCCGGGCGGGGCCTAACCCCGCCCCTACAACGCCAGGTCATGTCAACTTATTGCATTTTTAAAAGATCTATTAGGGGCGGGCTTTATGCCCGCCCGCAACACCTTCTCCTTCAACTCCGACGACCAGTAAAGATAGTGTTGTCACTTCCCGCCATGTGTCTGTTCGATGAGCGCACCGCAGATATTGGGCTTTTTGCGGTGCCGTCAACTCCTTAATGGTTAAAGTTCCAGACGGTTGCGTCGATATAGGAAGTGTATCGGCATTGGACGACACCCAAGCCGCGAATAGTCTGTGTTTAATAAGGATAAAAGCAACGCCACATTTTTGAACCCAAAGCGGACGGGTCACCATGGCCTTACTGGAGATACCGCATGACGTATAAAATAGTGACGGTTGATGACAGCCGGACGATTCGGATGATCGTTAAAAACGCGTTCAAAAATTATGATTGCCAATTGTTCGAAGCCGAAAACGGACGGGACGGTCTGGCCCTGGCGGCTGAAGTTCATCCCGACCTGATCATATTGGATATTACCATGCCGGTTATGACCGGCATCGAAATGCTCGGCCGCCTCATGGCCGACGACGAGCTGAAACACACGGCGGTCATCATGTTGACGGCGGAATCGGGTCGGGACAATGTAATGAACATCGTCAAAATGGGCGTCAAGGATTACATCGTCAAGCCCTTCAAAGGGGAACAGTTGATCGAACGGGTCAAACTGATTCTGGAGGATCTCAAAACGCGCATCGACGCACCCGTGTCAGGAGCCCAGGGACAGGGCGACCATCTTTTCTCTATAGATGGCGACATTGTGGTGTTGACCCTGCCGGAAAAGATCACACGCGCCAAGGCTTCGGAAATCGAACAAATGGTGAAAACAAAAAGCGAGCATATGGTTTCCGCCGGAGCGAATCGTTTCGTACTCGATGTCAGCCAGGTGGTTAATCTGAATATGGCGGCCATGCAAACCGTCCTTTCCCTGGTCAATATCTGCGAACGGGCCAAACTGCTCATTCGCCTGGCCGCCACAAACAGTCAGGCCGAAGCCCTCAAGGGCTTCAAGGAAACCAGCGTTATCCCCACCAAGCTCTCTGTCGAAGCCGCCAAAGCGGACTTCTGACCGCATGTTGCCCTTTGCCGCGTCATACAATTCCGACACCCGGTCCCGACGTGAAAGCTGACGCGCACATGTTTCAATCAAGGTTTCCCGCCGATCCCAATTCCCGTTTTCAGGATGCGGCCAAGCGCCGCACAGAGCACGGCCTCATCTAAAATCACCTAAAGTTTTTTAAATTGCTGCAGATAAATAGGGTGAGGAGCGGGCTGTCCGCCATGTTCTTCACAGCTAAACGTAATGGCTTGTTGCAATGTCGGCAGTCCAACCGAACCGCCAAATGCGTCGCAGTGCCATAACCCAATAAGCGACTCGAAGGAGCACGGCTATGACCATTCAAGATGATGAAACCTTGCAGATGTATTTAGAGGAATCGCTGGAACATCTTGCGGATATTGAAACAGATCTGCTCGCCATCGAGGAAAACGGCGCCAACATCAACGAGGACCTGGTCAACAAAGTGTATCGGGCCGCCCACTCGATCAAGGGAGGGGCCGGTTTCATGGGACTGACCAACATAAAAGACCTCACCCATGAAATGGAAAATATTCTGGGCAAAATCCGCAGTCGGGATATGGTGCCGACCCCGGACATCATCAATGTCCTGCTCTCGGCCGCCGACCAGCTGAAAGCGTTGATGGGCGATATCCTCAACAGCAACGACACCGACATCAGCATGCATGTTCGAGCGCTGAAGGCCATCTTGGAAGCCAATCATGCCGCCGCACCGACCGATGCAACGCAGGTATCGGGCGCGACCAAAACCAAAACAGCTGAAAAAGAGCCAAAAAAATCAGCCCCTGTCTCTAAAAAGGCCAAAGCGCCGAAGACAGCGACCAACAATGAAACTGCGCCCTCGGTTGAAAAACTCGCGCTGTCCTTCCCCGGTGAAGCACCAGTCCTCAACACGGATAAAACTCACGTCACACCTTTCTTTGGAGAAGGAAAGTGTGTCTACCTGGTGAAAATCGACGTCGCCGACCACATCCATGCCCAGGGAAAAACGTGTCGCGGGTTACTCGAAGAAATGGAGCAGACAGGCACCATCATCTGTGCCGACGTCGCCCTTTTGCCATCTGACCAATTGAAGGATGACTGGATTCCGGATGCGCCGACGATTTCTTTTCTGTTTGCCACTATCTTGAAGCCGTCCGACATCAACGTGCTTTTTGAAATCGATCCGGATCACATTATGGAGCTTCGTCCGGATTTACAGCTGTATGGAATCGACGGATCCATCGACGAATCCGCCGATAAAAAGCGTGTATCGACGCCGGGAAACGAGTCGAAGCCGGCTGAACCGACAAGGACTTCGGTCGGCGACTTCTCCCCGCCCGCAATCGACGACCCAATCGAAGAAAACGACCAAATGGATACGACAGACATGGCACTGGAATCCGAAGAGACAGAATCCATGCTGGAAGACTACCAGCAAAGCACCCAGTTCAGTGACTCCAAAGCCGAGACCGGAAACGAAAGGAAGTCGGCGAAATACGAGCACGAAACCAGTTTGCGGGTCCACGTCAGTCTGCTGGATCAACTCATGACCCTGGCCGGGGAACTGGTGTTGAGCCGTAATCAGCTCCTGCAATCCATGGGATCGAGCGACAAACGAGGATCTGAAGTGGCCGGACAACGCATCGATTTGATCACTTCGGAGCTTCAGGAAGCGATCATGCTGACGCGAATGCAATCGATCGGCAATGTCTTCAACCGCTTCCCCCGCGTCGTCCGGGATTTGGCGCGCAATCTCGGCAAACAGGTGGAATTGACTCTGGAAGGCAAGGACGTCGAATTGGACAAGACGATCATCGAGGCCATCGGCGACCCCTTGACCCACCTGGTTCGCAATGCCGTCGACCATGGGATCGAAAAACCCGACGTACGCAAACGGGCCGGCAAGAACCCGGTTGGCCAGATCGCCCTCAGGGCATACCATGAGGCCGGCCAGGTGAACATCGAAATTTCCGATGACGGCCAGGGACTCAACGGCAACAACCTGGCAGCCAAAGCCGTCGAAAAGGGGTTGATCACCGAGGAACAGGCCAAGGTGATGTCGGCCAGGGAAAAAACCAATCTGATCTTCCTCCCGGGCTTTTCCACTGCCGAAAAAGTGACCGATGTTTCCGGCAGAGGCGTCGGCATGGATGTGGTCAAGACCAATCTGGATTCCCTGGGCGGCATCATCGATATCGACTCCAAACCGGGTAAAGGCACCACGTTGCGGATCAAACTGCCCCTCACGCTGGCCATCATTCCCTGCCAGATCGTGGTCACCGGCGGTGAACGCTACGCCATCCCCCAAGTCAACCTGGAGGAATTGCTGCGCATACCGGCCGAACAGGTCCGCAGCCGCATCGAACGGGTCGGCAACGCCGACGTTGTCCGCCTCCGAGGCAATCTGCTGCCCTTGATCCGGCTGTCCGAAATCATCGGTGTCGATGCGCTCTACAAGGACCCGGCAGATGGTGAGACAAAAGCGGATCGACGCAAGGCGCTTGCCGATCGCCGATCGAAAAAGAGTCCGATGATTTCCCCTGATGACATCGATGCGGAAGAAACAGCCGGTGACGAAACCACCAGAAACGAAGAGACACCCAGGCGCTCCCCGGACAGAAGGTACCATGCAGCCAGTGCCTTGAATATTGTCGTGGTTTCCACCGGGGCCGTCAAATATGGTTTGGTGGTCGACACCCTGCATGACTCGGAAGAGATTGTCGTCAAACCCCTCGGGCGTGACCTTAAAAAATGCAAGGGATATGCCGGGGCCACCATCATGGGCGACGGTCGTGTGGCCTTGATTCTCGATGTTTCCAACCTGGCCCAAATGGCCGGCCTGACAACGGTTGAAGGAACGGTCCGGGCCGCGGAAGTCGCCGAGATCGAACGCGAAGCCATGCGCACCAGTCGCGACAAACAGTCGCTGCTGCTTTTCCGCAGCGCGACCGACGAGCAATTTGCGGCACCGCTGAATCTGGTCGAGCGCATTGAAAAAATCAAACGCAGCGATATCGAAGAGGTCGGTGGCAAACAGGTCATCAAATACAGGGGCGGCTCCCTGCCGCTCTTCAACATTGACCAGGTGGCCAACGTCAAGCCCTTGGCCGAACAGGAGAATCTGCTGGTCATCGTCTTCGTGGTCGGCGGCCGGGAAATCGGCCTGCTCGCCATCGGGCCCGTGGACGCCGTGGAAGTCAATCTCAACGTCGATGGCAGCACCTTGCGTCAACCCGGTATCATGGGATCGGCTATTATCAACGATCACACCACCCTGCTCATCGATATCGTGGAAATCGTACAAACCCTTAACCCGCAATGGTTCAAGGAACTTGAAAAAATCGTGGACGAAGACGGCAACGGCGCTACGGTCCTGTTTGCCGAAGACTCCAACTTTTTCCGCAATCAGGTGAAAGCCTCCATGGAAAAGGAAGGGTTCAATGTTCTTGAAGCCGAAGATGGCGCCATTGCCTGGAATTTGCTGCAGGAAAACATAAAAGATGTTTCCATCGTCGTCACCGACATCGAAATGCCCAACCTGGACGGCTTTGCATTAACCCGGATGATCAAGGAAAATCCCGCCTATTCGCATCTGCCGGTCATTGCCTTGACCACTCTGGCCGGCGAGGAGGATATCGCCCGTGGAAAAGAGGTGGGAATCGACGACTATCAAATCAAACTCGATCGCGAGCGGCTGATCCGAAGCATTCATGGTTTCCTGGTGGCAGCCGCAGCATAGAACGATCAACCGCGTGATCAATCAAATACTGATGGTTCGGTTTTTACACGTCCCTTTGTGGGAATAGGAGAAAGGACCCCCCGATGAAAACATCGACTGATATGCCGAAAGCCAGCGGCACCGTAGAGCTCGCCACCTTCTACGTCGGCGAGGCGCTGTGCGGCATGGATATTTTGAAGGTCCAGGAAATCAACAAGCTCATGGAGATGACCAAAGTCCCGCAGGCCCCGAGCTATGTCATGGGCATTCTCAATCTTCGCGGCCAGATCGTCACCATTATCGACCTGGGCAAAAAACTCGGATTGACGAGTGTCAATGTCTCTGAATCTTCTCGCAACATCATCGTCAACTCGGACAACGAATATATCGGCCTGCTGGTCTCGCGCATCGGCGATGTCGTTGAGGCCGAATGGGAAAAAGTCGAACGCCCGCCGGCCAATATCGGAGGTGTCCAGGGGGCATTTTTCAAAGGGGTCTTTAAAATGAAAGACCGGCTGATCGGCATTCTGGATGCCGACCGGGTGCTGTCCGAGGAAAACATCACCGAAAGGGCCTAAATGGTGCCTGCCGCCTTGAAGACCGGTGGCGCCCGAGACAGGCATTGGAACGAGAGAATGGTTCAAGCCCAGGAAATATTGCGGGTCATGGTCGTGGACGATACGGTGGTCTATCGAAAAATCGTCAGCGACGTCCTGATGGAACTACCCAACGTGGAGGTCGTCGGCACGGCGCATAACGGTAAAGCCGCCCTGCTCAAGATCAAGACGCTGAAACCCGACCTGCTCACGCTGGATATCGAAATGCCGGAGCTCAACGGTCTGGAAGTGCTGCAGCAATTGCAGACCGAGGCGCCCCAGGTCGGCGCCATCATGTTGAGCACACTGACCCAGGAAGGCGGCGCCATGACCATGCGCGCCCTGGAATTGGGGGCATTCGATTTCATTCCCAAGCCCCAGGCCGGGACCATGGCCGAAAACAAGGCGGCCGTCAAAGGGGCCCTGGCCCCCATGCTCAAAGCCTTCGAACGCAGCAGGCAGATCAAATCCCAACTCTCCTTGTTGTCCAGGTCGCAAGTGGTGCGGCGTCCTGCTGCAAGCGTGCCGATCCGGACGATGCCTTCAAAGATGGCCGGAAGATCGGAAACCGCTTCCATCATCGGCATCGGTATCTCCACAGGAGGACCGAATGCCCTGGCGAAGATGCTTCCTAAAATCCCGGGTGACATTGGCGTCCCCATTGTCATTGTCCAGCATATGCCGCCGTTGTTTACCCGATCGTTGGCCAACAGCCTCAACAACAAATGCGAAATCGAAGTCAAAGAGGCGGTCAATGGGGAACCGCTGCTGCCCAACGTGGCCTATATAGCGCCGGGCGGCATGCAGATGAAGATTGTTGCCGGAGCCGATGGTAAACAACGGGTGATTAAAATCTCCAACGATCCTCCCGAAAACAATTGCAAGCCCTCTGTGGATTACCTTTTCCGGTCGATCGCAGACCACTATGTGGGTAGGGCCACAGGCGTCATCATGACCGGCATGGGGTCCGATGGCGCCAAAGGGTTGAAGCTGATGAAAAACAACGGCGCCACCGTCATCGCCCAGGATGAGTCTTCCTGTGTCGTGTTCGGCATGCCCAAAGAGCCTATTGAATCAGGTGTCGCAGATGTGGTCGCCCCCCTCGATCTGATTGCGGCCGAGATACTCAAAACCGTGCATTATCGCGCTGCTAAAGTGCCAAACGTGGCTTTGGTCAGAGGTTGACACCGACAAAGGCGGCAGGCCATCAAACGACGAATCGAGATGAACTGAAATGAGTCTCACGACAACCGGGAATCTCTCCCCAAGCATCAGCGCTCAAGCCGCGCCGTCAACTTCGAAGCTGAACTTCGATGCTTTTCCGGGGATCAAGAAATCGATCAAGGTAACGACCGAGGAGATCAAACTCCTCTCCCAATATATCTACACAATTTCGGGTATCCACATCGAACCGTCCAAGGCGTATCTGCTCGAAACCCGCCTGGGCAAACTGCTGGAAAAGGAGAGATGCGAATCTTTTAGCGAGTTTTACTACAAGGCCAAATCCGACCCTTCCAAAATGCTGGAAAAACAAATCGTCGATGCCATCACCACGAATGAAACCCTTTTTTTTCGGGATGCCAACCCCTTCGAATTGCTCAAGTATAAAATAGTTCCGGAGGTGGTAGATAAACGCTCGGCATCCGCGCTTCCCGGCATGCCGATTCCCATTCGCATCTGGAGCGCGGCCTGTTCGACCGGCCAGGAGATCTTCAGTATTGCCATCGTGCTCAAGGAACTCCTGTCGCCGCTGAACCGGTACAACATCAAATTAATCGGCAGTGACATCTCCGATGCGGCGATCAGACAGGCCAGTTACGGCACTTACAATAAATTTGAAATCGAACGCGGGCTGCCACGAGACCGATTGTTGCGCTATTTCTCGGCTTTGGGTGAAAACTGGAAAATTAACGACGAAATCAGGTCAATGGCGACATTTCGCAAATTCAATCTCATGGGTTCATTCAACGGCATAGGAAAATTCGACATCATTTTCTGCCGCAATGTCGCCATCTATTTCAAGCTCGAGGATCGAATCAAGGTATTCGAAAAAATCGCGGATAGCCTTGAAAACGACGGCTACCTGGTCATTGGGGCCACAGAATCGCTCACGGGCGTGTGCCCGCGGTTTATACCCAAACGCCATTTGAAGTCGATATTCTACCAGCTTAAGTAATACCAGGTAGACGTTGCTTTGGTCTGGGGAGGTAAAATCAATGCAAACACTGAAAATATTGGTCGTCGATGATGATCAGGTCACGCGTTCGCTTTTAAAAAAGCGACTGACCAAATTGGATTACGAGATCGAGACCGCCGACAGCGGCGTGGAAGCCATTCGAATGATCTCACATCAATACTTCGATGTCGTGTTGACCGACCTGATGATGCCCGGCGGCGTCGATGGCATTGCGGTACTGGAGACAGCCAAGGAGAACAATATCAAAACAGAAGTTATATTGATTACGGCACACGGATCGATCGACAATGCCATCATGGCCATGAAAAAGGGCGCCACCGACTATTTACAGAAGCCGATCAACTTGGATGAATTAATCCTGAGGCTTGCAAAAATTCAGAATCTCAAACACTTGATCAAGAATGCGAGCGATCTTCGCGTCGCCATGGATGTGACCGAACAGGCATCGGGCGAGACCATTCAAAATTTGGAGATCACCGTGGCTGAACTTGAGGAGCGGATCACCTCGATGCGCTCCATATTGAATCGCCAGGAAATCGCACCTGAAAAACGCATCGGCATGGCCTTGGCGTGTTAGTGCGTTGAAAGCGTTCGTTCGCCCCGTGTTGTCTTCTGTTTTGTTACCCAGCCAGATGCACGATTTGAGAAGTCAAAGGTCGGCCAATTCGATGTGGACCGAACGACCCAATATCAAGCGTGCACTCCTCTGAAATTGATCCGCCGTATCCGTCACAAAAATCTTTAGCCGGCCAGGTCGGTCGTTTTGGGGCCCGTCCGAAGGGTGGGTGTTGAAGTAGTGCCCTACCCGTTGCGCAATGGCATTGGCCGAATCGACCAGCACGACACGGGCGCCGATTTTGCGCTGGATAACCTTGCGCAGGACAGGATAATGGGTGCAGCCAAGGATGAGCGTGTCGATCTGCATGGTTTTAAGCGGATGCATGTACTTTCGGACGATCATGGCCGTTTCCGCCTTGCGGATCCAACCTTCCTCGACCAAGGGCACCAACAAAGGACAGGCGGCGGTCACCACCTTTGCCTCTGGACGCAGTGCCTTGATCGCCCTTTCATAGCCCCCGCTTGCGATGGTAGCACGCGTGCCGATGACGCCGATTCGCAGACGTCTTGATCGTTCGACGGCTTGTCGGGCGCCGGGTTCGATGACCTCGAACACCGGCAGATGATACTGCTCGCGCACGGCTTCGAAAGCGTAACTGGAAGCCGTATTGCAGGCAATGACGATCAAGCGGGCGCCCTTTCGAAGCAGAAAACCCGTATTGTTGATCGAATACCGAATAATGGTGTCGGCGCTCTTGCTGCCGTATGGTGTGCGGGCGGTATCTCCCAGATAAGTAATGTCGTGGCCCGGCACCTGCTCCAAAAGCGCCTTGACCACGGTAAGTCCACCGATTCCAGAATCGAATACGCCGATCATGGGCGCCCCGGCCTTTCTCCCACGCATCGTTGCGGCAAAGTCAACACCTGGAGTCTCCCTCGAGGTCTCCAATGATCCGTCTCAAACAAGCTGACAATGACGCCTTATCCAGGTTCTGTCGAATTCCCGGGCAAGAGTCCGCCATGATCCACCAATTATCGACATCCTTCAGCAGACTGGGAATAAAAGGCCACATACGGCACATACGGGGTTTCACCGGGTGAATGGTGCAAATCCGATCCCAGAACACACAATAGCCATTTTCTTGTTGCGCCAACACCAACCGGCGCCCCGAAGGCGCGCAATAGCGACGTCGCAACGTATCCGGCGAAAGATTCAAAAAGTTTGCGATGCGTTCGATATCTTCAGATGACACGTAAGTGCCGCCGAACCCCTTGCAGCACTCGCCGCATTGGGTGCATTCGAAAAGGTATTCGGCTGTTAACTCTTCAGAGGGCATGGCGGCCATCCAAGGCACATTTTAAAGTCATTTTGTCGATATATTTCAAATCACCACCGACAGGTACACCCGAGGCTATCCGTGAAACGATGACCCCCTTGCCGGCGAGTTGTTGGGCGATGTAGGCGGCCGTGGACTCCCCCTCCACGCCCGTACCGGTGGCCAGAATGATCTCTTTCACTTCACCGGAAGCGATGCGATCGAAAAGTTCGCGGATACGCAGATCTTGTGGACCAATGCCCTCCATGGGCAGCAACGTGCCGCCCAGGATATGATATATACCCCTGAAGGCGCCCGATTTTTCGATGGCTATCATGTCGGCCGGTTGTTCAACCACGCACACCAGGGACGCCATCCGCGACGGATCTCTGCAGATGTGGCATAATTCAGCATCGCTCAGGCCGTAACACTTTTGACAGAGTCTCACCTTCTGCTTGACGTCCATGATGCTGTGCGCCAGTGCCTCTGCCTCGTTGAGCGGTCGTTTCAATACATGCATGGCCAGACGTTCGGCGGTCTTCTCACCCACACCGGGAAGCTTTGCGAAACTTCGAATGAGCGACCTGATGGATTCGGGATAATGTTGCATCTAATTCTCTCGTGCGCGACAGTGAAAATTGAATCAAATGAAATCAGAAAAGTATACATAGTGTCCATCCAGAAATAGGCAAATTGGGTCGAGATCAAGGCATGCTAAAATTTTACCGCAGGTATATGTCGAATATTCCGAGGATAAAATTTTGAGCAGAACGCCGATATCGAGCCAATTGGCCATTTGTGGATGGGCACTACATAAATCCCGGCAGGTTGAACCCACCTGTCAATTTGCCCATTTCCGAGGCGACCATCTCCTGTGCCTTGTTCAAGGCATCGTTGACGGCTGCCAAGATAAGATCTTGCAGCATTTCAATATCTTCCGGATCGACGACCTCTTTTTCCAAGGAAATTGAAACGATTTGCTGACGGCCGTTGGCGACGGCCTTCACCATTCCACCGCCAGCCGTGCTCTCGACGGTCTTTTCCGCTAACTCTTCCTGCATTTTCAACATCTTGGACTGAAGCTTCTGGGCCTGCTTCATCATGTTTCCCATACCCTTCATCACCAAACCTCCTATGGCACTTTAATGTCCACGATTTTTCCGCTGAAAAGTTCCAAGGCGTCCATCACCAGGGGGTGCCCAAGTGCTTTCTGTTTGAGTTCTTCGCCTTTTTGCTTTCTCTTTTGCCGTTCGTCCATATCTTTAATATTTGAAAGCAATTTCAATTGCAGCTGTCTGCCACTGGCCTCTAAATAGTATTGTTGCAAAAGATTCGATTGGCGTTGGACGCTCTTGAGGTTGAAGTCGTTACCGCTGACTTCTATCTCCCAGGAATCATTGCCCTGGGGAATGATCCGGCTTTTTCTCAAGACCGCACCCAACGCCGGTTTATCCTGATCTATACGCCCTAAAATGACTTCCCAAATGTCTTCACCGCCCCCGTTTCCACCCTCGACATTTCTTATCTCAAGTACCTGTACCTTTGAAGAGGAATCCTGTCTCGCGGGTGGTGTCGTGGCCCCAGCTTCCGCTTCGTCCGAGATGGGCGCCGTCTCAGGATTTGTCGCAACTGGGGTTGGGGGTACCATCCTCTTCAGGTCCGCAGGTCCGGATTGACGAAGCTGTTCGAGCCCGGCGACCAGTCGATCGATGGACAACGCCGGCGGTGTTTGAAACAGTTTGAGAAAAAGCAGTTCCAGCGCGAACCTCGGTTGGCTCGAAAATTTGATACCCTGCTCTGCCTGGAAAAGCAATTCCAGTATCTGAATCAAGAATGGCCCCGGCACCTCTTTGACCTGAGCCGCCATCTGCCTGATTTCGTGTGCGGGCAGATCGACCAGACGGCTGGCGCGATCCCCGAGTTTGACCAGCGCCAAGTTGTGGAAATGGGCGACCAGATCGGCATAAAACCTTTTTATCTCGAAGCCATGGCGCCAGACCGCATCGATCTGCTCGAGTACGCCGGCGGCATCGCGCGAAAAGACGGCTTCGGAAACGTCAAACAGGTGCCTGCGCTCGACCGCGCCGAGCAAGTCGGCCACAAGCTCGCTCGTAATCTCGGCCTCGGCGCAGGCCAATACATGGTCCAGAAGACTCAATGCATCACGCATGCTGCCGCCCGCTTCCTGGGCGATGAGATCCAGGCTCTGGTCATCGATGTTGACCTGCTCTTGATCGCAGATAGCCTTGAGATGAGAAACAATGGCCGCCAGCTCGATCCGGCGCAGATCATGCCGCTGGCACCGGGACAGTATGGTCACCGGAATTTTATGCGGCTCAGTGGTCGCAAACATGAACATCACGTGTGCCGGCGGCTCCTCCAGGGTCTTGAGCAGGGCGTTGAAAGCCGCCAGGCTGAGCATATGGACTTCGTCGATAATATAGATCTTATAGCGGCTGTGGGATGGCATGTACTTCAGGTTATCGCGAAGCTCACGAACCTGATCGACACTGTTGTTCGAGGCGCCGTCGATCTCGAAAACATCCGCCGCATGGCCGCTCTGAATCTCCAGGCAGGATCGACATCGTCCGCAAGGGTTGCCGGTCGGCCCCTGTTCGCAGTTCAGGGCCTTGGCCAGAATTCGTGCGATGGTCGTTTTGCCGGTGCCCCGAGGGCCGGCAAACAGGATCGCATGCGCCACTCGTCCGGCCTCGATGGCATTTATCAAGGTGCGCGTGACATGCGCCTGCTGAACCACGGCGTCAAAATCCTGAGGCCGGTATTTTCGGGCAAATACCAAGTAGCTCATGGCAATTACGATGCTTTCCCTCTGCTATCATTCAACTCAGATGGTTCTTATAGCGCACCTGGTAGGCTGGTGCAATAAGGCCTGCGCTTTCCCAGGGATTCTAACTGGTGTCCATCCACAAATCTCCAATTTGCCCAATATCGGCGTTGCACGAAGAATTTAATCCTCGGAATATCAACTATATGCCTGCGGTTAAATTTTTCGTGCGCCTTGATCTCGACCCAATCTGCCTATTTGTGGACGGACACTACCTGAACTCGATTCAGTAAACCCGGCGTGTGTGGAACAGGTGGCCGATGTGGCCGATGCCACACGCCCAGAGTCCAAGTGCGGGGAGTATCAAATGGGGTTACAGGGAATCATATGAAGGAGGGTATGGCGGAGAGAGAGGGATTCGAACCCTCGGTGCCGCTATAAACGACACACACGATTTCCAGTCGTGCTCCTTCGGCCAGCTCGGACATCTCTCCGTGTAAAACGACTTTGGATGCACATGGCCATGGCGGATCTGTTTTCCGATCACACTGTTGGGCGTGGCGGAGAGGGTGGGATTCGAACCCACGATCCCGGGTAAACGGGATACCGCTTTTCGAGAGCGGGGCCTTCAGCCACTCGGCAACCTCTCCGGATTTCCCAAGGGGCCGCGTGCAGGTTTGGTTCAATAGCCTTTTTGATACGCAGTGTCAACGGTTGATGTATTCGCAAAAAGGCTTGGCCGAACAGCGCCGTAAAAAATTCAGGATCAAGGACGCATCATCTCCTGCACCGATTCGGTATAACGACCATCCCTTTCGTAGACAACGAGAGGCGATGCTACGTCCAAACCGGGCCTGCCCCCCTGGACGCCTTTGACGAGCACAAGTTTGGCCGGATCCCCGCAATAAGATTGAACCGCTTGAATCCATTTGGGTTCAATGGCGGCCTGTCGCATGTGACAAAGTAGATCGACGGTTCGCGCCGCAGAAAAGATCGTGGCCAAACGCCCTCCCGCTTTGAGGAGCCTCGCGGCGGTTCGCATCCATTGGGCCAGATCCACCTTCAGCTCGAACCGGGCCAATGCCCTTTGTTCATTAGGATTCAAACGACCGGTCTGGGGCCTACGATAGGGCGGGTTGGTGACGATCCAATCATAGGGCCCGGGTGTTTCAGGATCAGGAAGCAATTTCATATCGACGTGCCGAATTTTGATCTGATCGTCGCATCGATTTTCGGCAACATTGAGTTGTGCCAACCTGGCCAGTTCCGCCTGCACTTCCACGCCTGTGATCTGAACGCCTGGATAACGGGTCGCCAGTATCAACGGTATTATGCCGCAACCGGTTCCCATATCCAGAACAGATTCGCCTGGCTTGGGTCGAATGACGGCGGCCAGCAAAACCGCATCAATGGAAAATCTGTATCCGGCAAGCGATTGGGTAACCTGCAATTGTCCATCAAAAAAGGCGTCTTTGGTAACCTCGGTCATCGGGTTAAATGTTCCCGACCTTGATCTTAACCGACCGGATATAAGGCTGCTCCAACTCAGCATTCAATTTGGCGATCAGGTCCTGTTCCAAAAAGCGCAGATGGTGCAACCAGGTGGATGAACTCACATGTACCAATAACGTATCACCCTTGAAGGCCGCTGGCCGTGCGTTGGCTGCGATGGCTGTGCCGACGGCACGATCCCAGACTTCCCAGACTCGCAGCAGTTCTCGATCTTTCACCGGCCGATGGTGCTGCATCAGCTTATCGATGACGCTGCCGATGGGAACAAATTGATTGCGGTTGCGGCGATAAGAACTCATTGGCCTGTTTATTGATTTTATCAAAATTCGTATGGTATGCCTTAAACTTCTCTGGGCCATAGATCAGCCGCTTTTGTTTTGTCAAGCGAAACGACGCGCTACCAGCGATCCAAATGGATAGCGGCAGAACCAGATGGATAGCGGCAGAACCAGGCTTTTCCGCCGCCATTTTCGATTTAACGATTTTTCCTTGACTTACAGACATCTGCGCTTTAAATTGTGACGCTATGGAAGGATTTGAAATTACTATAAAAGAGCGTGAAGGCACCACATTCTGAGTGAAATGGCCTGGGATGTGGCCCATTTTTTTGAACGGCAATTCACTCGTATCACAAATATTCAAACCCATAGAAAGTGCAGGTGACGCTAATATGGCTTGGGATTGGGAAAAACTAAATCAACAGCAACGAAGCAGCGGACCGCCGCCCAACGTGGAAGATGTGTTAAAGCAGTTCAAAAACATGAAAATTCCAGGAGGAATGCTGGTCATCGCAGCGCTCGTGGTCGTGGCCGCAATCTTCTATTCAAGTTTTTTCACCATCGACACGGGCGCAGTCGGTGTTATCCGACGATTTGGGGCGTTTGTTCGAACGGCTCAACCCGGACTGAATTTCAAAATGCCCTTCGGCGTCGAACAGGTCACGAAGGTTCCCCTGGAAAAGGTTTTCAAGGAAGAGTTCGGGCTGCAGGCGGAACGTACCAGCCAGCAGCGGGTGCCGACCCTGTCCGAATCGGCTGGTGAATCCCTTATGCTCACCGGCGATCTCAACGTGGCCGTGGTCCCCTGGATCGTTCAATACCGTGTCAAAGATCCATTCAATTACCTCTTCAAAGTTTCCAATGTTCAAGCCCTGCTGCGTGATCTTTCGGAAGCGAGCATGCGGCTGGTCGTGGGTGATCGCAGCATCAACGAGGTGATCACCAAGCGCCAGGAGATCGCCGACCAGGCCGAAGAGGTACTGCAACAAGAGTTGGATCGGGCCGAGACCGGCGTATTGCTCGTCAACGTGGAGCTCAAGCGCACCAATGTTCCCGCGCCGGTGCAACCCTCTTTCAACGAAGTCAACCAGGCCATCCAGGATAAAGAGAAGATGATCTACGAGGCCAAGGAGGACTACAACAAGGCGATTCCAGCGGCGCGCGGCGAAGCCGAGAGGACCATCAAGGCGGCCGAAGGGTACGCACTGGATCGGGTCAACCGGGCGCAGGGCGATGCACAACGTTTCAAAGCCCTCTACGATGAATACGCTAAAGCCAAGGATGTGACTAAAAGACGCCTCTATCTGGAAACCATCCGCGAGATCATCCCCAAACTGGGGCCCAAGTACATCGTGGATGAGGATCAGCAGAACCTGCTGCCGTTGTTGAACCTGGGAGAACAAGGAAAAGGTAGGGATCAATGAATATCAAAGTCATCATCGGTGCAGTGGCCGCCTTCGTATTGATCGTGGCCTTTTCCAGCGCCTATACCGTGGACGAGACGGAACAAGTCGTGATTACCCGATTCAGCCGGGTCGAGCGGGTCAGTCAGGAGCCGGGACTGAAATTCAAGATCCCCGTTATCGAAAAGGCGATCATCTATCCCAAGAACTTGCAGGAGTGGGACGGTGATCCAGGCCAGATCCCGACAATGGACAAGACCTATATCTGGGTGGACTCCTTCGGTCGCTGGAAGATCGTCGACCCGGTCCTCTTTTTCAAAACCATCGGTACGGATTCGCGACTGGCCATTCCCCGTTTGAACGAAATCATCGATCCGGCCGCGCGCAACCTGATCACCTCCAACCGGCTGATCGAAGCGGTCCGGAACTCCAACCGGGAACTGGACACCCTGGAAGTTTTCGATACAGGTACGGGAGACGTCACCATCGATACGGAGGATGTGACCGAACGCAAGCCATCGACCTATACGATCCAGGTCGGCAGGAGCCAGATCGACGCCTTGATTTTGGAGCAGGCCCGGGACAAGTTGGAGGAATTCGGTATCGAGTTGGTGGATGTCAAAATCAAGCGCATCGATTACGTGGAAGAGGTGCGCAAATCGGTTTACGCCCGAATGATCGCCGAGCGAAAGCAGATTGCGGAGAAATTCCGCTCTGAAGGGCGCGGTGAAGCCCAGAAGATATTAGGCGATAAGGAGCTGGACCTGAAACGAATCCAGTCCGAAGCCTATCGCACCGCTCAGCAGATCAAAGGCAAGGCGGACGGCGAATCGACTCGGCTTTATGCTCAGGCATACAGCATTGACCCTGAATTTTACTCTTTCAAGAAAACCATGGAAATCTATGCGGAGACCCTCGGCAAGGACAGCAATCTGGTTCTTTCGACCGAATCGGAGTTATTCAAGTTTCTGAAGGGGTACGCCGGCGAAAGGTAGTAATTCGCTCGGGTGGGTTGCTGGAAATAAGAAGCACCGTTGAATCAAACCATCCATTCAGCGGTGCTTTTCTATTGCCTGCCGTTATGCGCAATTACACCAAACATTATTTGCCCTTTCTACGCTGGTGTCGGGTGCGAGCCAACAGCTTGCGATGTTTATGCTTTCTCATCTTTTTTCTGCGCTTTTTGATAACGCTGCCCAATGGATCACCTCCTCTCACGGAATATAGCCGGCCTCTATAACACCCACGTGTAGGCCTTGTCCACAGCTTTTTGCGCACAAAACTCCATGGACAATTTGCACGGGACACGCTCATTGTATTGATATCGTTGACCTTGTATGCTAATGGCGCACCATGGGGCAAACGAATAGCAAAAAAACGTTCGATGCGGACCAACTCCTGACGATCAATCAAGCGGTCACCATGGCCGAGGAATTGGTGAGCAACTATTACAAAATGTCTGCCACCCAATGGCTGCGGCCCAAATACGACGTCAAAACCCTTGCCGAACTGGCGGAAGCTGAAATCATAGACGGTCCGTTTGCGCAAATCATCCGCTACGAAGGGCAACGCAGAGGCTCCACACTGGGATCAGAGGTATATGATTTTTATAAGATTTGTATCCAGGATCATGCCATATTAGCCACTTTGCGCAAAAATCCCGACCTGCAACTCCTACCTTTCGCCCTTTATATCATCACACACGAGCTGGTCCATATCGTTCGATTCAGTAAATTCCTGCAACATTTCGATGCAAGTCCCAATGAAAAGCTGGCCGAGGAGCATCGCGTACATGAATTCACGCGAAAAATTCTAACCGGCGTTCGCCTGAAGGGCCTTTGTTGTGTCATTACTTATTATCACCAGTGGGGCACAACCATCGAGAACATGGAACCTAATGTTTAAAAAATGCCGCTTGCGACCCTTGGGCGAAAGGGTCTGTACGGCCCTGAATTTTCTGTTTCGAGATGCCTTGACAACTCGATTTCACACACTATATTTGACCAGATTTTTCAAACCGGCAGCGGATAACCATTGAATAGAAAAGCGTTTTCATAATCCGATTATAGGGGATGCGCACTCATACGGCGCTGTCTTGTCATAGAATATTTTGGTCATCGGGGAGGTTGGAAAGGAAATGCCAATTTATGAGTACCAATGTGCGAATTGCGGTCGAGTCGAAGAGGTGATGCAGAAAATTTCTGAAAAACCGCTAACCAAATGCGGACACTGCAACGGAAAAATGCACAAGCTCATATCTCATAGCGCGTTCCATCTTAAAGGAACAGGATGGTACGTAACCGATTATGCGGGAAAGTCCCAAGGCCGCGAAAGCACCAGTAATGCTTCCCCCAATGCCGCCAAATCCGGCGAATCCAATTCAACCGAAAAAAACAAAACCGATTGATCCATGCTGGAATAAAACATAGCTGATGGTTTATGCGGGATAGTGACATAATGGCGAAAACGCAAACGCGTTGACATCACGTGCGTTTTTTCGTTATTTCAGCGGCCTCAAACGATTTGCAGGTTCAGGTGGTGTCACCGGACCAATTTAATATCGCAACATTTTGAGGGGGGGTGAAGCGCAAGCTCGATGGTCATTGCATACTGGATTTTTTTGAACTGATTTGAATGGGCTTAGAAAATGGCCCCTTTGCCGAAATAATAGAACTAAAGGAGATGACGAAAAATGAAACTCAGACCATTGCAGGATCGTATTCTCGTACAGCGGGTGGAGGAAGAAACCACGACAAAAGGCGGCATTATCATTCCAGACACCGCCAAAGAAAAGCCGGCGGAAGGAAAAGTGGTGGCTGTTGGAAACGGTAAAGTGGGTGACGATGGTAAGCGCGTGCCCCTGGAGATTAAAACCGGCGATCGTATCCTCTTTGGGAAATATGCTGGTACCGAAGTAAAGATTAATGGTGAAGAATATCTCATCATGCGTGAAGACGACGTATTGGGCGTCCTTGGCTAGACCAAAAAATCACACACAACGAATGGAGGATATACAATGACCGCTAAAGTGATTAAGTACGACATGAAAGCCCGTGAAGCCATGCTCAAGGGCGTTCAGACACTGGCAGACGCAGTCGTCGTCACATTGGGCCCCAAGGGGCGTAATGTCGTGATCGACAAGTCATGGGGATCACCCACCGTCACAAAGGACGGTGTTACGGTTGCCAAAGAGATCGAGCTGGAAGACAAGTTCGAAAACATGGGTGCCCAGATGGTAAAAGAGGTTGCCAGCAAGACCAGCGATATGGCCGGTGACGGCACCACGACGGCAACCGTTCTGGCACGCGCCATCTATGAAGAAGGGCAAAAGCTCGTTGCGGCCGGCAACAACCCCATGGCGATCAAGCGCGGCATCGAGAAAGCCGTTGAAGTCGCCGTCAAAGAGTTGCACAAGATGAGCAAACCCACCAAAGATCAGCGTGAAATCGCCCAGGTCGGCACCATTTCCGCCAACAACGACGAGACCATCGGCAACATCATTGCTGAAGCGATGAACAAAGTCGGGAAAGAAGGCGTCATTACCGTCGAGGAAGCCAAATCCATGGAAACCACCCTCGATGTGGTAGAAGGTATGCAGTTTGATCGGGGTTACCTTTCCCCCTATTTCGTGACCGATCCGGAAAAAATGGTGGCTTCCCTTGAAGATCCCTACCTGTTGATCAACGAGAAAAAAGTGAGCAACATGAAGGATCTCCTGCCGATCCTCGAGCAGGTCGCCAAAATGGGTAAGCCCTTGGTCATCATCGCCGAAGACGTCGATGGCGAAGCGCTGGCCACACTGGTCGTCAACAAGCTGCGCGGCACTCTCCAGGTTGCAGCCGTAAAGGCACCCGGCTTCGGTGATCGCCGCAAAGCCATGCTCGAAGATATTGCTATTCTGACCGGCGGTCAGGTTGTTTCCGAGGATTTGGGTATCAAGCTTGAGAACCTAACCCTGGCCGATCTGGGCAAGGCCAAACGCGTAACCATCGACAAGGACAACACCACGATCGTCGATGGCGCCGGTGCGCGCTCCGCGCTGGAAGGCCGCGTCAAACAGATCCGCGCCCAAATCGAAGAGACCACCTCGGACTACGACCGTGAAAAGCTCCAGGAACGTCTGGCCAAATTGATCGGCGGCGTGGCCGTCATCAATGTCGGCGCTGCCACGGAATCCGAAATGAAAGAGAAAAAAGCACGCGTCGAAGACGCCCTCAATGCAACTCGCGCGGCGGTTGAAGAAGGCATCGTGCCCGGTGGCGGCGTCGCTCTGGTCAGGACGATTCCGGCTCTTGAAAAGATCAAGATCAGATCCGATCAAAAACTGGGTGTGAAAGTGGTGATGCGCGCCATCGAAGAACCCCTCCGTCAAATCGCCAACAACGCCGGCTTTGAAGGTTCGGTGGTAATTGATAAGGTTAAGAATTCGGAAGGTGCCATGGGCTACAACGCCGATACCAACACCTATGAAGACCTCATTGAGGCAGGCGTCATCGATCCCACCAAAGTGGTTCGGTTTGCCCTCCAGAATGCAGGCAGCGTCGCTTCGTTAATGCTGACGACCGAGGCGATGGTCGCCGAGAAGCCTGAAGAGAAACAAGATGCCATGCCGGGCGGCGCACCGGGTATGGGTGGCATGGGCGGCATGGGCGGCATGATGTAATCTCACCCCCTGCCCTTCTCTGAAATCGCTAAAAGCCTCCGTGTTGCCATACACGGAGGCTTTTTTTGTCTGTTTTTTCGGAGCTGGTAAAGTCTGCTCTCACTTCGCCGCTGCAGGCACAAATCAGGGTTTGGACGATAGAAAACTTGACAAAGACCCTTGAACCAGGCTACTGAAATTAATAAAAAAGTTTTGCATTAAGTTCAAAAACCGAAAAATCATGGGGACCTTGCCGATGAAAATCAAAAAATGTTGCTGGAAGTTCACCGCGACGCTCTTGCTGAGCGCATGTATGACACTCGTACTGGTTGGCCCTGCAGCAGCTGCCGAACCGGTCAATCAAAACCCGGAAGTGGCGTATGAAGCGGGTTTCTATTATACAGTTAAAAAGGGGGATACCCTATGGGATCTATCCCAGCGATTCAGCGATACGCCCTGGCAGTGGCCTGATCTTTGGCGTGAAAATCAACAACTCCCCAATCCGCACTGGATATATCCAGGCGAACGGATCCGGCTGTTTCGCAAATCCGACAAACATCGTTACCAAGTACCTGTAGAAAACCAAGCCCCTTCGGCACCACCCCGGGCGGAAGCATCCGAACCTGCTGAACCACCTAAACCGCAAGTGGATTTTCACTATGCCAATATCGATCGCGTCGGTTTTATTCGCGATCCCGCGGTCGATCCGATGGGGGAAATCTTTAAGAGCCTGGATGATAAAAAGCTGATCAGCAAGGGGGACCAAGTCTACATTCGCTATTCCGATTCAGGGGGAAAAGAGCAGTTTGCGCCTGGGCTTCGCCTGACGGCCTATAGAACACTCGAACCCAATGAAGCAAAAGGATATGGTTCGCAGCACTACCTGCTGGGCATTGTCGAAGTCATTACCGTTAAAGATGATTACGCCATCGCCGAGGTCATGTCGTCGGCCCGTAAAATTCAGGCCGGTGATCTTGTGATGCACTTTGAACCCCGCAACCCCGACATCACCGTCATGGACAGCACGCCGGGGATAGACGGTCGTATTCTTTTAGGTGAAGAGCACACCAAGATGCTCGGTGATTTGTTCATCGCTTTTATCGATAAGGGCACGGACGACCAGATCCTGCCGGGCCAAATTTATGACATCTATTTTCAGGAACATGCCCCGTCCGGAAGCTCTGGCAGCGATATATTGCTGGATCCCGTCAGTATCGGTTCCCTTCTGGTACTCCATACGGAGAAAAATACGTCGACGGCAGTCATCACCAGCAGCAATCGCAACATCACCCCCGGTCAACCCTTCCGTACCCCATAACAGAAGCTATAAAGGCGCGGCGGTCGAAGCATATATCGACCGCCGCGCCTTTCCTTTGCCATCATTTGGTTTCAGGTTACAGGTACCCCCCGGCCTAATGCTGCTCCCATGTCACCCGCAATACTTCTTGATACGTTGTCACTCCCTCTAAAAATCTCTCGACGGCACATTCGCGCAACGTGCGCATGCCTTCTTCACGGGCCTTGGTGCGGATGGCGTCCACATCCGCCTGAGCCGTCGTCAGCCGACGAATAGATTCCGTAAAGGGCATCAACTCCAGGATACAAGTCCTGCCGAGATATCCGGTGCCGCGGCATTTTTCACAACCCTTTCCCCTGTATAGATTCAATTTCCCATCGCGGTTCAAATCAATTCCCATGGTCCTGAGTTTGTCGCTCTCCATTTCGTAGGATTCTTTACAGTAGTTGCATATCTTGCGAATCAGCCGCTGTGCCAAGACCCCTGAGAGGGTGGCTTGAATCAAAAAATTGGGCACACCCAATTCCAGGAGCCGCATGACTGCCGATGGGGCATCGTTGGTGTGCAGGGTGGAAAACACCAGGTGCCCCGTCAGCGCGGCCTGGATGGCATTTTCTGCAGTCTCCAGGTCACGCATTTCGCCGATCATGATAACGTCCGGGTCCTGCCTCAAGATGTTGCGCAAAACCGAACCAAAGGTGATGCCGATTTGATTCTGGACGGCGATCTGATTAAAGCTTTCGTGAACCATTTCAATAGGTTCTTCAACAGTTGTAATATTGATATGCGGACTGTTGATCTTGCTCAATGTGGAATAGAGCGTTGTGGATTTTCCACTTCCCGTGGGACCGCACACCAGGACAATACCATGGGGCAAGGTGATCAGGTTCTGGTAGCGCTCCAAATCGACAGTAGAAAAACCCAATTGCGCCAAGTCACGAAACAGGATATCGGGATCCATGATCCGCATGACGACCTTTTCACCAAAGGCCACGGGGATTGTGGATACCCGGATTTCCACCTCCACATCCCCCTTGTCCGTTTTGATCCTGCCATCCTGGGGGCGTCGTTTTTCGGCCATGTCCATTCGCGCCAGGTTCTTGATTCTGCTGATAATCGCGGAATGAACCGCTTTGGGGAGTTTATAGGTGGTGTGCAGCATGCCATCGATGCGCATGCGAACCAGGCTCAATTCGCGTTTTGGCTCGATGTGAATATCGCTTGCCTTCTGATCGAAGGCGTACATGAACAGGTGGTTGACCGCATTGACGATATGCTGGTCATTGGAGGGCAGTTCATCAGCCGACCGTAGCCGCACATATTGCTCGAGATTCCCGAGATCTACACTCGGGCCGCCGAATTGATCCTGTGCTGCAACGATAGATCGTTTGAATCCAAAAAATTCGTTGATCAGCTTGATGATGTCCGATTTTGGACTCACCACGGCCTTAACCTTCAACTTACTGGCCATAGTGATATCGTCGAGCACTTCCAGGTTAAAAGGATCGGGCATGGCCACGGTCAGGATCCCATCCTTGACGTCCACGGGCAACACCAGATGTTTCATGGCAAAGGAGCGCGGTATGGTGGTGGTAACCACATTCAAATCGAGCTTTAATGGATCGAGCCTGAAAAATGGCACATTCCAGCCGGCCGCCAGGGTTTCGAAAATCGTCTCTTCATCCAATGGAAGACCAGGCTTGTCCAAACGGCTGAGGTTGAGCGATGCGATGACATCGACGATCGTAATGGGGTTGTTGATCAATTCGATGGCAGCGGTGTTCTCATACTTTTTCTCTCTTATCTTCTCGAGCTTTTGGATCAACACATCTTTTTTTCTCAAAATCTCTTTTGCGGTGGCAGTGGCCAGTAACTTGTTTTGAACGAGGGTTTGGCACACGACCTCCGCTTGAAATGCATTCTTCGAGAAATTCTCCATCATGCTCCTTCATCGTATGCGTTGGTGCGCCATGCCAAATCAAGTGTCATGCGATGGACCCCTTTGCCTCGATAGGATGGCACTCGGGAATCGGGGCATCGCATTATTTCAGTCTTCGTCGTGCATCCAAGGCAAATTGTTGACTTCGACCAATGGTCGTATGAGTTGGGTCTTCAAACTCTTCACGTCGAATATCAAATTGTAGCTGCTGAAATTCGATGCCGCCGTGGCCTTCTTCCCCGACAGCTGGGAAAATGCCTCAGCTTGCTTCACCAGTTCTCTCATGTTGGTGGCCGTCAATCCGTTGAGCCCCGCAACGAGGGTCAAGTTTGCATCCGGGCGGCCCCGCTGGTCCCTGATCAAGGGAATCGTCATGGCCCGGCCGAAATATCTGAATGTTATGGAGGCATTGTTTTCTACGGCATAATGGAATCGTGCCACGATGTTAAGGGCCAGCCTCAGCTGATCGATGTGCTCGGGTACATCGCCGGGGAACTCGATATATAAAGAAAAGATCCCGTGTTCCACAAAACAGCCGAAGGCTAAATCCAATGCGTTGGTCAAATGCCGGTTGGTGTTCCGGTTTTTCCCCAAACGATGTAGGATCTCAGAGCCTTCGAAGACGATGCTGCCGCAAAGAATTCGATAATCCGGTTTATCCTCAGCGATCCCCTCTCTCCCTGCGATGCGCCGAAAAATCAAACCACCGGAATTCCCGGGCAGTTTTTCAATGGTTCTCAGCCGTTGAATAATCTGATCAAAAATAACAGCGGTGGCGCGAGCACCTTTAGCGTCCGGGGTGTGTTTAAAGAACAACCCCAACTGATTGAGAAGCTCGACCAATAGGATTTGCCCTGGCTCTTCCGTGATCGAGGTGTCCCCAGAACGGGACTTTTCATTTGACGTGGGCAAAACAGGGGGAGTCACCATAACGCGTCATGTGATCTGTTTGCCGGCATGAAGCACCCGAACTTCGGTGAGCTTCATGCCGCGATATTGGAATAGTTGCAATCAATTCTATTTAGTTGAACGTAGGGGCGGTGTCAACGCGGCATTCTGGAAACAGAAACCATCTCCTTTCGCAGTGAGGCGTTTCCATAATCCTCCCGGTTTAATCCTGGCTGTTTTGGCGCCAAAAAACCTTGCCCCAGGATTCTCCCAGGAAGGATTTTTCGAACAGCCTGCCCTGGTGGTCGCTAAAGAGAACCTGGTCCACACGGGACCTGCAGTCCTTTTTCATAATCGTCAAACTTGAATGCAATCGGCTTGAGAAACGCATGGGTAAAAAGGATACCCCATCCTCCTCTTTCTGGATGGCTCCTTTTCCGCAGCCATCCAGGATGTAAAGCCAAGCCGTGCCGCCAGAGGCGCAGACTCGGTTGCTGGGGACAAAGGATGTCACCACGGCATTTCCGCCGCGAATGGCAACATTGTCGATGACCCGCTCTGCCGCTTCCTGCCCGTCGTCGGAAGCGATGGGAAAATCGAGGTACCATCCGGAAAAATATTCCGGATTGGCACGCTTGTCCTCGCTTCTATTGTTCGCCCGAACGCCGTCGCCATCTTCTGCGTCTTCGACGGTGGCGTAATCCGGCAGCCATTCTGTCAGCTGACGGTAGCGAGTGCCATCCCGATCGCAATCGACCGTAGCCCCGATGGGATGCAAAGACAATCCATTGGACAATTGGCCTGTCGTGCGATCGACCAGGTACCCCAAATATTCGCTGTCATCGCTATCATCACCAAAGTCCCAGATACCATATATGCTCTGTTGGCTGAGATCGTACCGGTCGCTCTCGCCAAGGTACCTGCCCGTGCCGAAGACGATCATATAGCCATGCAGGTGGGGAGCACAGGCATTCGCCATGGCCATGACGTCCGGCCGAGCGGTAATCGGCTGGTTCAGGGCATGAAAAACGGGGGCAGGCGTATCACCTTGGGCCGCGTCGATGACGCCGTCGGCGTTATGATCCTCTCCGTAGGCCACTCCCCAACGACCGGGGTCTTCGGCCGTCAGGTCGAATTTCCAGAGATGACCTTTCAGGTCTCCGGCATAAGCGTAGTCCACGCATCGATCTCCATTCACATCGATCAGCGCTGGTACCGACAACCCATTGTCACCGTTCACACCGGTGTCGATTTTACGAACCAGCGCGCCGCTGGCGGCATCCAGTATATAGAGAACCGCATGTTCGTTCGGGCTGTCGTACCCATTGCCGAAAATCACCACGCTGCGATACGCCTCTCGGGGCGCATTGGCGTTGACCGCGCAACCCTGGCCAAAACTAAAGCCCATGTCGTTATCGACTTCGCCCGCCTCATCCGCCAGACCATCACCGTCGTTGTCCGCGCTGCCATCGCCTGTGCGGGAAGATGGGTACTCCCACATGACGATCCGGGAGACATCCTGCTCGGAGCTGTCCGCTGAAATATCGTCGGCGCTGAACGTCTGGACATACGGACCATACTGACCGCCGTCAAGTTCTCTATGGCGACTGCCGATCATCAGACAGAAATAGCCCCGGCCACCCTTCCCCAACCCTCCGACCAGGTAGGTGTTCCTTTGATACGGTCCATCGAGCACCTCACCGACATGGGGCGTGGCATCCACGAAGAATCGATGGCGGCTGTCGTAACCGGGTGAAGCGAGCGCACTGAAAGTTTCGAATACCAGCCGAGGGATATAGGCGAAGCGTTCATCACCATGGGTTGTGTCAAACGCATGCAACATGCCGTCATTGCCGCCCACAAAAAGAGTCTGCCCGGCGATAACCGGCACACTGTGGACAATGTCGCCCAATCGATTGGCGCGCCGTCGATACCCAGATGCATCTTTGCCCCGGATGTAATCGAGCAGCCGCCGTGCCTGTTTATCGGCCGGGGAACCGCTTTTCAGATCCGAGCCCAAGACTTGTCTCTCTCCTTCGGCAAGGTCATCGTAGCGAAAGGGGATGCCCTGAGGATGGCGCCAGATCCCGCCGTAGGTGATCAAACGACGGCTCTCATGGGTCACATCTGAGCGGTTGAGTCGCTCCGCCGCGCACCAGAGCGGGGTATCGCCCACCGCGCCGCTCTGGGGATCATATTCGAACGCTTGCACGTCACCTTCCCAGCCATCCGACCGGTAAGCGACCTTGTAAATATATGGAGGCACGATCACTTGGGGTCCATAATGCAGCCCCTCCGTTGATCCCGAGCCCTGGCGGATAAGACCCAAGACGGTATCCAGGGCCGACGTCATGGCGCTCGGTTCGTCAATCGCAAGGAAAAAACCTCGCCCGTTGACTGCAGCATGGAAAATGTCGTCGGCGGTTGTCGCCTCGCCAGGCTCAGGTCGGGGCCAATCGGGCACGGATGCAAGCGCCCCGGCCAAACAAGGTCCGCCGTTTTGTCCCGCATCATCCCACGCGCCGGGAAGAAGAAGCCGTTTCAGATCCAAGGTGTCGGGTCCACCCGCCCATAGGGCATGGGTGACCATATGCTGATGGGAGGCATCGTCACACCCTCTTGATCCCATCCCGTCTTCAAGACCCGGTGCAAGATCGGACGTGTAATAATACATGGCCACATCGGCCAGGGTATCCGAGTAGCCATCGGCATACGGTATACCCCGGCTGCCGTCGGCATTGCCTGCCCCTGAGAACCGGTCATCCCAGTACCCACCCGCGACCACGATGGCATGACTTTGTTGGCAACATCCCCCTTTTCCTTCAGAAACGTATGGGGAAGCCCCCAAGGTCGATGTCGCATCCGTTTTAAAATATCGCCCCACGAGATCAAGGGCTTCCCGAAGCGCCGGCGGTCCATGGAAAGGGGCGGCGTAAATGGCATCGAGCAGCTGCTCGCTACTGTCGAAAACCGGTCCGGTCTCAGCCTTTTCTCCTGGCAACGGAACATCGCCGGGCTTCCAGGTCACCCCCACGGGCACGACCCCCAGGGCCGGTTTCCCGCTGACCGGATAGATCCCGATGTTCAACTCACGAGCTGCCGCAATGCTTTGCGCCAATGCGGATTTGGCCACGAAGCCGCGTTTTCGATAGTAGCTGAACCAGTTGACATAATTCTGCAACTCTTCCTGGTCGGTGAGATAACGTACCACCTCGCCCCGTTCATCATGAATCGCGGGGCGGATGCTGAATTTTTCCGCTTCATCATCGACGAGCGCCAGTTCATCATCCTGAAGCGTGTCGTCACCGCCATCCATATAACGAAAGTATACACGCCGGTCATCGTCGATCCGGTTGGACAAATCGAGAAGGCCATTTCCATCTCCGTCCCGCCATGCCACGAGGTAGACTTTTTCGTCCCTATCCCGAACCCCATTCCCGTTGTCATCCTTAAGCACAAAGTAATGAGCCTGGGGGATCACATACGTTTCTCCATCGCAGTGAACCGTCATGAACGGCTGGCTCATTTTACAGCGAACGCCATCGCGCGC
The DNA here is from genome assembly GCF_001293685.1 of Desulfatitalea tepidiphila. NCBI lineage: Bacteria > Pseudomonadati > Thermodesulfobacteriota > Desulfobacteria > Desulfobacterales > Desulfosarcinaceae > Desulfatitalea > Desulfatitalea tepidiphila. The sequence goes on along the minus strand of NZ_BCAG01000003.1, from coordinate 1,213,209 downwards.
GGAACATGCAGGGTCTGATAGCGGAAAATGGAGATCGGCCTTGCCGAAAGCGTATTTCCCGGTTCCGGGCCACGGCGGGTACCCCCTATCCGGCCGATAGTACAACCGGTTATAGCCGCCCCACTGGGACAGCCACAACCGGCGCTGGATTTCACTCAATAACAACTCATGGCCGGCTCGAGCGCCACGGGGGTGTTCAGGGAAAATATAACCGCATCCGGAAAAAGCCCCCTTATCTTCGTCGGTCAGGACCTCCCAGTCCATATGTTCGGAATTGTCCCAGACGATCATCACGTTGGGTGGCGGGGCCTGGACTTGAATATCCAATGGCGTATCGCTGAGATCCAAACCATAGGCATGCGACGTAAGCATGAAGGCGATCCATACAGCCAGACCCGCCATGAAAAACAGATACGCTCGTTTCGTCCGCAACACCCTATCGGAAGAACGACGACGCCGGTCCTCGGCAAGGATCAATAGCGCAAATCGTACCCGATCTCGACGATGCTGTTGATACCGTACTTTTTGCATAATCCATATACCCTGTTCTGATACAGCCGGGATTGAGTTTGAATCAATGACCCGCCGGTGGCTACCCGCCACTCCACGGCGGCCAGAAAGATATCCGGATCCAGGCCACTGGCCAAGCCATTGTCTTCGCCCATGCCATCGACATCCCATCGGGCCGGATCCCGGAATTCGATCTCGCCATCTTTTATCGATTCGCTGGAATGATACCAGAAAGGAAACTGTTCGTTCTTATCTACCGCGTCCATGGCGATCAGACGCTGCAGGCCTTCCATAACGGCACCCTCTGCTCGATAAAACGTTTCGCGAGTCTCCTTCTCAGCCCTTGCGATCTTCATCTCGACCACGCTGTTGTTGATACTCGCGACGCCCAGGACCGTGACGGCCAGCAGCACCAGGAGTGTGGCGATCAACACCGATCCGTCTTCCCTGCCGCAGGACCGATATGGGCTCACGGTTGTCAGTCCTTCGTCTCTCCGCATGCAGAATTGTCTCCATCGAAGTCCATTAGACGAATGTCTATGCTTGCCTTTAGTAATCTCTTGCCTTGACATACTCATAGGTCGTCGTCGCCATGCTGCCAGCGGGTCGCATCGGCCGAATGGTGATCGCAATACGCTTGGTACCGGCCACCGGAAGATCATCCGCCACTTCCCACTGGATGGTGGCCTGACCGTCCAACACGGCAAACGGACCGTGGTCCGGATTTTCCGGATCGTATCCGTGATCCTTATCGGTCAACTGGACATCATCATAGGGTTTGCACAAGAGAGTCTCGATATGGCTGGCGGCCGAGACCGACCGATGGGTTTCCCAAAAAGCATATCGCATGGTTTTCAAGCCGATGCCCTGCATGGCAACCACAGCCAGAATTCCAATCGTGAAGATGGTCAACGCCACCATCACCTCGATGAGCGTAAACCCCTGTCTGGCGTAACATCGCGATGATGTCTTCATTTGCCTCACCACCTAAAGGTTGCGCGCGATAACGTCAGCCTCGATGACTTTGCGCATAAAACGCCCGTCGACCGGCGCGGATATCCGATCGCCGACCACCAGACGGTTCGCATCGTACCGGCCTGGAACCGGCGTACGGCTTCGAGCCAGCAACCATACCCGGACCGCCCTGATGCGGTCCACTGAGAGGGGCGGATCGATCGCGCCGCCGTCGGCCGGGTCGATACGGCCATCTCCATTGGTGTCGTCCGATGGGTCGATCACACCGTCTCCGTTGGCGTCCAGATGGGTATCGAGCCTGTTGTCGTTGTCCGAATCGACGGCCCAAACCAGATGCGTACCCCCATTCCATGTGTCAAGACGTCCGTCCTCGTCAGCATCGACACCATAAGCGAAGCCGATCTGGTGGATTGTTTCCGAAAGCGGATGGCGGCCGGCCCCATTGTCCCAGGAGAGATAGCGTCGACCGATCGCCGGGTCATGCCGGATCCGAAAACTGCAATGCTCCTGGTTTCGATCGTGATTACGGGCGTCCAGTTCACCATTTTCATCATGATCCACAGTGTAGAAGAGGGACGGTTGACCCGCATAATCCGTGCCGGTGCCTTCCAGTTCATAGCGGCGCACATCGACGATACCGAAATGGCCGCTGCCCTCGGGATCGAACCCTGCAATCCGTATCTCCTGCTCGACAAACATCAGCGCGGCACGCAGATTCTGCTGCAATTCGAGAGATAGTTTGCGGTTCCGATGTGCTTTCAACTGAGCATCGTAGACCGAATAGGCCGCCCCGATGGCGATCAGTCCGACGGCCAGTGCCATCAATACTTCCAGCAGCGTAAAGCCTCCGGATCTCTTCTTGAATCGAGCGGTCGACCCGACCTGCGTGGCGTTCGATACGTTGAATGAATTATTGCCAACCATCGCCGCTCCAACGATAAATTGAAATTCCTCCAGGGGTCATCACCCGCACACGATAAATGTCGCTCATCTGATCGTCCGCCAGATAGATCGAGCCCAGGGAAATCGCCATGCCTCTTCGGTTGAAGGTGATCGCATCGGACGCCGGTTTGCCATCCGGTCCTCGTTGAAGAAAATGAACACCACCGCGATAAGAGTCCAAATCGACACACTGCCGATTCAGCGAATTTAAATACTGGTTTTTGGAAGGTGCGTTGACTACTATCGAGCAGGTCTGTTTGCGGCTAATCGCCATCAAACGGGCCATTTGCAGGTCTCCGCGCAATTGCTCGGTGGCCAGTCCGGTGCCTTGTCGCTGAATCCAGGAATGAATAGGCGCCGCGGCAATCACGACCAGGCAGATGATGCCCAGCACCACCGACAACTCGAGCAAGGTGAACCCGTGACATTTTCTCAACGTTTCCTCGTTTCTGTGCAGGCAAATCCATGACGCAGGGAATCATGCCTGCCCGTTGAACCCGAGCAGACACATGGGCAAAAAGAATCGACTGCCTTCACTACAGATTTAATTCATTCTTTGGGCCAAAGAGTATGGCCTTCACGCATGGCGGGCAAAAATTTAGATATGCTCAAAGAATACTGCCGTTGTACAGTTTCACTCTGTCGTCACGATGTGAAGAGGACGAAGATCCGAATCGAACCGGATGGTGAACAGTTTAACTTGAGCTTGATGTGGCCTTTTATTAGAGAGCTCAAAGGCCGATGTCAAGCTAAAAATTCACAACTGCCGATTTACTTCAGTTTAATATGGTACATTTGCGCCTCGCTCTCCTCGGAAAAAGCGCCGAAGAGAATGGCAGACGGCGCGCCTTCCACCTTGACGAAATAAGAACGGTCAACGGTGATGCCGTTACGAACGGACCATGCCGTATATCGCTTGCCGATGAATTCGATGTGAAGCCCTTGCATGGGATAGTTGAGCGTGCTTGTTTTGGGAAGGCCGCCGGCCGGTCCCACAGCCTGAAACTTGATCTCCCCTTCGTCCACCCCGAAGATGATACCCAGCCATTCGCCTTCAGCGGGATGAACCTCGAACCACTGGCCGAACTGGGGATTGCCGACCATGTCCAGATAATATTCTGATTTTAAATCAGGCACTTGAAGATGGGCTTTGGCAACGAGCTTGGCCGGTGTAGCCGCATCGGTTGCGGAGAGCACGATGGCATGTTGAAAAGGCGTGGGCAGCATTTGGGCGGACATCAAGTCGCCGGCGGTCTGCAGCACGACAATCGGGAAACCCTTACCCCTTTTGGCCTGCAGGCAGAGGGCCAGCAGCGACAGGCCGTAACGGGTATCCGGCTGGATAAACGCCTTTGGCGGACCCATGATGGCCCAAAAAGCGGTCTGCGGTTGACACAGTTCGTCCTTTGGGGCCAGCCAGCCCATATCCTGAAGATCGTCTTTCCAGACATGTCCGGTGCAGGCCAATCCGTAGGTCTGCATCTTTTTCATCATGACTTTTGCAGCCTGCTCGTCGCCTCCCAGGGCGGTCAACCCAAATGACTTCATTTTAAGTCCCTTCCATACTATTGTTGGGTCAAAAAGTATAACCCGATCAATAATGTACCGACCAGGCCGAAGACAACCCCCAACCGCTTCCGTATTCTGGATGCCAGGGGTCTATCCATGGTGGTGAACACAGCTGAAAGATAAAAGAAAACGCCCAGACCGGCAAACAGGCCGCCTATGAGAAGAACGACATGGGTCGTCACCGCATCATCCCCCACCTCAAACAAGCTTCTTGCCGGCGAAATACCAATGACCGGCCTCGAATTCCGAAGCTCCGGACCCGCATAACGATGACATGCGGTCGAGCGCAGCGTTCTGGTCACGCACCGTCATGTCCGTTTCGAAGGCCACATCGATGCCGTAACGAATCACCAGTTCTTCGGCGGCCAATCGCCTCACAAATGGTGAACTTCGTTCGGATTTCAGACTGTCTATCAATGCGGCCGGGCCATAGGGTTGCCCGTTGCGGTAGCATATGCCCGATTGAAACGCCGAACGGTGCGTCCGCCACCACCCCTGCCAGGCCTCCTTGGTGTTTGAGAGCCTGGTGACGGTCTCTCCGGCGGATGGATCCGGCGCAGCATTGACGCCATCTCTACCCTTCGATGTCAGTTCGTCATCAAAAAGTTCATCCGGATCGACCGTTTCGGGAACGAACGTCTCTTCGAACAGGTATGCCCCGGTAATGAGATTGAGCGCCAATGCCGCTGCGTCGCCGTGTTCCTTATCGCCCGCGAGAGATAGGAGCGGCGGTACAGCCGTCGGATCGCCGAGGACCCCTAATGCAATGGCCAGATCCGCAGTTTGCGTGCCGCCGTCCAGGCAGCGGATTAAATGGCCGCATTGTTCTTTCCCTCCCGAAAACATCAGCTTGAACAGTTGCGGCATCCCAAGGGACCCGGTCTCGTGTTTTCCGACGGCAGGCAAGGCCTCCAACGGATCGCCCATTCTCAATAGCGCCAGTGCTGCTGCCGTGCTTTGACTTGCATCCGGTTCCTCCAGACAGGCGTTCAGCGACCCTTGTGCCGATCTTGCCTTGAGGCGGCCGAGAGACCAGATCAGCGGATAACGAAGATCGTGGGAGCACAAGGGGAAGAATTTTATCAAAAGTTCTTCGAACGGCAGGCGTTGAAATCCGATGAGTTTGGTCAGCACGGACAGACTCGCGTCGGTCTTCTCTTCGAATATTCTTGGCAATTCAGGGCGCCACGCCGCCGGCCATTCTTGTTTGAGGCCATTGCGCAGCGCCAGGACCGATTCGTCATCGTGAAGGTCCAATGTTTCCATCGCCCGTGCGACCCGATCAACCCGATCCTGCCGGCAAAAAATCCTGACCGCTGCGTGCTTCTCGCCGGGTTCGCCTTCGGCCACAGCATTCAAAAACATCTCCTCGGCGGTCTGATGGCCGACAAAGAGGCCGTCCAGGTGGGCCTCCAGCCGTTCTTCCAGATGCTGGAGATCTGTCCAGGCGACGCCTTCATCATGCAGCAGTACCCCGCGCTGATCGTAGAGGAAAGCGGCCTCCTCCAAATGCTCGGCATATAGCGCGCGGCTGAAACGCAGGCGTGCTTCGTTGACGTCGGAGAGGGTCATCACCATTATCTTCCGGCCGCCTCGACGGCGTGTTTGAAATAGACGATTCCCGCGCCGGACTGGTTTTCGTTCTCGATCAGCGCGCCGTAAACACCTGCGCCGGAATCGACGAGGGTCGGATGGGTGAAAAGACGGTCACCGCTGCCGATCTCCGACAACGGAGCGAATTGAAGCGGTTCATCCTGCACGGATCCCTTGAAAAGCGTGACGCCGCGCTCCGTCACCGCCAGCAAATAAATCGCGTCCCCGTGCAGGCAGGCATCGAAATCGTAGCAGACCGCATTTTCCGGCAGCGCCGGATGCACCTCCTTCATGCCGTAATCCGCGCTCAACCGCGTGGCGTGTAATCTGCCCGGCAGCCGGTCGGATCTCGTCGTTCCCGGGATCAGCCGCTTGAACAGGAGAAAGCTTTCCCGGGCGGTTTCCAGAAGAAGGCCTTCGACCCCATCGGTGAGTGTTCGAAGTTCCCCGAATGACCCATCCTGCTCCCTGGCGAAAACAACAATCTCCTTTTTGTCTCTCGAGGCCACTATCCTTTCTCCTTGCGGCGCCTTGGCGCTGCGCACAAAATGCGGATAGTGAAAACTGCCGAAAGGAACTTGGCTTGAAACGGTTATCGTGTCTCCGGCCGGGGTCGCCAGCAGCAAGGCATTGACGGCACCGCCATTATACTCATAGACAACCGTCCACTGGCCATCGGGATTCTGCGATGCCTCCCAGTGCGCCGGAGAGGGAAGCAACAGCCCGATGTCGAACAAGGCCTCCGGCTCAGACAGCGCCGGCGCCAGCGCCATCTTGCGCAGCGTGATTCGATACGGTGGAAACCCGCTCGCGGCCTGGTGCTGTGAGGATGCGATCAGGGCTACGCCCGTGTCCAAGGCTACCAGGTGGATGCCGTTGAGGGTGCCTGCATCCTCTATTTCGAGCGGCGTGGGTGTCGGATCGATACGATGCTTCATGGGTGTACTCCATAGGCAACAAGCGGTTAGGCTCCCCGCCAGAAAGATTGCGACAAGAGCGATCATCCGGGTCAGGCGTTGGCCGGCCATCTTACATGCACCTCTTAAATCGGGTGAAATTCAAGAATATTCCCTGCCCCGAATGCGGCCCTCTTCCCGGCTCCATTGCTGGATTGCTGAAACAGGCCGTCGATAGCCCCCTCCTCCCATTTTTCCTGATCGTCGAATGGCCCGCCACCGTAGGAGGGATCATAGTATTTACCCCCGTATGCCACGATAAAGTGGTTGAAAAAGGCTGGGGGTGGATTTGGATTCCGCTGTCCGGCGATTCCCGGCAATTTGACACACTCCGTGTACATCCGATATCTGAAAGGCGATGCCAGGGATCCCAAGCCCTTGAACATCCAGTTTTTCACCAGAAATCCGACTTGTGCGGCCTGCCACTCGGCCACGCTGCGCACGACGATGATCTTGCGGCCCCCCAGGATGCCATGCACCTTGTACATGTCGAGTAAAAACTCGGACCAGGAGCCGCATTGTCCGCTGCCATCCCCCCGGGCCAGCAATTCCCGGGTATTGGTCGCATTGGTCGTTCGCGGATTCCAGTAGGTCAATCCCTGACCGTCCCGTTTGCGTATCAGGGAACGACCGCTGAAGGGCGCGAAGACCTTTTTAACCACACCCGCTTCCGTCCGCTCCCCATGGGCGGCCCGGCATGAGATGTCGAGCAGGGTCCAGTAGGCCGGTGTTCCCGAGGGATCGGCCAGTGTGACATAGAAAACGTGCCGGCTGTCACCGACCGAAATCCAGCCCTGGTTGGCAGGGTTGATCTCCCAGGCGATGATCAAGGGATCGTAGCAGGCCACATGATCGGGAAGATTGGCGGAACTCGTCATGACTGGGCTGACGATGGTCTTGTCCGCCGGCTGGACCGTCACGCTGGCCCGCCATTCCAGGGTAGCCCCCCCGATCTTGCACTGCCCGCCGATCTCGACGGACTCCGCGGCGGTGGGCGCCCTCACCACGCTGAAGGTGGCTTTCAGTTTCGGTGGTGTGTTGCGGGTGTAGCATATCGGCGCCTGCCTGGCCTGGTCCCGTTTGCGCTGCCATTCCGGTTTGGCAAAATCTCCGGTGGTGTCCTTTTCCACCACATGGCCGTCGGAGAACTCGATCTCCTTCAGCTGCAGCAAGGTATGGTGCGCTTCCGAAGCCAGCTTTTCGAACATGGCGATTTTTTCTTTGATGTCGGTCATCGTCGCTCAGAGAGGGCTTACCCCATAATGTTCTTCTTGTTGTGAAACAACGGATCTCCCATTCGGCATACATTCTTGCCTTCGAACTTCACGTCAAACGAGTAAATCATGAATTCCGCCTCCCCTTTCGTACTGCTGCTGACGACGCCCCCCGCCGTTCCGGCCTCATCTCCGGTGGTCAGGCCGTATTTGGCGCCTTTGACCATAGGCATCTGACCGTCGGTTTTCACCTTGATCGGCCCTCCGCTGGTATCGGAAGATTTACCGATATTGGGATAGGGAATGGGAACCGGTCCGCTGGGAGTAGGGGTCTTGCAGACATCGGGAAAAACCACGCTCACCCCCCCGCTGCCCTTGTGAACGATGCCCCTCGAATTGGCGAAAGTCGTCTGTCCCATGCGCATCTCCTCCCGATCATCTTTCTTCCAGGCGGGCCACCAGGGCCGCGGCCCGTTCGCCGCCGTCCGAAGCGCCGTAGACCAGCGCCGGGCCCGGCAGGTAGCCTTTCTGCATACCGATGGCCGCCAACGCAACCATTCCCGGGCCGCATGCAGCGCCCATGTCTCCGAAGCAGTCCGCCGGGTGCTCGAAGCGGGCTCCCGGATCGAGATAGTCACGGCACCTCACGGCCGCCACGCCCCACTCCTTGGCCCAGTAGTACTCCCCGTTCATGCTGGAAAAGACGCATCGGGGACGGTCCAGATGAACCGGTACGGCGCCTAGCAGGGCATCTACCGTGGCTGCCAGGCCTTCGCCGCGATAGGGCGCCTCGCTGAAAAGATGGCCCTCTTCGAAGCCAACGGCCGTCGATTCGACGGTGCAAATCACCGGCCATTGACGGACCCGGGCGTTTCTCAGGGAGGTCACCAGCAGAAAACCGGCCCCTTCACCGGGGATGAAACCATCCAGATTGGCAGGGGATTTGATTCTCGCTGCCCGATCGAGCCGGCCCATGAGCACCAGATCCTTGTAGGTGTCCACCGCGCCCACCAGCAAGGCTTCGGCCTGGCCGGCGCGCAGCACCTTACAGGCGTGATGCAGGGCGGTCAGTCCGGACGCTCGGCCCGTTTCGAACACACGACTGTTCACCGTGTCGATGGGCACCGGGGATGGGTCGCTCAAACGTGCCAGCCAGGGTTCGGCACCGCAAGGCGGGCTCTCCTTTTCCGGCCATCCAAGCATCAGCGCTACGGCTTCTTCAACGCCCTGGATCTGTTCCAGGGCCATTTGCGCCAGACCGAGCATCCGATAGGCTCGATCGTCCAAACCCTCGGACCGATCCCGCCCGGAAATGGGTGGCAGGCAGTCATCGGGCAAGAAGGCGGCTACGAACGGGTGGGCCACCTTGTCCATCCAGTCAAGCTCGTAAAATCCCGAAATGCCGGCCCGAACCGACGCACAGGTCTGAAGGCCATCCAGCCCCACGGCCGTGGTCACGCCGATCTGAACGATGACGATGACCTCGTCAGCGGCCGTATTCTTTCCGTGTTCGGACATAACCCACTTAAATAGTTATTTATTAAAAATTTGATCGCTATGTAAAAAGCCGCTGTCGGACAGCGCCGTAACAAGTTCAAAATCAAGGCGCGCGAAATTCCGTGTCCTGAGGCATACTTGTCGTACGCCGCAAGGACGACGGGGATGAGCACAACGCAGATATTGGGCTTTTTACGGTGGCGTCAAAATTTCAGACGGTTCACCGTCAAACGAACCTCCTCAACCTGCAAACTCCGTTTGTCACAGGGCGCCTTTCCGCGCCACAACAGGGCAAACCGCGAACGGCCCGGCTCCAGCAGCAGGGTTTCGATGGTCAAAGGCATCGCGGAGGTGCGTCCGGCAATGGTCACCCGTGCGTCCATGTCACACACCGGCAACTGGAACCTCAGCGACCCCCCGGGGCACATGTTCAACACGTTGACCGGTTCCCCCCCCTTCAAAAAGCCGCGACAGGTCAGATCAGGATGTGCGGCATTGAAAAAACGGGCATCGAAATCGTCAGGCAAAAAAGGCGCCCGGCGCTTCACCCATCCTTCGTCATAGGTACCGGCATACTTTCGGCGCGGCATCCATGACGGGGCGACAAAACCGAAACAGGCCGGAGCTGAGGTGTCGCCTGGATGCCGGATGCGCTGACGGGGATGTTCCAGGTTGGGCAACGGCCTGCCTTTGATCTCTGCCTTTTTACGCCCGGCATTGAGCCCTGCGCCCACCGGATTGCGCGGTTCGACAAACCTTCGCCCTGAGCCGCTGTCGGATTCTATGGTGCCGCCGAACGCCTGCTCATAGACCAGGGGCATCCGCACGAAGGGCCGGGGCGCAGAAGCGGCGAGCCCAACGAGGCCGCTTTCCCAATACCGGTCTCCGAAAACACGAATGGTCTTCAGCCGGTCGGCCACGGCGACCGCCACGACAAGATGGGTCACCGGTGTTTCATCGGGAGCGCACGCCTCCCCCACGGCGACGATGTCCGTTGCGGGTTTGGGAAGATGAATCTCGGAAGCATATTTCAAGCTCGACACGCCCGGCTCCCCCCAGTAAACGTCGGCCTCGACCAGATCGTCCTGCCGTTCGGCCACCGAGACACCCTCGCCGACCTCGAAGGTGGCCTTGACGGTAAGGATCACGTGATCCACACCTCGCTCATCGGCAAGCAGGGTCATATTGGCGCAAAAGGGCGTCTCGTTTTCAAGTTGCAGCATGCCCGAACCATTTCCTTGTCAATTGATGCTGACGGCCGCGCCCTTGATCTTTTGAATCCCCTTGGCGCGGCTGACGATTCGGGTCCCCTTGATCACGATGCTGCCGTCGTGTTTCACCAGGATGGAACCCTCTCCGCATTTCAGCAGCAACTCCTGAGCCGCCTCGATCACCACCTGCCGGCCGTCGACCCGTATCTCGTCAGGGCTGCGCCGGTCCAGTTCGAGCGCTATCTGTTGCGCCGGGGCCTGGGCCGCCTTGTCCGAAAGGCAGCCCACGACGATGGGCCGCCGCCGGTCTCCCCTTTCGAAGAGAATCAACACCTCGCGGCCCACATCTTGTATGGATATGCTGGCAGTGGTCACGGCGCGCAACGGCTGCCCGGGATGGTCCTCGAAATCGACCCAGATCGCTCCGTCTGCCGTCACCGCGGTGATGCGCCCGATGATGGTATCCCTGTTCCCGGCGGGCCATGAACCGCTCGCGTCGCTATCCTTCTCCTTTCTGTCGTGGCCGCGTTCCAGAAGATGCAGACGCTTTTCAGCCATATCAATTCTCCTTGATTTTACTTCCTTTGATGGTGACATCGCCGGATCCCTGGATATTGATTTTCTTCCCCTTGATGGTGATATCGCCGTTTTTCTTGAGGGTGATCGACGCAGCCCCCACTTTGATGGTCAACTGGTCCCCGATGTCCATGACGCCATTGTTGGATACCGTCAATGCATAGTCGTCTCCGGCCTTCATATTCATGGACCCGCCTGAATTCAGGACGAACTCGTCTCCGATGGTTTCGACCATGCTCTTGCCGACATCCACGGATTTGTTGCCGCCGACCACTTCGCTGCTGTGGGCCCCCACGGCCACGCTCTTGGCAGCGCCGACCTGCTCGGTCTTGGCGCCGCCGACGGTCTCGTTCATGGCCCCGCCGACGGTGGCTTGATAGGCACCGCCAATGGAGAGCGATTTGGCCAGGCCGATGGACTCGCTCATGTTCTGGGCCACACCGACGCTCATACTGCCGCCCACCGTCTCGGTATGATGCTGCCCCACGGTGATTTGTTGATTCTTGCCTACGGTTTTGGTGCGGTCGTTGCCCACCGACAGGCTTTCATTATAACCGATGGTCTGCGACTTGTTGCTGTTGATGGCGATGGTCCAATCTTTCTGGCCGTGCAGGTAAATCTCTTCATTGCCCTTCTTGTCTTCGAAACGGATTTCGTTGGAACCATTGCCCTTCTTGTACGTATTGGACTTTATCGTGCTTTTGGTCTTCTCTGCCGGCAGTGCATACGGGGGCGTATTGGTGCCATGATAGACCCGTCCGGTGATGATGGGCCGGTCCGGATCGCCTTCGATGAAATCGACAATCACCTCCTGACCGACCCTGGGAATGAACATGGCACCCCAGCCGGCGCCGGCCCATTGCTGGCTCACGCGAATCCAGCACGAACTGTTTTCATTCCTTTTGCCGACGCGATCCCAATGAAATTGTACTTTGACCCGGCCGTGGCGGTCCGTATAAATCTCCTCTTCGTCCGGACCCGTGACGATGGCGGTCTGCACCCCTTCGATCACAGGCTTGGCATAGACGGCCTCGGGTCGGATGGTCACTTCCGACGGCACTGCCAGAAAGCGGTTTTCATAGTGGGTCGATGACTCCGTTTCGGCCATCTCTTCAAGCACCTGGGCTTGCGCGCCCGTGTGGGTGACCCCCACCAGTAAATAGGCCTGGTTCAGGCGCTCCATGGCGTGCCCGGCCAGTTTGAAGGTAAAACCCGGCACGAAGCGGCAAACCGTGCCTTTTCCCTCGGCCGTCTCCTTGAACATCACGGCCTGCTGCAGCCGCACTTGGGCATAGTGGCGACCCTGTTCCGGGGTGTCGAATTCACCCGGATAATCGTAAATTTCCAGATGCCGATGCTCAACGTCCGAATTCTCGGCGCTCAGAGTCAGGGAAGGCTTTTCGAAGTTAAAATCCTTCGTGGCATACTGACCCGATCGGATTTGCCGGCTCACCTGAAGCTCCTGTATGGCCTCTTCATCGGCGACCAGGCCGGCGCCTGGGTGAACTGTCACCTGCTCATTGCCCCCAATGGGTTGGTAGTTGACCGTACCATCTCCGAACACCAGCCGGTGATTTTCGTTCGAATGCTCGAAGAAGTAGAATATCCCCTCCTCTGCGAGAAGGCGCGATATAAACGCCCAATCACTTTCGCGATATTGAACGCAATAGTCCCGCGCGGCGTAAGTCCCCTTCAATCGGAACGTGAACAGATCGCCTGCCACGCCGCCGTCATCGAGAACCTTTTTGACGATATCGGGAACGCTTTGATTCTGAAAGATGCGGCAATCCCGCCGCAGCGTGAGCAAATGGACCTGGGGGACCAGATGGGCTTCGTAGAGAAAAAATCGCCCCCTGGTGCCGATCAGCATGAAACGGTGCACCAGTCCGTTCAAATGGCGATCCCCATCCGGACCTTCGACGGTCAGCAGGGCGGTTTTACCGATGATATCCTCGAAACCATACTCCTGTTCCGAAACCAGTTTGATGTTGCCTTCGAACAGCTCGGAGATGCGCTCGCGCACCTTGAATTCATATACGCTCAGCTCATTGCCATCAGCAAAAAAGGTGAAGCGGGGCGCATTCGCCATTAATTGGACAGCCATCCATCATCCTCCAAAGGTGACGGTAAACCCGCCGCTGTCGTCCAGGTCGAGGCGAACCTGGG